>CAXTSB010000090.1:0-13910 GCA_964246845.1 uncultured Acidobacteriaceae bacterium
CTTGCGCGGTCTTAAAAGGATGGTTGAGGGTGACCAGTGCCGCGGTTTCCGTCAGGCCGTAGCCCTGCACCAGGGCGCATCCCAGCCCGGTCCAGAACTGTTCCAGATCCGGCGGCAGCGTCGCGCCTCCGCACACCGCCGCGATAAACCGCCAACCCAGGCGGCGGTGCACCGCCCGGAACCGCCACCAGCGCTTGCGCCAGGGCAGAGTTTGCGCGCGTTCGACGGCGTCTTCAAGTCCGGGGAACTCCGCCGCGAGCCGCGACCGCAGGAGCGCCAGTGTACGCGGCACGGCGGCCAGCACGTGTATCTGTTCGCGCGGCAGCAGGCCGGAAAGCTCGCCGGGCCGATCCTCATAGTGCGTGACGGCCCCGAGCACCGGCGCGACCCAAAGTCCCATGAACTGCCCGAAGATGTGCGACAAGGGCAGGGTGTTTGCGATGCGGAGCGGATGCACCCACCGCTCGTACTTGCGGTATTTGGCGATCTCGCGCTCGATCGGGCTGAGGCTCGCCAGGAGGTTGCCGTGGGTGTGGACCACGCCCTTGGGCGTGCCGGTCGTGCCGGAGGTGAATAGGATCTGAAGCGGCGTTTCCGCGCCGAGGGCGACCGGCCCAACCGGGCCAAGCGGCAGTGCGGAAAGCGCGTGGAACGGCAAGGCAGGCAGGCCGGGCAGTAAGTCGGGGTCGCCCGCCAGCAAACGTGCTCCCGTTTCTTTCGCAACCTTGGCGAGGAACTTCGGCGAGCCGCCCGCGTCGAGAGGCACGGCGAGCACGCCCCGGAGCACACAGCCGAAGAACGCGCCCGTCCAGGCCGCCCCGTTGGCCCCGCACAGCAGTACGCGCTCGCCCGGCCCGATGCCGCGCCGGGCGAGCTCGGCCGCGACCCGCCGGGCCAAGTCCGCCGTCTCCGCCCAGCTCGCGGAAAAGCGGCGTACGCCCCGGTGTTCCACGATCGCCGGCGCGGCACCCCAGCTTTCCATGGTTGCGACCATCGTGCCCAGGTGCGCCCGTTCCATTTCTCAATCATGAACGAACCCGCATCCTAAAGGGAAAGGAGACCGTACCCGTGCCCGCAGGAGAAGAGGTTCAAAGCCGCGAAGAAGCCGTGAAGCGCATCGGCGAACTCATCAAGGACATCCGCATCGCCATGCTGACCACCGTCGCCCCGGACGGCTCGCTCCACAGCCGGCCCATGGCTTCGCAGGACACCCCGTTCAACGGCGAAGTCGTGTTCCTGACGCGTGAGGACTCGGGCAAGGTGGATGAGATCAAGGAGGACGCGGAGGTGAACCTTTGCTACTCCGACGCGAAAAGCTCGTATGTGACCATGTCCGGACGCGCTTCGCTCTCGAATGACCGAGCCCTGATCGCGGCACTTTGGACTCCTTCCTACAAGGCGTGGTTTCCTGAGGGACAGGAGGACCCGCGCATCCGCGTGCTGCGCATCCGCGTCGACCAGGCCGAATATTGGGACGCGCCCGCGAGCGCCTTGGTCCGCAACGTGCAAATCCTGGCCCGGGCGGCCACCGGCGGCAAAACGCCGGTCGGCGACCACGCGAAAGTCAGTCTGTAGATAGTAGGCCGTCCGGCGGCATCGAACCGGCAAACCCTGATGGTCCGGAGTCCGCACGTGCCCCTTCCCGCCGTAAAGCGCCAGCCGCCGCAAGCCGAGTCGTCCACCCAGCGCGACCTCGACCGCCCGACAGCGGTCGAGATCTTCCATCAGGTCACCGACAACGGCCGCAAGGAGCTGGAGCGGGCCGGAGTCGCGCTTGCGATTTCCGGCGTCGCGGGCGGCCTCCTGATGGGGCTCACCGGGCTTTCGGTCGCCATCCTGCTTTCTTCCGTGGGCTCGACCGCCGCGGGCCGTTTAGCCGCCTATTTTTTCTACCCGCTCGGGTTCATGGTGGTGATCCTGGGCCGCTCGCAGCTGTTTACCGAGAACACGCTATATCCAGTGGCTCTGGTGCTTGCCGAGCGCAAGCATGTATGGAGCACCTTGCGGTTGTGGTCGATCGTTTTCCCTGCCAACCTGGTCGGCGCGCTGCTGTTTGCCCTGCTCGCGGTCAAAACCGGCGCACTGGATGGGCAGTACACCCGGCAGCTGGCCGAGCTTGGCGCGTCCGCGGCGCAGCTGCACGGCGCGCACGCATTCTGGTCCGGGGTTGTGGGCGGGTGGATCATCGCGACGGTTGCTTGGCTTGTGTCTGCTTCCCACTCCATCACCGGCTCGGTCATGCTGATCTGGACCATGACATTTATTGTCGGCATCGGCCACTTCGCCCATTGCATCGCGACTTCTGGGGAAATTTTGTCAGCGGTTCTCGCGCATCAGGTCGCGCTGGGGCAGTTTTTCCAGTGGCTGCTTCCCGCCACTTCCGGCAATATCTGCGGCGGAGTGCTGCTGGTGACGCTGCTCGAGTATGGCCAGTCCAAGCTGGACTGAATCACTGGCCCCCGACCTCGCGGAAGAACGCGGCCGTGCGCTGGTCCGCGTCGGCCAGCCCGGGGCCGCCGAAGCCATGGCCCTGCTCGGAGTAGATATGGCTTTCGCAGCGCAAACGCTTTTCGCGGCAGGTTTCGAGCACCTGTTCGGCGAAGCTGGGCGGGATGGTCGTATCGCGCGCGCCATGGAGTACAAGCAGGGGCGGCAGGGTTTGAATCTTGCGGGCGTATTGCTCAAAGAGCGCGCCGTACCAGTCCGCAATCGCCGCGGCCGGTACGCCTTCCGCCCCGGCGCCCAAAGCAATTTCCGCTCCTTGCGAGAAGCCCAGAAGATAAAACTTGCGCCCGGGCGTGAAGGTTCCGGCCAGCTCACGCACAAGGTCAACCCAGTCTTCGAAATCATCCAGGCTTTGTGAGCGGTCCGGCGCCGCATCGTAGTAGTGCGGATACAGCACCTGGTAGCCCGCCGCCGTGAAGAACCTTGCTCGATCCTGGTAGTAGCCGCCGCCCGGACCCTCGGAGCCGTGCAGCAGGATGAGCGCCGGGAGCTTGGGGTCGGAGCCGAAAGTCTCGATCGTGACCTTGCGGTGCTCCCGGGTCGTGACGAATGTGCTTTTCTGCTGCGCCGCGGCGAAGCCCGCGGTTGCGAGAAAAAGAGAAAGGATGACGCGGAAGTGCTTTTTCAGCATGGCTGGTCCCCTGCTTAGGACCGGCGCGCGGGGCCTGAGTTACCGGCCGCGCCGCACGTATAAACGGTAGCCGAACGGCCAGGCGGCGAGCTGTTTGGACCCAGGAGGGAATGCGCGCTGCGCCGCCAATTGTAGTGCGCGGCCAGCCACTCCGCCAGCCATGGCCATGCGCGCAGCTTCGCATACGCGGGATCGCGTTGGAAGCACCACTGGTCGGTGATGACCAGTACCTCCGGCGGCTGCCTTTGGATGCTGTCCGCGAATTGTGCGCGCAGGCCTGCCTCGGCGCGGCTCGAGTCGGGCGCAAGTAGGTAGCAGTCGTAAAGAAAGCCGGTTGCCTGGGTCAGCTACATGCGTTGGAGCACGGTGATGCAGCCGGCCATGGTGTCCATGCACTGCACGCGGTGGTCCAGGGCCGCGCCGCCTAGGTGAGCCAGGTCAGTTTGAAGGGCATCGAGGGCCGGCGTTGTGCGCCAGTCCTGCCGGAGCGCCCGCGCCGCTGCTTCCGGCCCGAACCACAGGCCGGCGTAGGCGAAAACCGCGAGCGCGGTCCACTGCCTCGCTTTGCCTGCGGAGTCCCGGACCCAAGCGCCGAGCGTGGATGCGAGAAGCAGCAGCGTGAACGCCAGCAGAGGATAGCGGTGGTAAGGGTATGCCTTGCCTTGCGCGGCAAATGAGAGCAGGCCGCCGAGCATGCCGAGGAGCACTGCGCCGTGCGGAAACTCGGCCCAACCCCGGCGCGGCGCGAGCGTAAAGGCCAGAAGAAGGAACGGCGCGAACTGCCAAGGCAGGGCGTGGAGCAGCAGGAACGGAATGGTATGCCGGGCCATTGCCCGCGTGGAACGGCAAAAGCCCGCATACCGTACGTAGAAAAGCGCCAAACGCGTGCTCACGAACAAGCCAAGCGCCGAGCACGACGGACGGCGTCGCAAGCCCGGCGGCGCTGACGGCCGCGATCCGCTTGCCGGTTAATGACAACCAAGGAAGCAACAAAAGCCAAAAAAGGGCGGCTTGCGGTTTGATCGCCGCCGCCGCTCCACAGCCCAGTCCGAACAGAAATGCCCAAACCGGAGCCCGCGCTGCCCATGCTTGGCGGAGAGCTGAAAACGCGAGCAGGAGGCAGACCGTCGCGATGTAATCACGCTGACCGGCCTGCGCGACACCGTCGCGCACATGCCACACGGCCCACAGGGCCGCCGCGAAGAGCCCGGCCGCGAGGGATCCGGCTTGCCTCCCCTCGCGCGCGAGCACGGCTCCGGCAGCTGCCGTCAGGGTCCAGTCGAACACGCGCCAGTGCCCCTGAAACAACAGGCCAGCCGCCGCATCCGCCGCATAGCTTCCGGGCAGGTTGATGTCGACGATGTCCCGGTACGGCCTGAACCCCTGCCGTAAAAGGAAGACGACATAGTGCATCAGCACATCGTCGCTGATCTGCGGCCAGTGCCGGGTGGCGGCAACCGCGGCCGGCACGCAGGCGCAAAGCAGAATGGTCGCCGCAACCAGCCCGGCCCGGGGCAAAGCCTTAAAACGTATCGTTTTCAACCAGAGCGCTCACCCTTGTACTTTTTCGGTCCAAGGATGCGCGGCCTCCAATGCTTTGTTTACGTTCGAGATGTTCTCCACCCCTTGCGTGGCCAGCCAGTCGGCAAACGCCTTTTCTCCATCCTTCGCAAACACAGCCACACCGTCGGCCCAAGTCGCGCGCCCGCAAAGCACACCGTTGAACGTAGTGCCGCTTTCCGCCGCGAGCTCCAGGGTGTCAATGAAAATGGCATTGGTCACGCCGGCGGACAGATAGATGAACGGCTTGTGCGTGTTCGAGGCGGCCGAGCGGAAATGCTCCAGCGCTTCCTCGCGTGTGTAGGCTTGGTCGCCCGCGAAGGCCCGGGTTCCGGCAACGAACTTCATCTGCACGGGCACTTCCACCTTGAGCACATCGACCCCGTATTTCTCCTTGCCGAACTCCGCCATCGAACCCGAGACGATCTCCGGTTTGCGCTTCGCATAGCCCATGCCTTTTTCATCCTCGCCGTGCACGTCGTAGCCGACGAACTCCAGAAAAAAGGGAATGTCATGCGCGCGGCATTCATCCCCGATGCGTTCGATAAAGACATGTTTGCGGTCGTTGATGTCGCTCTTTTCAAACGGCGTGTAATACAGCAGTACCTTGATGCAGTCCGCACCGGCTTCCTTCAGTCGCCGGACCGACCAGTGATCCAGGAGGTCCGGCAAGCGGCCTTCCTGGTCTGCGTCATACCCAGTCTTTTCGTAAGCCAGCAGCAAGCCGGCACTGTGGCGCTGCTTGCTTGCCGGCAGCCCGAACTCAGGATCCAGCAGGATCGCCGAAGCGTGCTGGGTCAGCGTATCGGTCACCATCGACTTGAAGTCTTCCAACATAGAGGTCGGTACGTCACTCACGCCTTTCGCTTTCGCGAGCGACTTTTGCAGCGACCCGCGCTGGTCCATGGCCGCCGCGGCAATCACACCACGCTTATTTGATACCGCCCTCAATCCAGCCAGCTTGCCCGGCGTCAACTCCATCTTCATACCTTGTTCTCTCCCGGCCACCATGCTATCGCTTCTCGATATGACGTCAGATAGGCGCTTGGACGCCGCCCGGGATTTCCACCTCGCACGTTTGGAGGAGCGCCCGCTGCGCCCGCAACATTTCCGTAATCCCCTTATCGGCCAAATCGAGCATTTCGTTCAGTCTTTCGCGCGAAAAAGATTTCTTTTCAGCAGTCGCCTGCGCTTCGATCAAGCCGCCGCCCGCGCTCATGACCACGTTTGCGTCCACCTCCGCCTGCGAATCCTCCTCATAAGCAAGGTCCAGCAGCATCGTGTTTTCAACAATACCGACGCTGACCGCCGCGAGCATCCGCTTGAGCGGATTTGCTTTCAGGGCTCCGCTTTTCACCAGACGCCCCAGGGCCAGCGCGAGCGCCGCGCATGCGCCCGTAATGGCGGCCGTGCGCGTGCCCCCGTCGGCTTGAAGCACATCGCAATCCAAGATGATGACGCGCTCGCCCAACGCGGCTAAATCCATTTCGGCCCGCAGCGACCGCCCGATCAGCCTTTGTATTTCGTGCGTGCGGCCGCCGATTCGGCCCTTTTCCGACTCGCGCGGGCTGCGGGTGAGGGTGGCGCGAGGCAGCATGCTGTACTCAGCCGTGACCCACCCGCGCCCCTGCCCGCGCAGCCAGGCCGGCACTCCTGGTTCAACAGACGCATTGCACAAAACGCGTGTTTGGCCAAGTTCGATCAGGACGGACCCTTCCGCGGTGCGTACGTAGTCCGGAGTCAGCGAAAGCGGGCGCAAAGCGTCCGGAAGGCGGTCATTTTGGCGGAAAAATGGGAGGTCGGGCATAGACATGCAGCTATTCTAGGCGGGAGCCTGGACCAAAACGGGAGCGGCGAAATCGGTCCCATTTTGGAACCGCGTGTCTAAGATGATCATTCTAGTCTGGTTAGACGGCTGTGCGGGAAAATCCCGTTCCGTTTTGGAACTGCG
The DNA here is from genome assembly GCA_964246845.1 of uncultured Acidobacteriaceae bacterium. Classification (GTDB taxonomy): domain Bacteria; phylum Acidobacteriota; class Terriglobia; order Terriglobales; family Acidobacteriaceae; genus EB88. Next base: position 6,648 of record CAXTSB010000090.1, read on the forward strand.
CGCCTTGGAAAGTCACAACGGAAACCTTTGTGCAAGTCATTGCAACGATTGACTTTACTGCGTTTTTTGACTTTGGTGCATGCCGTGCATATGGAGGAGGCTGATGGGCGGTAACAAGCGCCCGCCGATTCTAAGGAGACGTATGCGGCAGCCGCCCGTGACACCCGGTCCTCGACTTGTTCCTTTTCCGCCCCCGCTGCCGTTTGAGAATACCGGTCCGGCGGCGCAGATTGGGGTTGCCCGCCCGGTTCTTGTGGAATCCGAGGTGAAGCGGCAGACTCAGCCGGCAAGGACTTTGCAGCTTTCCGAAGCCCTGGCGCACGATGCGCGCAATGCCCTTACCGCGTTGCGTTTGATCGCGGGCATGCTCGGAGCGCCGGGGATTCTGCAAGCCAAGGATATGCATTTGGCCGAGCAGCTGCACGGAGTGGAGTACTCCTTGACACAGTTGGTGGAACGCTTTGCCGCGCTGGGCAGTGTTCGGCAGTCGGTTCCTGCCGCAGCGGAACCGGCGAAAACAGCGGGCGAGGCGGTGCTGCGCTGCCTGCCGATGCTGCAAGCCTCCGCGGGATCACGGACGGTGGTACACGCCTCGGCGGAGAGCGGCCTCCATGCGCTCACCCTTGAGGACGATGATCTTTTGCGCGTGCTTACCAACTTGGTCAAGAACGCGGCTGAAGCGATGCCGGAAGGCGGGACCGTGCGCATCACGGCGCGCCGGGCACTTTCGCTGACCCAGCCCGCCGTGCTGATCCATGTCAGCGACGACGGTCCCGGCATCCCCGCATTTGCGCTCGGGCAGATATTTGAGACGGGCTTCAGCTCGAAACAGGGTGGGGCGGCCCCGGTTGGGCTTGGACTCGCCATCGTGCGCGAACTGGTTGAAAACGCGGGCGGCAAGGTCCGCGCGGCAAGCCGACGCGGGCGGGGCACCACCTTTGAATTGCGTATCCCATGCCGCAAAAGTTGTAAGTGAAGGAGGCAAACTTCCGTAACTGGATGAATTTACAAGGGAAGCCTAAAATCAGCCGCATACTCAAGCTGAACTGGAAACCATGGTCACTTCTTCGCCGACGAAGATGCACGTTCTCATACTCGATGAAGACGCAGCGGTCCGCTCCGCGGTTTCGGAGATTGCGGCCGCGCGCGGTTTTCACCCGCACACCGTCGGTTCTGTTGATCAAGCCCGCGCGTACCTGCGCGGCAGCAGCACCGACCTGCTCCTTCTTGATCTGAAAACCCAAAATGGACAGTCGATGGACCTGCTGGACGAGGTGAAAGCGCTGCGGCCGGAAACCTCGGTGATCATCATGACCGCGTACGCGACCGTCACTTCAGCGGTGGAAGCCATGCGCACCGGCGCGACCGACTACCTGACAAAGCCCTTTGCCGTGGATGAGATCGCGGCCGTTTTGGACCGCGTGGTGGAGCGGCGGCGCGTGGACTCGGAGAGCCGCCGCCTGCGCGAGCGCATGCGGACGCAAAGCACGCTCGGCGCGATCATCGGGCAAAGCCCCGAAATGGACAGGATTTACCGCATTCTTTCGAAGGTGGCCGGCAGCAGCCATCCAGTGATGATTTTGGGCGAAAGCGGTACGGGCAAGGAGTTGGTGGCGCGTGCGATCCATAACAACGGGCAGCGGGCGCAAAAGCCGTTTTTGCCCGTGGATTGCAGTTCGCTCGCGCCGACGCTGGTGGAAAGCGAGCTGTTCGGGTATGTGAAAGGCGCCTTTACCGGCGCGAACCGCGATAAAGAAGGCTTGCTGGTCGCGGCCGCCGACGGCACCGTTTTCCTGGATGAAATAGGCGAGCTGCCCTTGGATTTGCAGGCCAAATTGCTGCGCGTACTCCAGGAGCACGAGGTGCGGCCGGTCGGGGCGAGCCATCGTGTACCGATGCGGGCCAGGGTTCTTGCAGCGACGAACCGCGATTTGAAGCAGATGGTAGAGCAGGGCCGCTTCCGCAAAGATTTGTATTATCGACTGAATGTCGTGAGCTTGCGCCTGCCGCCGTTGCGGGAGCGCCGCGAGGACATTCCCTTGCTGGTCGCGCACTTCTTGGAGCGCATCGGCAAGGAGGTCCGCAAAAGCTATGTACTGAGCGATGAAGCCCTGCGCGTCATCGCGGAGTATGACTGGCCGGGAAACGTGCGGCAGCTTGAAAACGCGCTCGAGCGTGCCTGCTCGGTGACTTCCTACGGCAATGTCGTCCAGCTTGGCGAGATGCCGACCGAGGTGATCGAGTTTTATAACCAGCAGCGCGTCCTCACCATGCCGTTGCGCGAGCAGGTGCAGGCCGCTGCGGCCGCGGCCGATGTGTCTTCGCTTGCCGATGTCGAGAAGAACGCGATTCTGGACGCGATCCGCCGGCTTGATGGGGATAAGGTGAAAGCCGCGCAGCTGCTCGGCATCGGCAAAACGACGCTCTACCGCAAACTCAAGGAATACGGCATCGGCGAGGCTGTCATCGCCATGTACATGGCGCAGAACCGTGATGGAGCGCTCGCGCATGGGCAGGGGCGGCCATGACGGCCTGGGGCGAGGTTGAAACGCATAGGAGGCCGCCGTGCAAACCGTACTGATGATCACGGGGATCAGCGGGGCAGAGAATTGCGCTGCCAGCCTGGCAAAACAGCTTGGCCTGCCGGTCGAGGTGGCCCCGAGCCGCCGGGAAGGCCTGGCCGCGCTGCGCCGCCGCGAGTTCTCGATCGTTGTGGTGGACGAGCCGGTCGCCGAAGCAAGCCCGGAAGGCGCGGAAATGCTTTGGAAGCTGGCCGGCTTGGCTATCCCGCTGCAGATCAACTTTGCCGTATCCGGCACGCACCGCATTGTCCGCGAGGTGCGCGCGGCGCTGCAACGCCGAGAGCTTGAACAGCACCTGGCCATGCGCGCCGCCGCGAGTGCGGTCGAAAACGACTTACGCGACACGGTGACAGGCCTGCTGCTCCACTCGCAGCTCGCCTTGGCAGAACCGTTGATCTCCGCCCCGCTCACGGCCAAGCTCCAAACCGTCGCCGGCCTCGCGGCGGATTTGCGGACGAGGCTGGAGCGTGGGTCACAAGTCCAACAAGGCTGATCGCTTGCAGGGTCGAGCCCGCAATCCTGCTAAGCTCGGCGTGAAGCTTGGGGTGCAACTTTTGGGCCGACATGCAACGCGCTTTCCGAATGATCGAAGCAGTGCGTTGGTCAGGCTTGCGGCTGCTGTGTTCTTCGCATCCGCGTCGCGCAGCTGTCTTTTCCTGCTGCTGTGCTGTGCGGGCCGGACTTTTGCCTGCCTGCTGGTTCTCTTCCTGCTTTGCTTTGTCGCGCGGCAGGCTTTTTCAAAGCGCAAGCACCGGTTCGTTTACCTCCATCACCTATTCAACCCCGTAAGCGCATCTTCGCTCCAGCGCTGGCCGGAAACTGTTGAACTCAGACCCCTGCAACCAATCGCGTTTGCTTTTTGGCGTTTCCAGCGCCCTCCGCTGTTTGTCGCCGGCTATGTACTCGGGTCGGAGAGCGTGTGTATGTCGTAGCCCCGCACGCCACGTGCTCCCGCCTTCTGTTCACTTCACCTACCCGGTGAAAAGCGCGGAGTGCATGTTTGCAGCAATTCTCAACGAATCTTCAAGATCAAGACTCACCTGTTCTCGCCGCTTACAGGCAGCAGCTCAAGGTCGTCCAAGGCCGGCTTGCGGCAGCGCAGGCAAGGCGATGGCGGGCTCTGTTCGGAGCCGTGTCCTTCGGAGTTGCTTGTATTTGCGCGGCTGTTTCAGCGGCAAGCGGCTTTCCACATGCGTTGCTACTATGCGCCGCCGCTGCCCTCGGCTCTGCTGTCTGTATCCGGTTCTACCGCCGAGAAGGCCGTACTTGGCGAAATCTCCAGGTAAGCGAGGAAAGCATACAAGCTGGAATTGCCCGATTGACGGATGATTGGCGGCGGAACAGCTCCAGCGGCATGGAATTTGTACGTCCCGGGCATCTGTACCAAACAGACTTGCAGGTACTGGGAGAAGGATCGCTCTTTTCCCTCCTCAACACGACAAGAACAAATCTTGGAGCGGCGCGCCTGGCTGCCCTGCTTCTGGACCCGGCAACGTAGGCCGACCGGCAAAGGCGTCAGGAAAGCGTACGGGAACTCCGAAACCGCCCTGAGCTGTTCGAGAGGCGAAATCTGCTGCAAGGCTTCCGCAGCCGCGACTGCTCTCCGGAAGTGCTCGCCGCATGGCTGGAAAGGCCGTTGCTGCCTGTTTCCCGTGCCGCAGTTTTGTCACTGTTCGTACTGAGCGCGGGAGTGCTGCTCCTTGGAGTCGGCATGTTTGTACAAGCAGTACCGCTGGCTTGGTGGCCGGTTTTGCTCGGACTAGCTGCGACCGAGCTCACCATTGCTGGCGTGCTGCGTTTCAGCATTGCCGACCACATGCGATCGGCAGAGCGCGTTTCCGGTGCTTTTGCAACCCTGCGGGAAGGGCTCAACCTGCTTGAGAATCTGCAATTTGAATCTACGCAGCTTCGCGAGTTTGCGGAGTGCTTGAAAGCCGGCCATGCCGCGCGCAGCATCGGCCAGCTTGACAGACTCCTGGGCGCCTTTGTGCAGCGGGAAAAGCCCGAATTCGTTCTTGTTTCACGCGTGCTGGCTGTCGGCACACAAGCGGTATTTGCTGTTGAGCGCTGGCGTGCTTGCTATGGTGCCGGTCTGCAAACATGGTTGGAGTGCTGGGCTGAGTTCGACGCCTTACTTTCCCTTGCGCTCTATGCGTTTGAACATCCCGAGTACGTCTTTCCCGAACTGGTGGATGGGCCGGGTCTGTGCCGAGCCGAGGCGCTCGGCCATCCCTTGCTGCCTGCCCAAAGCTGCGTCGCAAACGACATAGCCCTCCATGCAGGTACACGCTTCTACCTCATCACAGGTTCCAATATGGCCGGCAAAAGCACACTGCTGCGTGCCGTCGGACTGAATGCCGTTCTTGCACAGGCGGGTGCGCCTGTCCGCGCGCGGGCAGCTGTATTTTCAACTTTTCGGATTTGTGCCGTGTTTCTGCCGCCTGATTCACTGCAGGACGGGCGCTCGCGATTTTTGGCGGAAATCGAACAGCTGAACAACGCGGTGCAGTTAGTGCGCGCGGGCGAGAGCGTACTGTTCCTCGTGGATGAGATCCTGAGCGGGACGAATGCATACGACCGTAGGGTCGCAGCGCAGAGCATCGTGCGGGCGTTGCTGGCGCGGGACGGCATCGGCGCGGTCGCGACCCATGACGCAGAGCTCAAATCAATCGTCGAGAACGACGCGCGAGGAGCGCTGATGCACATGGAAAGCGCAAATCCCGACGACCCGCTCGATTTTGACTACTGCCTCAGGCCGGGTCTGTCGACACACTCAAGTGCGCCGGCTATTCTGAATCTTCTCGGCTTGCCATAGCGGGACCTCACTGCGCCCGCCCTCAATGCACCGTTGTCATCTTGCGCTGCATGTAGTCCATCAGCAGGTATTCGCCGAGGGTGTCGGGGGTGGTGAAGTAGGCTTTGCCCCGGCACATCTGCGTGACCTTCTGGACGAACTGCATCAGGCCGTAGTCCGACGCGAGCATGAAGGTGTTGATCATGACGTTCGACCGCTTGCAGCGGTTCACCTCTTCGAGCGTCTCGCTCACTACGAGCGGGTCGAGGCCGAAGGCGTTCTTGTAGATGCGGCCGTCCGGGAGGGTCAGGGCGGACGGCTTACCGTCGGTAATCATGACGATCTGCTTCATATCCTTGCGCTGGCGCTCCAGGATGCGTCGGGCTACCCGAAGCCCTTCGCGCGTGTTGGTGTAGTGCGGGCCGACCTTGACGCGCGGCAGCTGCGAGATGGGCAGCTCCTCGGCCGAGTCGTGGAAGAGCACGAGTGACAGCGAATCGGCCGGGTACTGCGTGCGGATCAGGTGCGACATGGCCATGGCGACGCGCTTGGCCGGGGTGAACCGGTCCTCGCCGTACAGGATCATGGAGTGCGAACAGTCCAGCATGACCACCGTCGCGCAGGAGCTTTGGTACTCGGACTGATGGACGTGGAGGTCGGCGTACTCGAGCTCGAGCGGCATGTGCGCGCCCTGGCGCGAGATCGCCGAGCCGAGGGTGGCGGTGGTGTCGAGGTTGAGCGTGTCGCCGAACTCGTACTGCTTGGAGCCGCCGCTGTTCTCGATGCCGGTTGAGTAGTGCGGCGTGTCGTGCCGGCCGGCGCTCGCCTTGCCGAGCGAGCCGAGCAGGTTGGACAACGTCTTGAAGCCGAGGAAATCCAGGCTCTTGTCCGTGACCTCGAAGCGGGCGTTCCCGTCGCCTTGGCCGGCTTGCCCTTGGCGCGGATCGCCGGAAGGCTCGCCCTGGCTGCGGATATAGTTTTCCTGCTCCATGCGGTCCATCAGCCGGTCCAGGAATTGGTCGAACTTACCTTCGGCCTGCAATTTTTCCAGCTTTTCCCGGCTGCTCTCGTCGAAAAGCTCGCCGGACTCCATCGCGCGCCGGAGAGCCTCCTTCAGGTCCTCCATCGTTTGGTCGAGGTCCTGGAACTCCGTCATCGGATTGCGGAAGCCGGAGTCGAGCAGGTAGTCCTGCAACGCTTCGAGCAAATCTTCCATGTCGAGCTCTTGGGCCAGGTCGCCGTTGTACTTGGTGTAGCGGACGCGCTTCATGCCTTCATTGTCCACCCCGCGCGGGCCCGGCGCAACGGCAGGGCGACGACGGCATTGATCCACTCAAGAGTTCCACCGCTGCCGCGAAAGAGTGACACGGCTCCACCAATGGGGGATAAACGGGCGCGCAGCATGACTAATCGGTACCGTTACTCCCCCCAGAAATCCCACGCTTGGGGAATGTCATAGTTGCAGAAACTCCGGGTAATATCTGCGAAGTACGGTAAAGATGCCAAGAAAGCAGAATGTTAACAAATTGCCTCTTGCCATCTTTCCGGATTCAAGTAAGGTACTCGAAGCGAAGGAGCAGTTTTGATGATTTTCGGCGGCAACACATTGCATCGTCGGCGCATCCTGCCGCGGGTCCTGATAGTCATGGTCTTCGCCGTTTTCGGCATGCGCGCTTTTGCACTAAGCAGTCCGGTGGTCAACACGGGCTGGAACTCACAAACAGCAACGTCGCTTCAAGCGGCGGGGCGCATCTTGAACCAAGCTACGTTCGGCCCGACAGCGAACGATATGTTCAATGTAGAAAAGATAGGGCTGAGTGCATATATTGACCAGCAGCTTGCCATGCCGGCTTACCAGATGCCCGCAGCGAACCCGTCACCGGTAAG
>CAXTSB010000091.1:0-13772 GCA_964246845.1 uncultured Acidobacteriaceae bacterium
ACCCAGTCTTCCGCCCCACACCCGCCGCAGCCCGCGACCCCCGCCTCCGTCATCAACGGCGTCCCGGTTTTCCGCCCCGCCGACGCGCACTCCCGCGTGGAGCTCGCTCCCGTCACGGGCATCCGCCACTGGTCCACCGCAACCTATACCCGCATCGCCATCGATGTCGGCGGCAGCGGCGACCCGCCGCCGTTTGAGGCCTCGCGCGTACCCAGCCCCGACCGCATCCTGTTCGACCTGCACAACGCGCGGCTCGCCTCGGCGCTCGCGGGCAGGGCCGTGACTGTGGCGGACGGAGGGTTTCTCCAACGCATCCGCGCCGCCCAGTTCTCCGGCGACGTCGTCCGGGTCGTGCTCGATGTCAGCGATGTGAGCGACTACTCGGCATTCTGGCTGCCGAACCCTTCCCGGCTCATCATCGACGTGCACGGGCGCGCCAAGGCGGAAGCGCCGCCCCTGCTCGCAAATGCCCTGCCCGGGCCGGAGCCGCTGGGCAAAACGCCCGTCCAGGCGGCAGCCCCGGCTTCGCCCGCGAACGGCGCTTCCGCGCCTGCCCAAGTAAACCCGAGCTCGAGCCCGCCGCTGGAAGCAGAGCAGGAAAATCGAGCTCGGCAGGGGGGCGCGCAAACGCCCGCGCCGCATACCCCCGCAGCTAAAGACGCAGCCGCCGGCACCCCCGCGCCGCGCGCGCAGCACCCTTCCGCGCCGGGTACATTTGTTTCGGAAACCGCCCCCGCCGGCGCACCCGCCTCAGCCAAACCGGGCAACTCCGCCGCGGCGATCGCGGCGCTCGGCCGGCAGCCCGACCGGGTACGCGCCACGGCCGCCCCGACCACCGCTCCCGTTGCCGCTGTCGCCGCTCCGCGCGCGCCTGTAAATGCCGTTGCGCCGCCTCCGGACGCTTCAGCCGCGGAAGTGAACCAAGCACCGCCCGCGAAATCAGGCAAGCGCCGCAAACCGGACCCAAGCCTCGCCCTTTCACCACCGCCGGCGTTCCCCGCCGACCCCGACTCCACCGGCAGCCGGTCGCTTTCCCGCGCTCTCGGCCTCAAGATCAACCGCATTGTGGTACACGCGGGCCACGGCGGGCATGACTCCGGCACGCTGGGCGCGGGTGGAATCGAAGAGAAGGATGTGGAGCTCGACGTTGCCCTGCGCCTCGGCAAGCTGCTGAAGCAGCGGCTCGGGGCCGACGTGATCTACACCCGCGACGACGACACGTTTATCCCGCTCGAAACCCGCACCGCCATCGCCAACAAAGCGCAGGCCGACCTGTTTCTCTCCATCCACGCCAACTCAAGCCCCGACGCAAGCGCGCGCGGGGTGGAAACCTACTACCTGAACTTCACCACCTCGGCCGACGCGCTCGAGGTGGCGGCGCGCGAAAATGCGGTCTCGTCCGAGTCCATCCACCAGCTCTCGGACCTTGTGAAAAAAATCACCCTGCAAGATAAGATTGCCGAGTCGCGCGAGTTCGCAGCCGATGTGGAGGGTTCGCTTTACCAGGGCCTCGAAACCGGCAACGCGGGCCTGAAGGATCGCGGGGTGAAGAAGGCTCCGTTCGTCGTCCTGATCGGCGCGAACATGCCGTCGATTCTGGCTGAGATTTCCTTTCTTACCAATCCCGAGGACGCCCAAGAACTGCGCGAAGGAGCGTACAAGCAGCGCATCGCGGAAAGCCTGTACAAAGGTGTGGCCCGGTATGTGCGCTCGCTGAGCGGGGTGCGGCTGGAAGATACGGCCGCGACGCGCTGATCGATTGCGGAACCGGTAAAGCATCTACAGCGTACTTACGTTCGCTATGGCTGACATCGCAACCACGCTCCGACCGGCTGCTCCCCTCCCCGAAGCATTGCGCCTGGGCTGTACTTTCGCCGTGGCCAAGCTCGTGTTGCAATTTGCGCTGACCCTCCGGTCCGGGCATCTCGGCTACAGCTACTTCCGCGATGAGTTCTATTACCTTGCCTGCGGCCACCATCTAGATTGGGGCTTTGTCGACCATGGCCCGATCGTGGCCGTGCAGGCACGCCTCGGCGAAGCTCTTTTCGGTACGGGCGTTTTTGCGGTCCGCATTCTTTCAGCCCTTGCCGGAGCAGGGATGATGCTGCTCACGGGCATGCTCGCCTGGGCTTTGGGAGGCCTCCGCCCGGCGCAGTCCTTGGCCATGCTGGCTATTATTTGCTGCCCGCAGTTCATCGGGACGGACGGCTATCTCTCGATGAACTCCTTTGAACCGATCTTTTGGGGCACCTGCGTTCTCCTGCTTACCGTCATGCTTGCGCTGCCGAATCTGCTTTGGCAAATGCACAATCACTGGCCGACTCTTGAATTTCTAAGCAACGGCCGCGAACGGCACAAGAATGTCCTAGTCGGGCCCGTCCAATTCTTTCTCACGCAATGCAGCAGTATGCAGCCGCTCAACACCCTGCTCTGGGTTCCGGGCGTCTTTACGCTGCTTCGCGCTAAGTCGATCCGGGGTTTACGGAGGCTCGACCTCACGTACTGCTTTTCTTGGTGATCATGCTAGCCCTGCATGCCAAGGACTATTATCTCGCGGCTGTCTACCCGCCTTTTTTCGCGGCCGGAGCGATTACGTGGGAGCGCCATTTTGTTGCCCGACAGCTTGTACGGCAGAACCGTGTCATTGGATTCCCGTGTTCTAGGGTGCGCTGCTTGCGACCACTCTCCTGGTTCTTCCGATGGCCTCGCCGGTGCTGCGCCCGGCCGCATGGGTGCGTTATACAAGTGCGCTGCACCTGCACAACGACCAAACTGAAAACCTGGCCACCGGCCCGCTTCCACAGTTCTACGCCGACCGCTTCGGGTGGCGGGAACAAGCGGAAACAGTCGTCCGCGCCTACCGTGCGTTGACGCCTGCTGAACAGAAACGCGTGTGCATCTACGGCGACAATTACGGCGAGGCCGGCGCGCTCGATCTACTCGGCAAGCGCAAGGAGCCGAGCCTTCCGGCCGCGATCAGCCCACAAAACAGCTATTGGATGCGGGGCATGCACGGCTGCGATATCGGGCTCACCATCGCAATCAGCGGCGGTTCGCCGGAAGAGCTCGGCAAGGAATACGCGAGCGTCACCGTGCTCGCGCATGTGAACGATCCATGGGCCATGCCGTTTGAGCATAAGAATATCTATTTCCTTCGCGGCAGGCTCCGCAGTGCGCCGCTGAATTGGACAAAGAAGAAGGACTACATCTGACGCGCGCCAGGGAATTGGCTTACCGTCAACCGAGCCCGTTGCAAACACAACCCTGCTCAAACCTCCCGCCTTTCCACCCTTCGCCCCCACAGGTATATCCTGGGAACACCGTGAGCCGCAGCTTTCCGCGCCCGTTTGCAGCAGCAGTCCTGCTTGCCCTCGCCTTGCCCGCGGGCGCGCAGCACAGCGGTGAGTCGCAGCTCAATCAGCGGGGACCATCATCCGGTTCAGGCGGCCCCACCACGCCCAGCAAGCAGCCCGCTAAGGCTCCGGCATTGCTGCCGCCGGCCTTTGCCGGGCAGGTGCGCGACGGCGCGCTGCAGATCATCCCGACGCCTTCCGACGCGGACGCGGCGCACGCCGCCGTGCTCAAAGAGAATGGTCTGCTGGAGGCCGATACCGCCCGATACGGCAGCTCGATCGACGGCGGCTATCTCGTGCAGGTTTTGCGCTTTTCCGATGCCACGGGTGCGTTCGCGGCTTTCACTTTTTACCGCGCTCCCGCGATGCAGCCCGAGGCACTCGGCCAGAATGCCGCCGCCGGCCCGGACCTGTTTCTTGTCCAGCAAAAGAATGTTCTCGTCATGGCGCGGCGTATCGCGGGCGCGAGCCATCCCGATGCGGAACGTGCGGCACTCGCCTCCCTGCTCGCCGGCATGCTCACCACCAACGGCCCTGAAGGCGTTCTGCCGACCTTGCCGGGCCTGCTGCCGGCCGATGGGTTTGAAAAGCAGACCCTCCACTATGCCGTTGGCCCGGCGAGCTACAACGGGCCGCTGCCCCCATCCGTCATCCCGTTCGACAAGGACGCGGAAGCCGCGACCGCCGCCTACCGCCTCCGCGGGGGCGCCCAAGCCGTACTTACGCTCATCATCCTGCCGACCCCGCAAATCGCCGGAGCCGCCCTGAAAGGTATCACCGCCCTGCCCGACTCCGCCCTGCACACCGCGACGCGGCGCATCGGCCCGCTGATCGGCGTCGTCAGCGGTGCGGGCGTTCCGCAAGCCGATGCGCAGCGGCTCGTCAACGAAATCACCTATGTGTCCGACGTCACGCTCGACCAGCCGCAGGGCTACACCAGCGAGGTCGCCAAGGCTGCCAAGCTGCTGCTCGGCATCGGCTATCTGACCATTGCGCTCGCGGTCGCCGCGCTGGTGCTGGCCGTCTTTTTCGGCGCGGGCCGGGTGCTGGTGCGCCGGCTCCAGGGCAAGCCGCCCTCTTCAGTGACCGATGACGAGTTCATCACGCTGAAACTTTGACCCCCGGCGCTCGACCCACTTACAATCGTGCAGGGCCGCCGACGTAGCTCAGTTGGTAGAGCAGCTGATTCGTAATCAGCAGGTCACCGGTTCAAGTCCGGTCGTCGGCTCCAGCTTTCATTCCGTCCCGCCTTTTCCTGACATTTCAGATTCCTCTTACCTCCGTAACTTGCGCGGTCATGCCATACTGCTCCCATCGGTATGGAGGTCTGGCGCGTGAGCGAGTGGAGCCGCGGCGACGTTTTGCGGATCTTCAAGATTCCGGAGCGGCAGCTCCGTTTGTGGGAACGCAACGGCCTGATCGCCTCGGCCGACCGCTACGGCTTCGCCGAGCTGGGGCAGCTGCGCAAGCTGCGCGACCTCGGCGCGCAGCGCCTGCCGGCGAGCAGCATCCGCGACGCGGTCCATGCCATGCGCGCGGTTTCCGGGCTCCAAGAGCCGCTGCTTGAGGCCAGCCTCCATGTCAACCGCGACCGCTTGGTGTTCCGGCACTCCGGCGCGGTTATGGAGCCGATCGGCGGCCAGTATGTGCTCGACTTTTCCGGACGGGGCCGCCCCGCCGTGGCCGCCATCCACTCGCTTTCCATGCTCGATCGCGGCCGCGAGGCTTCCCGTCTGTTCGCTGAAGCCGTGCGCGCCGAGGAGTCCGGACAGGTGGACGCCGCGGTGGAGGCTTACGGAGCCGTGCTCGCCCTCGCCCCCCGCCATGCCGCTTCCGCGATCAACCTGGGCACCTTGTACTACGGCCGCCGCGACTACGCACGCGCCGAGCACTACTACCGCATGGCCACAGCGTGCGAACCCGGCTACGCCCTCGCTTTTTTCGACCTGGGCAACGTGCTCGACGAGCTGAAACGCTTCCCCGAAGCGATGGAAGCCTACCGCCGCGCCCTCGCGATCAATCCCCGCTACGCGGACGCCCACTACAACCTTGCCCTGGCGCTGGAGCACACCGGCAAACGCCGCAGCGCGCTCGCGCACTGGACCGCCTACCTACGGCTCGACCGCGAAGGCGCCTGGGCCGCCCACGCCCGCGGCCAGGTTCGCAAAACCCTGTCTGTTTTGGGGTTCCGATTGATCCAGGGCCGCCGCATACAAGGATTGTGAAAAGGTATGACAGGTGCCGTGCTGTCCAGCCCCGATCAAGGCGGCGGGTGCTCCCGGCATTCCGACAACAGCCCATCGATTTCTAGCATGAGTTCGGTATGCTGCCGGGCGTGTTTTGAGCCGGCGGGGCAGCCTTGAATAAGGTGGGGATAAGCGGCGGCTCCGTCCGCGGGGCGCTCCGGCAGATTTGAGCGAGAAGCAAAACAGCGAAGGTGAAACAGCAGACGAGGAGCAGGATCGCGCTGATCATGCGGGGCATCATGCACAGCCCTGAGAACATTAGGCAATGATGTTTTACATGCTGTTTCAAGCTGGGACATTTGTCCTTTCCAAGGCGGGCAGGCCCAAAACTTCCTGGAGTGAAACTGTCAGGAATCTCCCGGCCTGCATTCATACGGCTGCGAAGGTGAGCGGATGAACAGACGAAGCCTTTTGAAGTCACTCGGGATGGCGGCGGGCACCATGCTTCCCGCCGGGCCGTCCGCCGCAGGCAGTGCCGCCGCGGCGCAGACTTCAGCCAAGGAGCCGCGTTTCGCAACACCAATCCGAGCACTGGTCCGCCAAGGCGATTCGCTCCATCAACTGATCGCGCTCACCGTGCCGTTCGAACAAACGCCTTCCGCGGTCATCCGCGTCGACGGACGGGTGATTGACGCCGGCAGGATCAGCCGTGAAAACAGAGTTCCGGGCAGCAGCTTTGAGCTGCTGGTTCCGCCCGTGGACGCGCCGAAGCAGGTGACCGTCTCCGTCGAGGCAGACGGCGCGGCACATACTGAAACGGTGATGCTCCAACCCGTGCGCAAACTCCTGACGTATGTCCTGCCCATGTCGCACCATGATCTCGGCTTTACCGACCTCCAGGAGGCAGTGGAGGAGCGGCAGATCCGCAACATTTCGCGCGGCATGGAGCTGGCGCGGATCACGGCGGACTACCCCGAAGGGTCGCGGTTCGTATGGAACCTGGAAGTGCTTTGGGCCGCGCACTTGTTCATGCAAAGGCAGCCCGAGGCGGAGCAGGCCCAGTTTCTCGAAGCGATCCGCTCAGGGCAGGTTGCGCTCAGCGGCTCTTACGCCAACGAGCTGACCGGGCTATGCCGGCCGGAGGAGCTGCTGGAGCTTTTCCGGTACGGCACGCTGCTCGGCGCGCAGGCCGGGGTCAAGGTGGACTCCGCGATGATGAGCGATGTGCCCGGATACACCTGGGGAACGGCCGCGGCGATGGCGCAGGCCGGCATACGCTACTTTTCCGCCGCGCCGAACTACTTCGACCGCATCGGGACGTTTATGACCGCGTGGCAGGACAAACCCTTCTGGTGGGTTTCGCCTTCCGGCAAGGAAAAGGTTCTCGTTTGGGTGCCGTGGACCGGCTACGCCATGTCGCACATCAATCAGCTCAACGCCGACTGGGCGGCGCGGTATCAGAACCGCCTCGATGAGGTGAGCTACCCCTACGAGATTTCTCATATCCGCTGGTCCGGACACGGGGACAATGCCCCGCCCGACCCGGAGCTGTTCGAGTTTGTACGCTCCTGGAACGAAGCCTTTGCGTGGCCCCGGTTTGCGATCGCGTCCACCGGCACGGCATTCCAAGCCATGGAAGACAGGTACGGGCCGGAGCTTCCCTCGCTGCACGGCGACCTTACGCCCTACTGGGAAGACGGAGCCGGCTCTTCAGCGCGCGAAACCGCGATGAACCGCAACGCGGCCGACCGGCTGACGCAGGCTGAAGCCCTCACGGCCATGCTTTCCCCCGCGGATTACGATTCCTCGGCCTACAGGGCAGCCTGGCGCAATGTGCTGTTGTACTCGGAGCACACCTGGGGCGCGTGGTGCAGTGTTTCCAACCCGGAAAGCCGCTTCACCCAGGAGCAGTGGACCTTTAAGCGGAACTTCGCCGTGCAGGCGGACCGGATGTCCGATGCCCTGCTGGCAGGTCTTCTCCGCGGAGGAGCCGCGGGAAGCTCGGCATTCGACGTCCATAACTCCACATTCTGGGACCGCACCGAGATTGTTCTGCTGCCGCCCGAAATCTCCACCGCGGGCGACCACGTGATGGACAGCGGCGGACGAGCGGTTCCATCGCAAAGGCTGTCCACCGGCGAGCTTGCGGTCTTAGTCGCGGACGTGCCGGCTTTCGGCGGCCGCCGGTACACGCTGGCTGCCAAGCGGGCGCACGGCGCGGACACTCCGGTCCGCGTCCATGACGGAGTTCTCGAAAACGGCAAGGTGCGCGCGGTGCTCGACAAAACCACGGGCGACCTGGTCGAGCTTACGCTGCATGGCAAGGCCGCGAACCTGGTGGATCGGGAGAAGGGCCCGCTGAACCAGTATCTCTACATGGAAGGCCGGGATGCCGCGCACCTCGGACACAGCGGACTGGCCGTTCTTACTGTCGAGGAGCACGGCCCGCTTGTCGCTTCGGTGCGCATTGAGTCCGCGGCACCGGGCTGCCGCAAGCTGATCCGTCAGGTGCGCCTCACCGCCGGGTCCGATGTGCTCGAGATCAGCAACCAGGTCGACAAAGAGCGCGTCCCGTTCGATCCGCACGCCGACAAGGGCGGGCCCGGGGGGAGCTTCGCGCAAAGCGGCTCCAAGGAAAGCGTGCAGTTCGGGTTTCCTTTCTCCATACCGGACGGAACCCTGGTGATGGACATGCCGCTGGCCGTGGTGCGGCCCGAAGCCGACCAACTGCCCGGCTCCTGCAAGAACTGGCTTCCCGTCGGGCGCTGGATTGATATTTCAGGCCCAAAGCAGGGCGTTACATGGGCCGCGCTGGATGCGCCGCTGGTGGAGCTCGGCGGCATCACGGCAAACCTGCTCGGCTCGCAACGGGACCCTTCCGTATGGCGCACGCACATCGAGCCCACCCAAGCCGTGTACTCCTGGGTGATGAACAACCACTGGGGCACAAACTACCGCGCATACCAGGAGGGCCCGGTCGCTTTTCGGTACGCGCTGCGCTTGCACCACGGAGTGGGAGCGGGCGCGGGCTTGGCCGCGGCGCACCGGTTCGCGATCGGCTTGTCTCAGCCGCTTCTTGTTTCCCCGCCCGTTGAGCGCACGGCCCCGTCCGGATCCTTGCTGCGCGTCGAGCCGCCGGAGGTCTTGGTGCTTGCTTTAAAGCCGAGCAGCGACGGCAAGGCGTGGATCGTGCGCCTGTACGAGAGCTCCGGCAGGCCTGCGAAGACCACTCTGCGCTGGGGACGGGAGACCGGGCAAACCTGGCGGAGCAATCTCGCCGAGGAGCAGCTCAAACCCGCTGACGCCGTTATCGAAATGGCTGGTTGGGAACTGGCGACCCTGCGCGTTGAGCGGGCGTAGCCGCAAGCCGCGGCCGCAGTCGTTCCCGAAAAACGCCGAATGCGTTGCTGTAAGCAATAGCCTGTCCGGATCGAGGTGGCCAGCACTTCGTGATATGAACCGCGGCCGGCATCGAAAGGGGCACACCACGAGCTTGGCTTGCGGGCGGGCGCTTGCTCGTTAATCAAGACGGTACCTATCGCCAACAATGGCAACCGCCTCGGATACAGGTCTTTTCTGCCGAACTTTGCACAAGTAATCTGAGGTGTGAATGAAGAGTTTCGATGTTGAAAACCTCCCCATGAGCCCTAAAAACGGAGTCGGGGAAATAATGAATTTGCTCATCGTGGGGCATCCCTGCGGACCCGGCCTCGGCTCGGAGCCCGGGCTGACTTGGAACTGGGCCTACTACATGGCGCGCCGCCACCGAGTCTGGGTAATTGCGCACCCCGAGTATCGCGCCAGGGTGGAAGAGTATTTAGCCGCGCATCCGGACGAGAACCTACATTTCCGATGGATTGAGGTGCGCAGCAGGCTGGACCGCTGGTCGCCGGGCAAGGGTACGGAAAAGGGGATACGCCTTCACTACTGGTTGTGGCTCCGCCGAGCCTACGCGGAGGCCGCGCGCCTGCACGGCGAGATCGGCCTCGACCTGCTGCACCATGTCAGCTGGGGTACGGTCGCGCTGCCGCCGCCCTTGTGGAAGATCCCCATCCCGGCACTCTGGGGCCCTGTCGGCGGCGCGCAGTATTCCCCGCCCAAGTTTCTTCCGCTGTTCGGCAAGCAGCGATGGAAGGAGGTGCTTCGCTCTCTTTACGTCCTGCTCCTGCCCGCCTTGCCGTCGCTGCGGAGGGCGGCAGCTTCGGCGAGCCTGGTTTTCGCCACCAATTTCGAGACGGAAACGCTGCTCCGGCGCGCCGGGGCCAAGCGTGTCGCGCTTTTCATGGACAACGGAACTGAAAACGTTGCTCCGGGCCGCCGCGGGTTTCTTGCTTCAGGCGAACTGCGGCTGCTCTGGGCCGGGCGCATGGTGCCGCAAAAAGGCTTGGAGTTGGCCTTGCGCGCCGTCGCGGCCGCACAGAACAAGGCAGTACGGCTGCGGGTGGCCGGCAGCGGCGCGCAGGAATCCGCCATGCGGCAGCTTGCCGTCTCGCTCGGCATCGCGGACCGCGTCGACTTCCTTGGGCAGCTCCCGCATGAGCAGATGTCTGCGCTTTTTGAACAATCGGATGCTTTGCTGTTTACCAGCTTGCGGGATTCGTTCGGGAGCGTAGTGCTGGATGCGGTGAGCCGCGGAGTTCCGATCCTCACCATCCACCACCAAGGCATGCGCGCCTTTGTGCCGAAAGAGGCATCGATTCAGGTTCCTTCCTCCACGCCCGCACAGATTGTGCAGGATCTCGCAACGGCGGTGGATGCCGCGGCCGGCGACGGAGAACAGCTGCAAGCGATGTCGGAGGCCGCGCTCCAGTTCGCGGCGGAGCAAACCTGGGAGCACCGCATCGAGCGCATGGAGCAGTTTTATCGCGAGGCGCTGCGCGCGCAATGAACTCCAGGGTTGATGGTGTCTGCCGTACGCGGATACCGGAGCCGGACCGGGGTGGTACGTATGGCTTTAATTCCCCGGCTGCGGGGGAGCTTTCCGCATCAGGGTTTCAGCGTCGGCCGGGCAATGCGGTGTGATCACATTGCTGTCACGCACCGTACCCGGCTGCGGCCCGAGATACTCATCGATGCTCCTGCCTCCGGCAGCCACCTTGCCGCAGATCAGGTTGCCTTTCAACTGCAGGTTGCGCGCCGTGCCGACGCCGATGCCCGTGCCCCACAGACCGATGATGCGGTTGCCGCGTCCGACAGTCTTAGAACCGGATATCTCCAAGCCGAACGGGTAGTAGTTCTTAGGAGCCGCTGAAAGGTCAAGCGGTGTGTTCGCTATGATCGTATTGTTTTCGACCACGGTACCTGTGGCGTCAGGCACGATGGACATGCCGTATGTAAGCCAGTATGGATTGAGCGCGTCGGATACCGTGTTGTCGCGCACGGTCAAGCTTGTGGTCTTGTTGTGCTGGAACTCAAGCGTAATGCGGTGAACGTGCGTAAAGCGGTTGCGGGCGACCAGCACGTCCGCTCCGTCCGTATGGTCGAAAAAGATATGAACGCCCTCGTTCACCATGTCGAAGACGTTGTCATTGATGGTGCTGTTCGACAGTCCGTAGCCGAAAATGCCGGTCGCGTCCGCGTCTTCAAAGCCGTGCTTGCCGCCGGTGAAGATGTTTGAAAAGTGATTGTGGTCGAAGTGCGAGTCTTCCGCGCCCGGGATGATGAAGATTCCCATGTGGCTGGTCCAATTTTCTCCGGCGGTGATGATGTTGCGGAAAGTACACCCGGTCACGGATACCCTGCGCGCCGGCACTTCCTTCCCGTCAAGCCTGATTCCGCCGCCGTCGAAAATAAGATTCGTGACAGTGATGCCGACCGCCAGGTTATAACGCGAGCTTGCGAGCAAGTACCCGCCCGAGCCGAGCAGCACGGATGCGCCGGAGCCGTCGCCTCGGTAGGTTCGATCCGGCTCGAGCGTGATGCCCGGCGCGTCGCCGATGCGGTATGTCCCGGACGGGAAAAAGATCGTGTCGCCGGGCGCGCTGCGCGCGATCGCGCGGTTGATCGCCGCGGTATCGTCGGCGCGCCCATCGCCGCGCGCGCCTTTTTGCTTCACATTGAGGGTCGCGGCCGCGGCAGGGAGGGCGAGCAGACAGACAAGGCTGAGAAAAGGAAATCGCATGAGCGTCTCAGGCCACAAGCGACGGCTCGCGCCGGTTTAAGGGAGCGGGAAAAGCCGGGGCGGAAGGCAGCACGACGAAACCGCGGCCCAGCGCCGGTCCGATGACAACGCCCATGATCAGGTAAAAAGGGATTGCGCCCATGGGTGATTCGAAAGAGTTGCCGAAGAAAGCGCCGACAAAGGTGACGGCCCACATGCAGATGCCGATCGACTGCCCGGTGCGCCGGTATACCTGCCAAAGCATGCGCAGAAGCGCGGCCTGGAGAGCGAAGAAAAGGGCGACGCCGATCCAACCTGAGTAGCCGAGCGCGTAATAGAAGATATTGTGCGGCGTACGCAGGTCTTCTGACTTCAGGTAAGGCACCAGGTCCTTCAAAGGGAAGCCGTAGCTGTTGCCCAGCAAAGCCCTGTCCAGCCCGTTGTCGGTGGATACCGAGTCGCCGATCGCACTCCACCAGCGGGTGCGCCAGGAAATGGTGCCGGCATACATTGCCGTATCCTTGGATCCTGTAAGGTCCTGAGCCAGAACGGGATCCACGGCCGAAACGCCGCGCGCTACGATTTCACGGGTGGACACCTTGCCGCCCCGCCCGGCAAGCCCCGGCAGCTCGAAATCGGTGATGAGCCCGAGCACCAGAATCGCAAAAACCAGCGCGGCCGCCTGCAGCACTTTATTGAATCGCCGCTCCAGCATTCCCCAAATAAGGAAAGCCGCGATGGTGCTCAGCCATTCGGCGCGCACCTGCACGGCCAGCTCCATGGCCGCGCAAATCACCATCGGGACCCAATACCGGGTCACATTGCGTTCCATGGCGAGCAGTGCGAGCAGAATTACGCCGCCGCCGCCGGCCTGGGGGAAAAGGGCGACCTCGGGGGCACCCGGAAACGTGAGAGGGATCTTGTGCAGAAACAACATCCACAGCGGCCCGTACACGGCCAGTATGCAGGCCCACCAGCGGATGACCTTTTGCAGCATCGTGGGGTGTTCGGAACCGACCCAAAGCCCCAAAAAGATGTACACCGGATAAAGATTGAAGACCAGGTTTTGCAGCGCGGTCAGGGGCGAATAGTCTTTAAACAACCCCAACCCCACCTCCGCTGCCCCGTACAGGATGGAAAGCAGCAGCACCCAGGCGAAGGGGCTCAGTGGGCTTTTTTCGGTCAGCGCCCGAAACCACTGCCGAAATAGTATCTTGGGGCGCAGCAGGATAAACAGCGCAAGCGTCACCTCGCCGATAAATACCTTCGCCGACGGCACGCCGAGGTAGTAGAAAGTACGGCCGAACGCGGAGCCGATCAGCAGAAAAAACACCCACTTGCCCCAGGGCGTCATGGAGCGGAACCGGGCAGTGGTCTCCGGCTGAACGACTTGGTAACGGATTGCGGTCGGCATCCCTTATCTCTCCTGCCGGCGCACACGGCTTGACTCCGCGCAGCGCGACGGCCTTACCGGTGTACACCGGCCTTCATTTCGGACCGCGACCTCGTTATCGCACTCCGTAAACCCGGCATCCGAAACCCGCCGCGAAACCGTTCTGGTTCAAACCGTCAAACATTTCTCCGCGGCTCAACCTGCATGGAAGGAGCGCAAAGCCGCCCTGGAACCCGGCTTCAGCAAGTCTTGCGCGAAGTGCTGTCGAGGATCGGACGTTGCGTTTTGCCCGTGAAAGAAAAGACGCCGGCTCCAATCTAGATCGAATCCTCTCGGGTCCAGTGAAGTATCCCAAAAGTGCCTTGGGGAGTCAACGGCAAGACACCTCAATGGATGCTTCAGAATCGGGCACCGTTTCCCGGGAACGCCGGTCTGCGTCCACCGATGAATCACGGTCGGCCTCGAACGAGGGAGGCCGCGCTGCGTACATGCGTCGCTCACGCATGATGATGGCGATGCGGGCGGGAAGCTTTAACCGCGTCCTTCATTGACTGCGGCCACCGGTCACGAGAGCCCGCGCATCCGTCTTGAAGCTCAACAAAAGTTCAGCATGGTGGGCCCACCAGGACTTGAACCTGGAACCAACGGATTATGAGTCCGCTGCTCTAACCGATTGAGCTATAGGCCCCCCGCTCCAGTGTAGCCTTTGCCGGCGGGTCCGGCCAGGGTAGGAGGCGCGG
>CAXTSB010000092.1:0-1128 GCA_964246845.1 uncultured Acidobacteriaceae bacterium
ACACAAACCAGCTGATGCGGTTGCCGGGCAGGGCGGGCGCGGGCAGATCCAACCCGGGGATCCCGGCCAGGGCTTCTCCGTACAGCCGGGCGACCCGCTCGCGCTTGGCGAGAATTTCATCCAGCCTGCTTATTTGAGCGCAACCGAGGGCGCAGTTGATTTCGGATAGACGGTAGTTGTACCCGAGCACAGAATGCTGGAGCCAGTCATCGGACGGGTACCGGCCTTGGTTGCGGAGCGCGCGCAGTTCGCGGGCGAGCGCGGCGTTGTCGGTGACGATCATGCCGCCCTCGCCGGTGGTGATCTGCTTGTTGGGGTAGAAGGCGAACACCCCGGCATCGCCCCATGCGCCCGCCTCGACGCCGCCCGAGGACGCGCCGATGGCTTCGCAGGCGTCCTCGATCACGCGCAGCCTATGCCGGCGAGCAAGCGTAAGCAGCTCCATCGAAGCGGGCCGCCCGAAGGTGTGAACCAGCATGAGGGCACGGGTGCGCGAGGTCACTGCGGCTTCGGCCTTCGCGGGGTCCATGTTGAGGGTGATGGGATCAATGTCGACAAAGACCGGCGTTGCGCCTTGGTAGCGGATCACGTTGGCGGCGGCGATGAACGTGAATGAGGGAACCAGCACCTCGTCACCCGGCCCCAGCCCGAGCGCGCGGACGACAAGGTGCAGCCCCGCTGTGCCGGAGCTGACCGCGATGCCGTGCGCTCGCCCCGCGCGGGCTGCCGCCTTCTGCTCGAACTCCTCCATGCGCGGGCCCAGGCTCAGGCGGTTGCCGCGCAGAACCGCGACCACGGCATCGATTTCGCGGTCGGTGATGTCGGGGGCGGAGAGAGGGATGTGCATGGCGGCTCGGCTTAGAAAAGGTTGGAAATCAGTTTTGCGCGACCCCACATCTCAAACCCGAGATGTGGGGCACCCTCATCCTTGTTCTCCACCCTCTACCCTTGCTTTCCGAGCAGCGTGTCGCGGTCGGGCAGCGTGGTCAGCACTTCCGTGATGCGCTCGGCGGCCCGGCCCTCGCCGTAGGGGTTCGCCATGCCGGCGAGCGCGGCGCGGAACTCCGGGCTGAGCGCTTGGCGCAGAGCCGCGCCGATCGCTCCGGCTTCGGGCGCGGCGTCCAGGAC
>CAXTSB010000092.1:1138-13436 GCA_964246845.1 uncultured Acidobacteriaceae bacterium
TGATGCCGCTCGATGAGTTGCCGGCCATCGCGGCAGCCTCGCGCAGCAGCGCCCAGTACTGGACCGCGGGCAGGTTGGTGTACATCCGGCTTTCGGGCCGGTCCGCGAGGAACACCCGGGTGCGGGCCAGCAGCGCGCGGCTGCCCGCGTCGGCATTCGGCCAGCAGAAAACGATCGGCTGCGGGATTTCAGCGAGCGCGGCAAACAGCGCGTCGGCCTCGGCGGTGGTTTCGCGCAGCAGCGTCACCGGGTGGTAGGCGACCACCAACGGCGGCCGGCTCAGGTCGAACCCGAGCGCGGCTTCGAGCTCCGCGCGCGTAGGCAGGCGCGACTTCACGAGGTGGTCGAGCGAAGGCGCGCCCGCGCGGTGCACCCGCCACGGCTCCTCGCCCATCGCAATCACCCGGTCGCGCGTGCCGTGGGTCGACGTGAAGTGGATATGGCACATTTTGGTCAGGGCGTTCCGCACCGCGTCGTCGATCGCACCCTCGCTTCGTTCGCCGCCCTCAATGTGCGCCATGGGAATGCGCAGGGCGAGACCGGCCGCGGCGGGGGCGAGCATTTCGTAGCGGTCGGCGATGAGCAGCAGCAAATCGGGCCGGAGCGCGCCGAGCGTGTCGGCAAGCGAAAGCAAACCCACCCCGATGCTTTTTGCCATGCCGACGTCGGTGTCGGAGGAAAGGAGGCACTCGATGCGGGCGGCCAACGAAAAACCGTCGCGCTCAATCTCACCGACCGTCACGCCGAACTCGGGGGACAGATGCGCGGCCATGGCGAGAACGTGCAATTCGACGTCCGGGTGACCGCGGAGCGCGCGGAGCGGCCAGTACAAGTGGCTCCAGTCGGCGCGCGAAGTGGTGACGGCGGCGATTTTCATGCGGGTCGGTACTCCCCAAGTGCCTGCCGCAGCTTGTCTCCGTCCCAGCTCCGCACAGCTTCTCGGATGACGTCCAGCGCGGGCACGGCGGTCGCGGCATGGATGCGGAGCAGCGGGCCGTCGCCGGGCGTAACCTGCGCGCCGGGGCCGGACACGGTTGCGTACCGGCGGGCGCCGGGGCGCTGGCCGGTGTAGACAACCCCCACCCCGGCGCGGCCGGAGCGGGCGATCATGTGTTCAGCCAGTTCTCGGATGCGCCGCGCCGGGCCGGTTTGGGGGATCCACAACCCCGGAGCGGTTGCGGCAAGCAGGCTCCGCACCGCGGCTTTGGGCGAAACGAAGAAGCGGGTCGCGTCGGGATGCGTGACGGTGACCGGGCCGCCTTTCCAAATCTGCCCGGTAAACAAGGGTGCAACCGAGCCGGACGAGCCCAGCACGTTCGGCAGGCGGACGGCAGATCGGCCCGCCGCCAGCATCAGCCGCTCGGCAACGAGTTTGGTCGCGCCCATCGCGCCGACCGGGGCGACGGCTTTGTCGGTTGAGAGCAGGACAAGGTGCTCGGCAGGATGGGCGGCTGCCAGCACGGCCTCGGTGCCCAGGATGT
This sequence comes from uncultured Acidobacteriaceae bacterium, assembly GCA_964246845.1. Classification (GTDB taxonomy): domain Bacteria; phylum Acidobacteriota; class Terriglobia; order Terriglobales; family Acidobacteriaceae; genus EB88. Next base: position 2,620 of record CAXTSB010000092.1, read on the forward strand.
TGGTCTCCGCCGCGGCCAGCGGATTCGCTTCCATCAGCGGCACATGCTTGTGCGCGGCGGCGTGGAAGACGATTTGCGGGGCATGGGCGGCAAAAGCGCTCCGCAGAAAACCTGGATGGGCGACCGAGCCGACCAGGTACGCAGGGCCGCTCCCGAGCGCGCGACCCAGCCGGTACAGGCCGTGCTCGGCTTGATCGACCAAGATGAGCTGCGCCGCCGGAGCGAGCGCGCGGGCCAGCGCCGAGCCGAGGAAACCGCCCGCGCCGGTGATGAGGATGCGCTTGCCCTGGAGGTGCTCCGGGATCGCCGCCGCGGGCGGATCGTCCGGCAGGAAGCCGGACCAAAGAGGGGGCATGTGCTTACGATACGTGTATGGAACCCGCGCTGCTGCCCGCCGTCGATCAACTGGAAATGCCGCGGACGGGCCGCGCCTCCGCGCCGGAACTGGCCGAGGAGCACTTAGCGCGCATCGACCGGCTCAACCCCGCGCTCGGCGCGTATGTGGAGTACGACCGAGAGCGTGTGCGGGCCGAGGCGCGCGCGGTGCGCGGCGGCAGGCTCGCCGGGCTCACGGTCGCGGTGAAGTCATGCATCGATGTCGCGGGGTACCGCTGCGAGATCGGCAGCAGCTTGCGGCGGGGCTTGGTTGCGGAAACCGATGCCGAGGCCGTGCGGAAGCTGCGGGCTGAGGGCGCGGTGATTCTGGGCATGACGAACTGCCCGGAGTTCCTGATGAACTACGAGACCGACAACGACCTGTACGGGCGCACGGCGAACCCGTGGAACCCCGAGTACAGCGCGGGCGGGTCGAGCGGCGGGACGGCGGCGGCCGTCGCGGCGGGGCTGGCTGCGTGCGGGTTGGGGTCGGACTCCGGCGGCTCCGTGCGGCCGCCCGCGCACGCCGTGGGCATCTGCTCGCTGAAACCCACGCCGGGCAGGATTTCGGATATCGGCGCTCAGCCGCCCAATGCGGGGCCGTTCAGCACGCTGGGCGCGGTAGGGCCCATGGCGCGCACCGTCGCCGACCTCGAACTGCTGTTTGAAGTGCTGTGCGCGGGCCCGAAGCCGTACCGGGCCGCCGACCCGCGCGGGGCGACCGTGGGCTGGTTCGAGGATGACGGGCTGGTGCCGGTCACGCCCGAAACGCGCGCGGCGGTCGGCTTGGCGGCCGAAGCGCTCGCGACAGCGGGCTTGCGCGTCAAGCCGTTCCGTCCCGAGTGTTTGGAAGCCGCGCGGCGGCTGTGGCGGTTGTTTTTCATCCAGTGCGGGGCCATGGTGTATGCCCCGGTTGTCGCGGGCCATCGCGAGCGTTTAAGCCCCATTTTTAAGGACTATCTCAGAACCGCCGATGGCGAACCTCCGCTGACCGGCACGGCGCTCCTGGATGCGTGGATCGAAGCGGACCTGCTCAGGACTCGGTTCCGCGCGGAGATGCAGGCTGCCGGAGTGGACCTGCTCCTGATGCCCGTTTGCGCGATTCCGGCGTTCCGCCACGGCGAGAGGGCGTGGAGCGTGGAGGGGCAAACAGTCGGATATTGGGACGCGATGCGCTACACGCAGTGGTGGAACCTGCTTGCCATGCCGGCGGCGGTGGTGCCGGTGGTTGCCGACCCGCACGGGCTGCCGATCGGGATACAGATCGCAGGGCCCGCGTACGAAGACGAGCTCGTGCTGGCGGCGGCGGGGCAAGTGGACCGGGCCTTCGGATGGCGACAACCGGCCCTGTGTTGACTATGATGTGCGGTGGGCAACACAGTTCCCCAAAGGAGAAACGCAGTGGCAGACAACGATGTGATCGCGAACCAGAAAACCATCCTGGATAACCAGCAGGAAATCCTTGCCAATCAAAAGTCGATCCTGAAGAATCAGGAAATGATTGAGAAGAACCAGGATAAGATCCTCGCCAATCAGGATGAAATCCTGGCCGCGGTCAAGAAGTAAGTACGGCGAGCCCCGCTCCCCGGCGGGTCATTACAAGGTGATCACATAATCCGGCGGCGCTCCGCCGAGCGCCGCGTAAAGCTGCGGGAAGCATCCGACCTGCGCGCCCTCAACTAATCCCTTCGGCTTTACCTGCCCGCTGCCGCACTGCTCCAGTCTGCCTTCGGCAAGGCCGCGGCGCACCGCGCACTGGTCGCAGGCCATCAGCAGGATGTCTTGCTTTCGGGCTAAGTCGGCAAGCCGTTCGCCGACAGCATCGCCCGCGCGCAGCACATAGGTATTGTCGTCAAAGAAAAACATACCGATAATTGCGGCACCGTGGCTGCCCGCCTCAAGCTGGGGCAGGACCATGGCGGCAAGCTTTGTAGCCGAGGCCAGGGGTGTGGCAAAAATGTAAGCGACTTTCATCTGTTCATCCTATGTGAGCAAGCTCGCATGGAAGCCCATGCCTTCAATCGCGGCCGCGATTTCCCTTGTGGAAGTAAGCCGGGCGTCATAAGTCACGACGGTGCGGCCCTCGGGATAAGTCGCCGAAGCGGCAAGCACGCCTTTCTCGCGCAGCAGAAGCGTTTCCGTACCGACCGAGCAGGTCGGACACCAGAAGCCTTCCACTTTGTATGTCGCTATCTTCTTTTCCGGCTTTTCCGCCGCGCGCAGGACGGCAAACCCGCCCGCCGCCGCTGTAAGTCCCAGAAACGCTCTCCGAATCATCCATGCCTCCTAGCGCGCTTTTGCATAGCCGGGCTCGTACCGCCAAGCGGTTTCGCCATGCGTGCCGTCGGCGAAGCGTGTGTCGGTGTACTCGCTGAAGTCGATCTTCTTTTTAAGCACCCCGGTTTCGATCATCAGGTCGCGCACCATATCGAAGTCCGCCTTGCGCGGGGCGAGCGGGGTGTACGTCACGCGGTCGAGCGGTTTGGTCAGGGCCCAGCGCAGCAGCGCCGGCTTTTGGTTGTAGTAATAGCGGCCCACGAAATCGGCTGCGTCCAGGCGGTGCGGCTTGCCTTCGTCCAGCCACAAGCCGGAGCGCGCGATGCCGTCCACCAAGGTTTGCACCGCCTCCGGCCGCTTCGCGATCAGGTCGTCGCGCACCACCAGGATGCAGGACATATAGTCCGGCCATACATCACGGGCTTGGAACAGCACCCGCCCGTAGCCGCCGAGCTCGGCCTGCGAGGGGAACGGCTCGCCCATGGAAAACCCGTCGATCGCACCCGCCGCGAGCGCCCCCGCGACATCCGGCGGGGCCATCTCGACCAATTTCACATCGGAGGGTTTGAGCCCGCTGCGCTCCATCTCGCGTAGGACCATCAGCCGCTCGTCGGAGAACCGACTGGGGATGGCGACCGTGCGCCCGCGCAGGTCGGCGACCGCGTGTACGGGGCCGTTTTTCTTCACCACCATGGCGCTGCCGTAACGGTGGCCGAGGTACACGACCTTGATGGGCACGCCTTGCGCGCGCAGCGCGATCGCGAGCGGCGCGACGATGAACGCGGCCTGCACCTTGTTCGCGATCAGTGCTTCCTTGATCTCAGGGAAGCCCTGAAACAGGCGCGGGAGGAACAGCTCGCCGCGGTCGGACACCTTGGAGATGTAGTCGGTGACCGGGCAGGTGAGCTGGCAGGTTACGGGAATATAAGCGACCGTGATCTTGCGTTTTTCAGGCGGCTGCCAGCTGTTCAGCACCGCGCCCCAGTTCACGTTGAGCGCCGCATGGAGGCCGGTGACGACCGCCAGCCACAGCGCGAACAGCAACCCGAGCTTACGCGCCATGCTGGAACCCCCACCGTACGAATTTGGCCCGCTCCAGTGAGCGCACGGCTGTGTCGAGCGCGAGCCCGAGCAGACCGATCACGAGCATGGCCGCGACCACCAGATCATACCGCTTGCCGGAGTTGCGCGAGTCGAGCACCAGGTAGCCCAGGCCCGAGTCGACCGCGACCATTTCCGCCGCGACCACCACCAGCCACGCCACGCCGAACGCGATGCGCAGGCCGACCAGGATGCGGGGCAGGGCGGCGGGCAGCACCACGCGCCCGAGCAGCGCCGGCGTGGACAAGCCGAAGTTGCGCGAGGCCTGCCGGTAGACTGTGGGTACGGAGCGTACGCCTTCGACCGCCGCGAAAAGCACGGGAAAGAACGCGCCCAAAAAGATCAAAACAGTCGCGGCGCGGTCGCCCACGCCCACCAGGAGGATCACCACGGGAATCCAAGCGATGGGCGAGATAGGGCGCAGCAGTTCAATGGTTGGGTTGACGGCCCCATGCGCCCGCGGGTACCAGCCCAGCACGAACCCGAGCGGCACGCCCAAGGAAACAGCGGCTCCGAAACCCAAGCACACACGGCGCAGCGAATCGGCGATATCGGCCCAAAGCACATGCTTCTGCGCCAACTCGCCGAGCCCGCGCGCGACCTCAGCCGGCGAGGGAAACACGCGCGTGCCGCTCCAGCGCACCGCCGCGAACCACAGCCCGAGCGCGGCGAGGAGGGTCAACCAAGGCAGCGCACGCTTCATAGGGAGCGGCCCATCCCGACTCGTTCCAGAAGAGCATCGCGGATGCCGAGGTACTCGGGAGCGCTCAGGTCGCGGGGATGCGCGAGCGGCACCGGCACCACGATCTCCACCGTCGCCGGCCGCGGGCTGAGCAGCACGATGCGGTCGGCAAGCTGCACGGCCTCGTCCACATCGTGCGTGACGAACACGATGGTCTTGCGCTCGGCTTCCCAAACGCGCAGGAGCTCGCGCCGCATGGAAAAGCGGGTCATGGCGTCGAGCGCGCTGAAGGGTTCGTCCATGAGCAGCATGCGCGGATTGACGGCGAGCGCGCGGGCGACCTCCAAGCGCTGCTTCATGCCGCCTGAAAGCTCGTGCGGGTAGCTTTTCTCAAAGCCCGCGAGCCCGACTGTTTGGACATAATGCCGCACCCGCGCCGCGCGCTCCTCGCGGGGCAGCTTGGCGATGCCGAATGCGATATTAGCCTCGACGGTGAGCCAAGGAAATGTCCCGCGCTCTTGAAAAACAAGGATGCGGGAGGGGTCGGGACCGCGCACGGGTTCGCCCTCCGCCTCAATAACGCCGGCCGACGGGGCGAGGAACCCGGCAAGCAGACTCAGCAGCGTCGACTTACCGCAGCCGGACGGGCCGAGAATGCAGACAAACTCGCCTTCGCGTATTTCAAGGTCGATGTTGCGCAGCACTTCGCGCCCGCCGTAGCGCAGAGCGACGCCCGCGGCGCGCAGGGCGGCAGCGAGGTCCGTCGAGCGCTGAAGGGTGCTAGCCGCCATGGCTCCAGCGGAGTGCGGGCGTCCGCTCCAAGGCGCGCAGTGCTTGGTCCAGGCCCAAACCGATCGCGCCGATGGCCGCCATGCCCGCGACGACCAGGTCGTAGCGGTTGCCGGCATTGCGCGCGTCCACGATCAAGAAACCTAGGCCGGAGTTGACCGCGATCATCTCCGCCGCGACCACCACCAGCCAGGCGATGCCCAGCGTCAAGCGCACCCCGGCCGCAAGCTGCGGCAGCGCGGCGGGCAGCAGCACGCGGCGGAACAGCTCACGGGGTGTCAACCCGAGGTTGCGTCCGCTCCGGATGTACACGGCGGGAACCAGCCGCACGGCGTCAATCGCATTTACCAGGAGCGGGAAAAAGCTGCCCAGGAAGATCAGGAAGATAGAAGCGAGGTCGCCGACGCCGAACCAAAGGATCGCGATCGGGATCCAGGCAAGCGGAGAGATGGGCCGCAGGATCTGAATGAGCGGGTTCAGGGCGCGCTCGGCGGTAAGCTGCCGGCCCAGGTACATCCCCAGCGGTATCGCCATAGCTGCGGCCAGTCCAAAACCCCAGGTGACGCGGAACAGGGAAGCCACCGCGTAGCGTAGAAGCAGGCCGCTGCGGGCAAGCTCGCCGAGCGCTTGGGCAACGGTCCAGGGCCCGGGCAGCAGCTGCCCAGGGTGCCGCGCGACTGCCCACTGCCACAGCAACAATAAGGCGGCGAGGAAAGCCAGCGGGGGAACAAGCCGCCTTCGTCGAGAAAATCGCTGCGATTCAGCCACGTCCACCCCAGGGTGATTTTCGCTGAAAAGCTGTAAAAGGAGCAAGCGAGCACCGGTTCAGCTGTCTTAAAACACGGACAATGCGGAACCGGAGCTTGCGCGCTCAGGCTTATGGATCTTTGCGTTTCTTTACAGAGCTGCCCGTCACTGTTCATCCAGCCCGAGAAACAACAGCGCGGCATGACTCAAACGCATCATATCGGCGTCCGCCAGCTTGCCTACGTATGTGCCGACTCTTATCTTGGGGAGGGTGCTGATCTTATCGGCCATGGCGCAGGATGGAAAGCGCAAGCCATTTTCCTTATCCGGATCTATAAAAAGCCGGTAGAACAGTGATGTTGAATCGTTTGTAGTCAGTGGGCAAACCGTAATTGAATCAAGCTCTGTGAGGTTGTTTGCTTGCAGGATGACAGCCGGACGAGGCTTGCCTGTATATCCTGGACCGCCCGCGACAGTCCATATCTCACCACGCCTCACTCTTCCGGCCAGGCCAGGGAATAGATGGATTCAATAAACGCCATATCATCCTTTTCCTGCGGACTGTTCGCGATCATCAGCGACTGCCGGCGTGCTTCGGCGGCGAACTCCGGGGATTTCGGGTCCAGCGTCCAGGGATCAGACTTCGGACCTTGTGATGGATACGGGTTCAACGCCGCCACGGGCCGCCTCACGCAAGTTGCACGGAATGGTCGGGGCGGAGGGATTTGAACCCCCGGCCCTCTGCTCCCAAAGCAGATGCGCTACCAGGCTGCGCTACGCCCCGACACTCGAGTGATTGTAAACCCGGCTTAGTGCGGGTGAGTCAGCCATGCCAGGGCATAGCCCAGCAGAACAAACGGTAAAGCAAACAGCATCGCCAGGGCGCCGAGCAGGAGCAGCAGAAAGCCCCAGTCGCGGGCCGCATGGCAGCCGGGGGCGGCCAGGTGGCGCTCCAGCAGCGCGTAGTTGCGCCGGTTGGCTTTCCAGGCGATGTCAAAAGCATCGCCGAGCACGGGGATGAGCCCGATCCCCACATCGATCGCGAGATTAACCACCATACGGGCAAGCAAAACCGGCGGCGCGCCGCGCGACCACGCCCCCAGCACGATCACGGCGGACAGCAGCCCGGCGAGCACGTCGCCCGCGATCGGCACTAAGCCGATCAGCCCGTCAAGGCCGAACCGTATGCGCGTCCCGGGAATGGCAAATGCCGAGTCGAGCAGGATGGAAAGCTGCCGGAGGTTTTGGTCGGAAAACAAGCCGCTGCCGGGCCGTGCACCGGGTGATGCGGGCGGCGAAGCTCCCGCGCGAACAGGCTTGCGGCTGAGTGCTGAGTTGTTCACGGCAGACTCCATCAGATGCGAAACAGCCCGCGCGGGCGCTCCCATGCGGGATTGTCAGGTGATTTCCAGCATCTACCCGTACAAGAAACCGCGAAACGCGGCCGAAAGGAACACATGGCGGATACATCGGTGACCAAGGTAGAAGCAGCGGCAGCGTCGAGGGGCTCGCAAGGCCAGCGCCTCCTGGCGAGCGGGCGCGGCGTTTCCATGCGCCTTTGGGAAAACGAGGAGCCGGGCACCCCGTCCACGCCGGTGCGGCGCGGGTACGAGACCGTCGGCTACGTCCTCAGCGGGCGCGCCGAGCTGACCCTGGAGGGCCAGGTCGTTCGCCTGGAGCCGGGCAGCTCGTGGATCGTGCCGAAGGACGCGGAGCACAGCTATCGCTTCCTCGAAAGCTTTACGGCTGTTGAGGCCACGCATCCGCCGGCGGAGATGTACGACCGCGACGCGGTGCCCTCTAAATAAAACAGGTGCTAGGATAGTCGAAGGGCATGGCGGCTATAGTTCAGTGGCAGAACGCCGGTCTGTGGATCCGGATGTCGTGGGTTCAATCCCCACTAGCCGCCCCATCGCATGCCCGCTAGGGTGTACCTGGGTTGCTCGGGCTGGGCTTACCCCAGCTGGCGGCCCGGCTTTTATCCCCAGGAAACGCCCGCGAAGAAGCTCCTAAGCGCGTATGCCGAACGGCTCAACACGGTTGAGGTGAACTATACTTTCCGTCGCTTGCCGACCGCCGCCATGTGCGCGGGCTGGCTCGCGCAAACCCCGCCCGGCTTTCGTTTTACTTGGAAGGCTCCGCAGCGCATCACGCACTTCCAGCGCCTGCGCGGTTCGGGTGAGCTGCTGCGGACTTTCGCCGCTTCGCTTGAACCGCTGCGGGAGCATTTCGGGCCTGTCCTGTTTCAATTGCCTCCGAACTTCAAAGCCGACCCGACCCTGCTTGACGATTTCCTGGCCGAGGCGGCCGGCTTCCCCTTACCGCTTGCGTGGGAGTTCCGCCATGCCTCCTGGTTCACGGAGCCGGTGTACGCCGTACTTGCCAAGCGGGCCGCGGCCCTGTGCGCGGCGGAAAGCGACACCCTGCGCTCGCCCGACCTTCCGCTCGCGCCCGGGCTGCGGGTATTTCGCCTGCGCCGGTTCGCTTACAGCGAACAAGAGCTCGCGCACTTGGCGGAGCACTTCACCGCGCTTGCCCGCGAAGGGGCCGACGTGTACGCGTTCTTCATGCATGAGGAGCAGCCGGACGGGCCCCTGCGGGCCGCGGCTGTGCTTGCGCGGGTTCCGGCGGAGCTGCGCGGATGAGCGCGGCAGCCCCAACCCGCGCCGCGCAATGGTTCACCCCATTCCAGCCGCGCCCTTGGCTCAGGAACGGGCATATCCAAACCATTGTCGGCAACTTCCTGCGCCGCGGCGGCCCGCAGCCGCCCGCGGCTGAGCCTTGGACGGTCGCGGTCGAGCCGCCGCACTTTTGGGCAGGCATTCCGGTGCCGGAAACGCGTGTGCTCTGCCTTTGCCACTGGCAGAGCCGTCGTGAACAAAAGCTGACGGTCGTCCTGGTACACGGGCTGGAGGGTTCGGCCGGCTCGGGATACATCCTGGGCAATGCAGCGCGCTTGTGGGCCGCCGGCTGCAATGTGGTGCGGATGAACATGCGCTCCTGCGGCGGTTCGGACGCGCTCGCCCCGACGATCTACCATTCGGGCCGGTCGGAAGATATCGGGGCTGTCGTTCATGGACTGCGCGCGCTCGGCCTCGGGCGCATCGCGGTTGTGGGCTACTCCATGGGCGCGAACCTGGTGCTGCGCCACGCGGGTGCCTCGCCGGCGGCTGACGCGTTTGTCGGGGTATCGCCGCTGATGGATCTCCGGCCTTCATCCGCCGCGCTGCACCTCCTGTCCAACCGCTTTTACGAGCAGCGGTTCCTGCGCGCGATGAAGCGCCGCCTGCGCATCAAAGCAGCGCTTTTTCCGGCGCTGTACAGCCCCTTGGAGCGTGAGGGCGTGTACCGCCGCATCCGCACCATGCGCGACTTTGACGGCGAGATCGTGGCGCGCTACGGCGGCTTTCGCGATGCGGATGACTACTACGAGACCACGCGCTCCTCGCGCTACGCGGGCGCGTTCCGCAAACCCACGCTGATCCTCCACGCCGAAGACGACCCGTTCATCCGTATGCTGCCCGCGACCCGCGCGGCTTTGTCCGCCAACCCGCATGTCGATTATGTGGAAACCGCCCACGGCGGCCACTGTGCCTTTCTGGCCGAGCCGCGCGAAGATGACGGCGGCCGCTGGGCCGAGGAAACCCTGGTGCGCTGGCTCGGGGCGGCGGTGGGTTGGTGATCGCCGACTGGGCCGTGGAGGTCGGCCCGGACTGCCCGGTCATCACGGCGCCGTGGGAGGATTGGGTCGATCTGCGCGCCGGTGCGCATGGGCTCGATCTGCTGCCGGAGGTGAAAGAATACCCGGAACTCCAAACACCGCTCCTCGTGACCAACCGGCTGGGCTGCTTAACCGTGAAAGTCGATGTTTTTCCCGTGACCCGCGACGAGGTGGATCCTGAAATCGCGGAGGCCGGTGAGGCGCAAACCTCTTGTGGACTGGGGAGCTACCTGGATGTGCTCACCGTCCGCTCCGAGATATTCGCTGGGTTTGCGGGCTTCGAAAAGCTGGCGAAAATCCTGGCCGCCGGGCTGAGGCGTGTAGAGGCTCCGTGCGCCGCTTGCGAGATTGTTGTGCGCCCGGCGCGGCTGTATGATCAGGACACATTTGGCTGGACCGTGTACGCCATGGGCTTCGGCGCGAGCGGCGCGGAAGCGCGGGAGCGCTGGGCAGGGGCTTGCAACACGGCCGCCTTATGCTTCCAACGTCAAATGGCACTTGCGGCAGCACGGTTTGAAGGAAATGCCGAAGCGGGCGAGTAGCTCAAGTGGATAGAGCACCGGCCTTCTAAGCCGGGGGTTGCAGGTTCGATCCCTGCCTCGCCTACCATGCGCCGAACGGCGCGCGAAAACCCAAGGCAGCGGGCCTGCTGCTGAACATTGAGTTGCTGCCCAAGGATGAGCTGCACTGGCGGGACTTCGCGGTCTTTCGCGGTCCGTCGAGAACGGTACGCAACGACCCTGCTGGTGTATGACAAGGACGCCGGACCCGGCGATGCGGCCTCCGTGCCCATCCCACGCAGAGGCTGAGGGGATCTGGTTTTCCGCCGGGTGGTGCGGCGACGCCCGGCAAGCATCGAATGCGCGCTTCATTCAGGAGGACACCCCTTGCAGGGCGGCCTCACCGCGTCAGCGCCGCGAAGGTCGCCATCCGCCGGTCGTGCCGGATCGCCGCCGCCCGGCGGTGCCCTTCCAAACCCTCGCTCGCGCTTTGCCGGGTCGCTGGGGGCGCGACCAGATCCACCGCCGCGTCCTCCAGCCATTGGTGCGTGGCGATCTTGACGTACGAGCCCACCCACAGCCCGCCCGTGTAGCGGCCCGCGTGCATGGTGGGCAGGGTATGGTT
>CAXTSB010000093.1:0-13134 GCA_964246845.1 uncultured Acidobacteriaceae bacterium
CGGCCACGGCCCGCTTTGACCTGCGCTCGACAGATGCGGCATCGCTCGCGGCGCTGGAGGACGAGCTGCGCGGCGCGGTCGCGGGGGCGGTGGAGGCGGCAAACCGGGGCGCGGCGCACGATGCCGCGCTCCGAGCGGAGATTCGGTGCATCGGCGATCGACCCGCCGGTGCCCTGCCGGAGGATGCGCGTCTGCTCGCTTTATTGCGCGCGGTCGACCGGCACCTGCAGCTGCGCACCGAGCCGCGCACTGCTTCGACCGACGCCAACATCCCGCTCGCGCTGGGCGTGCCCGCACTGGCGCTGGGCGCGGGCGGCGAGGGCGGCGGCATCCACACGCTGGGGGAGTGGTTTGAAGCGCGGGGCCGCGACTTAGGACTGCGGCGCATCCTGCTGCTCGTGCTTGCGCTGGCTGAAGATGACGATGCGCACGATCTTTGAAAACGGCCGCTTCCTAACCGGCCGGGGGATGCTGGGACCCCGGCCCGAGACGGCCGGGTGGCTGCTCGTTGAGGGCGCAACGGTCACCGCCGTCGGGACGGCGACGGAGCTTCCGCCCGCGGCGGACGAGCGCGTCGACCTCGGCGGCGCGTGGGCCTGCCCGGGATTCAACGACGCGCACCTGCATTTAGGGGAGGGCGCACGGCTCCGCCGCGAAGTGAACCTGCTCGGAGCGGACTCGCTCGCGGAAACACTGGAGCGCATCGCGCGGGCCACGGCGCGCGCGCCCGGGGATGCCTGGCTCACCGGCGGGGGATGGGACGAGAGCCGATGGCCGGAGCAGCGGCTGCCTTCCCGGCATGACCTGGACCGGGTAACCGGCGGCAGGCCGGCGGTGTTCGCGCGCGTGGACGTGCATGTTTCCGTCGCGAACTCGGCGGCCCTGGCGCAGGGCAATGTCGGGCGCGGGACGGCTGCCCCGCCCGGGTCGGGGATCGACCGCGATGGAAGCGGCGAGCCGACCGGCATCCTGCGCGAGCGGCCGGCGCGGGCTCTCGTGGAGCAGCACATCCCGCCGGTCGGCCCCGAGGCGCGCATCGCGGCCCTGCTTTCCGTCCTCCAGGAAGCCGCCGCGCACGGCATTACCTCGGTCCAGGACTACTCCGTGGACGAGGATTTTGCCGCGCTCACTCTTTTGCATGCGAAAGGCGATCTGCCGGTGCGCGTTTCAGAATGGCTCCCGTTCGACGCACCCGTCGCGGAACTCGAGGAGCGGCAAGCGCGCGCACCCCAAACGCGTTGGCTCCGCACCGGCATGTTGAAAGCGTTTCTGGACGGCTCGCTCGGTTCGCGCACCGCCGCCATGCTGGAGCCCTACACGGACGCGCCCGGGGAGCAGGGGCTGCTGTTTTATGAAACCGACCGTCTCCGCGCGATGGCGCTGGAGCGCGCCGGAGTCGGGTTTGCGCTGGGGTTCCACGCCATCGGAGACCGCGCGCTCCGGCAGGCGCTCGAAGTGCTTGCCGCTGTCCGAACCGCGTTTCCGCACATCCTATGCCGCGTGGAGCACGCGCAAACCGCTGCGCCGGATGCGTTCGCCGAAGCGCGGGCGGCGGGCGTGGTCGCCTCCATGCAGCCCGTGCACTGGGCCGGCGACCGCCGCTGGGCGCGGGAGCGGCTTGGCCCAGACCGGCTCAACCGCGCCTACGCTTGGCGACGCTTCGAGGAGGCAGGCGTCCCATTGGCTTTCGGTACGGACTTCCCCGTCGAGCCGCTCGCGCCCCTGCCCGGCATCCATGCTGCCATCACGCGCGAGGGTCACGCTCTTTCCGCTGCGCGGGCACTCCACGCTTACACGCAAGGCAGCGCCCTTGCCGAGGGTGCGGACGGCTGGAAGGGACTGCTCGCGCCGGGATACGCCGCCGACTTTTGCGTGCTCGACCGCGACCTGCTCGCCTGCACGCCGGAGGAGCTGCTCGAAGCCAAGGTACTGCGGACGGTCGCGGGCGGGCGCACGACCTTTTTGCACGGAGCAGGCTAGCCCGATGCGCCGCGACCGCCTTGCGTACCTGCTGCTCACGGCGGTCGCGCTTGTTTGGGGTTCCACATTTGTCCTCATCAAGGAAGCTCTGGCCGATGCTTCCCCGCTCGTCTTAAACCTGCTGCGGATGCTGCTCGCCGCGGGCGTTCTTCTGGTGGTTTACGGGCGGGCGCTGCGCGGGTTGACCGGCGCGCAATGGCGGTTGAGCGTGCTTGCCGGGCTTTGCTTGGCGCTCGGCTACCAGCTCCAAACCAGCGGACTGCGCTTGACCACGCCGTCCATGTCGGCGTTCATTACCGGCATGGTGGTAATCTTTGTCCCGTTCTTCACGCTGCCCGCCGCTTGGCGTGCGCCGGGCGCGCCGAGGCCCGGGCCGGGCGCTTTTGCCGGTGCGGGCTTGGGGTTTGCCGGGCTGCTGCTGCTTTCGGTCCCCGCGGGCCAGCCGCTCGCGTTCCGCTCCGTCGGCCGGGGCGAACTGCTCACGCTCGGCTGCGCCCTCGCGTTCACACTGCATCTGCTGGTCATGGCGCACGCCTCGCGGCGCGTTCCGTTTCAAGCGCTGGCCGCCGTCCAAATCAGCACGGCGGCGGCCTTCATGGCGGGAACGCTTCCGCTTTTTGAGCGCCACCCGTTCTTTCATCCCGGTCCGCGCTTCTACGCGGCCTGGCTGGTCGCTTCCCTGCTTGCCACCTCCGCCGCATTCGCCGTGCAAAGCTGGGCGCAGGCGTTCCTGCCCGCAAGCCATATCGCGCTCATCTTCACCCTGGAGCCGGTCTTCGCCGCGATCACATCCTGGCTCATGCTGGATGAGCGTTTGCGGGGCCGCTCACTGGCAGGAGGAGCGCTGGTGCTCGCGGGGCTGATCGCGGCGGAAACAGGACAGACCCGCAAGCATTAGGAACCACTTACCGTCCCATCGCGTCTAATCGCGCAGGGTCCGCTCCGCGCTTCGGTTCGGGCCGCATCAGTACACTAGACAGGTGTTCGCGGCCCGCGGGGCCGCCGTGAAAGGTTCGAAGGTAGACCAAACAATGAATGCTCCACTTCAGTGGTTCAGGCTGCGCCGGCTCCAATCCACATTCACCATTCTCGCGACGCTGTCGGCGGGCATCCTGATCGGGTCCGTGGTCGCGCACGGCGTCCACGGGCAGGATAAAGCCGTCGACACGCGCGATGCCGCGCCGCTCCGTGTGCCCGACGCGAAAAGCCTGTCCACCTTGTTTACGCAGATCGCCAAGCAGGAAGGTCCGGCGGTGGTGAACATCAACACCGAAACGCTGCCCAAGGAACAACGGGAAAGCAACCGGCGCGGCCGGCGCAATGCGCCTCAGCAGCAGGCTCCGGATGACGATGACAACGGGGATGACCAGGACGGCGGAGGCGGCGGGGGCGGCCAGGGCGATTTCCAGGACTTCTTCAACCGGTTTTTCGGGGGCGTCCCGGGCCAGGGTCCGGGCGATACGCAGCAGGAACAAAGGGCGCTCGGCTCGGGCTTCATCGTGGATGCGCGCGGCTACATCGTCACCAACAACCACGTGGTCGACAAAGCCGACCGCATTTATGTCAAGCTGACCACCGACCCTGAAAATGCTGAAGGGCACCGCGCCACCGTCATCGGCACCGACAAGGACACGGACCTTGCGGTGATCAAGATCGACGTCGAGGGCAAGCAGCTGCCGACGGTCAAGCTCGGCAACTCCGATGCCGCGCAGGTCGGCGATTGGGTCGAAGCGATCGGCTCGCCGTTCGATCTGTCTCAAACCGTCACGGCGGGGATCATCTCGGCCAAGAACCGCACCATCGATCCGGGCCAGGCGGGGCAGTTTCTTCACTTTATTCAGACGGATGCGGCGATCAACCCGGGCAACTCCGGCGGGCCGCTCCTAAATATGAATGGTGAAGTAGTCGGCGTGAACGCCGCGATCTTCACGCAGACCAACGGCTACCAGGGCATCGGCTTCGCGGTGCCGGCGAACACGGTCGTGAACGTCTACAACCAGCTTATCGGGCCGGAGCACAAGGTGGTCCGCGGCTCAATCGGCGTTTCCTTCCAGCCCTCCATTTCCCCGGCCGTGGCGAAGCAGTACGGCGCGAGCACTGGCGTGCTCATCAATCAGGTCACCACCGGCGGACCGGCGGACAAGGCCGGCATCAAGCCCTATGACGTCATCGTGTCGGTGGACGGCCAAACGGTGAAGGACGGCAATGCGCTGGTGGAAACCATATCGCCCCGCAAGCCGGGTTCCAACGCCACGGTCGGCTTCCTGCGCAACGGGCAGAAAATGACGGCGCAGGTCGCGATCGCGGACCGGACAAAGACCGTGGCGGCCTTGAACGGCAACAGCGGCCAGGACAACGGACCCGCGCAGGGCCAGAATGACAACGGCGGCGCGGCCAAGAGCAAGCTGGGGCTCACCGTCACGAACCTGCCGCCGAACGCGCCCTCCGGACTCCATGGGGTGCTCATCCAGGCGATCAAGCCGGGCTCGTTCGCGGACGATGTCAGCCCCAGCATCCAGCCGGGCCTGATCATCGTGGCGATCAACCGCAAGCCCGTGGCCAACAAAGCAGAGTTCGACGCAGTGGTGGCCACGCTGAAATCGGGCGACGATTGCGTGCTCGAAGTGGTGACTCCGCGCGGTTCGCGGCAAAGCACATTGACCGGCGGTACCCTGCCTTAACCGGCCTGCTTGCCCTGCGACGGCCCTGCCTCTTTCGTGTCAGTTACGAAAGGCAGGGCCGTTTTGGTTGCTTTCCGGCTACGAAAAAGGTTAGGCTGATTCCCATATCGAACGCACACCGACCTTTTCCGAGGTTTTTGCATGATTTTTCGCTTTTCGCGGATGACTGCGGTATCCGTTGTAATGCTTGGCTTGGCCGCCGCCGTCATGCCCGCGGTCGCTTCCCGATCGCACCGCGCCGCCTTCGCCGGCCTGCGTCACGTACATGCGCACCGCAAACCGGCCGCGCCTAAGTGGACGCCCGGCCAGCGTGAGATCGACCCGGACCGCACCCGCGCCATCCAAACCGCTTTGATCGGCCGCAGCTACCTCCAGGGCGAGCCCTCAGGCGCGTGGGATGCGGAAACGGAAGCAGCGATGCAGCGGTTCCAGTCCGACAACGGCTGGCAAACCAAGCTGATGCCGGACTCGCGCGCGCTGATCAAGCTCGGCTTGGGCCCGAACGGAGCCGCCGCGGCAGCCGAACCGACCAGCGCGCACGCGGCGCTCGAGCAGGCGACCGGTCCGGACACCCTGGCCTCCTCGCACACCGTGCTGAACTGACCTCCGCGCTTGAAGCAAAAGCCGCCCCTCGCCGGGGCGGGTTTTTGTGCGCCCGGTTACCTTTGCGTACTTTCCACCGGACGCGGCAGGCGGTATGCTCGCGCTTGATTTCACAGGAGGCGAAGGATGCAGCTCAGCCCGTACCTGGTGTTCAGCGGTCAATGCCGGGAAGCATTTCAGTTCTACAAAGACTGCTTGGACGGCGAGATCACCACTATAGTGACCTATGCCGACATGCCCGGCGAGCCCGGCCCTGAACCGTGGGCGCGCGACGGCATCTGCCACGCCACCTTGGCTTTCGGCGGCCAAACCTTGATGGGCAGCGACGGCCCGACCGACGGGACGCCGAGCTCGACGCACCTATCTATCGAAACCGGCGACGCGGATCGCGCCGAGCAGCTGTTCACAAAGCTGAGCGAAGGCGGGTCGGTACGGATGCCCATGCAGGAAACCTTTTGGGCCCGGCGCTTCGGCATGTGCACGGATCGCTTCGGGGTACCGTGGATGGTAAACGCGGCGAAGCCGATGGGCGGCTAAGTTCGCTCAGGACGCAGCAGTTCCCGCACCGTTTCCCTTCGGCGGATGAGCCGGGCGCGCTTGCCCTCAACCAGCGTCTCGGCCGGGCGCGGCCGCGTGTTGTAGTTTGAGGACAGCGACAGCCCGTATGCACCCGCATCCAGAACCGCAAGCAGGTCACCCCGCTGCACGGGCGCGAGCGCACGGTCGCGGGCCAGGAAGTCGCCCGATTCGCACACCGGCCCGACCACGTCCACGGTTTGTGCCTCACCCTTGCGCGGCGGCCCGACCGGCTCAACGGCATGGTGCGCGCCGTAAAGCGAAGGCCGGATGAGCTCCGTCATGCCCGCGTCGGCGACCACGAAGCGCTTGGCCCCGTTCTGCTTGGTGTACACCACCTCAGTGAGCAAGACGCCGGCTTGCGCGACCAGGAAACGGCCGGGTTCGAGCAAAAGGTCCACCTGCAAACCGCTGAACGCCCCTGTGACAGCCGCCGCGTAGGCGCGTACGCGTTCGCGCGGGTCCCAGTCCGCACCGTCGTACTCGATGCCGAGGCCGCCCCCGATGTCGACCGAGCCGAGGGAGCGCTCGCCGTCGGCGCGCAGCTCACCTACCAATTGCGCGACGCGCGCGGCCGCCGCGCCGAACGGGGCCGCCTCGCGGATTTGGGAGCCGATATGTACGCTGACCCCGACCGCCCGCAAACGGCGCTGCTTGCGCGCCCGCGCGTACAAACCGCGCGCCGCGGCAAACGGCACGCCGAACTTGTGCTCGCTGAGCCCGGTCGAAATGTACGGGTGCGTATCCGCGAAGACATCCGGATTGACTCTTAAGGCAAACGGGGCGACCTTACCCCGGCGCGCGGCACGCTCGGCCAGCAGCTCCAACTCCTGCTCGCTTTCGACATTGAAGACGCGGATGCCCGCCCGAAGCGCCAGGTCGAGCTCCGCGGCGGTTTTGCCGACGCCCGAAAACACCACCCGGGACGCCGCGCGCTTGTCCGCCGTGAGCACCCGCTCCAGCTCGCCGCCGGAGACGATATCGAATCCCGACCCGGCGCGCGCCAGCAGCTTCAACAAGGCAAGCGCGGAGTTCGCCTTGACCGAGTAGCAGATTAAGTGCGGCTGCGCCCGGAACGCGTCCGCGAACATTTCGAAGCGGTCAAGAATTGCGTCCGCTGAGTACACATACAGCGGAGTACCCCAACGCGCGGCGAGCTTAGGCAGCGGGACCGGCCCGCAGTGGAGAGCGGCGGTCGGCTTCGGTCGATGGAAAGGGCGCGGGGAAAAGCTCACCTCCCCAGACTAGAACACCGCCTAGAACACCGTTTGCGAAGGCGCGCCGCTCGGCGTTCCGGGCGACGGCAGCATCAGCGGCTCCTCAGGCATGACGATCCAAAAAATGATGTAAGCCACCAGGCCCGCGCCGCTTGAAAGGATAGCTGCGAGTACGGTGAGCACGCGCACCCAGGTCAGGTCCCAACGGTACTGCCGCGCCAAACCCGCGCACACGCCCGCGATGACGCGGCTCCCCAGAGCGCGCTCCAAGCGGGTGCCCACGGCCGCATAGCCCGCCAGCGCCGGCGTCCCGCACTGGGAGCAGAAGCGCGCCCCCGTGCCCATCTCTGTCCCGCACCGCCCACAATACATAACTCCTCCCGGATACCACCTGATACGCGGGGAGCTCGTGAATCGTTCCCTTTGGCGAAGTCTACGCTCCGCTGAACGGCTTTTTGATCCACTTGCGGGCTTCCTGGCCCTGCACCGTGTCCGGTCCGGCGGTTTCAAGCGCCGCCTGGTAGCTGCCGGTGGCGCGGGCGCGGTCGTGCATCAGGTCGTAGCTTTTGCCGGCGGCCACCAGGCAGCGCTGCTTCAGCTCTGGGCTGGTGTCGGCAATGCCCGCGGCTTGGCTGTACGCCGCGGCCGCCTCTGGGTACATTTTCTGCCCGCGGTACGCTTCGCCTAGGCCGAAATAGCCAAGCTCCAGGTGCGCGTTGTGGAACCAGCCCGGGCGGCGTGCCGACGCGAGCACCGTCTGGTATTGCGCGACGGCCTTGGAACCCGCCCCCGCGTCCTTTTTTATGTTGGCCAGCTCCAGCTGGAACAGGTAGTTGCGCGGGTACTCCCGAGCAAGGCTTTCGGCGACGGTTTGAGCCTCGGGATAGCGGCCCTCGCGGCGCAGGAACAAGACCATCTCCGTGCGCGCGTCGATGGAGGTGCGCACGCCGTGCTCCGCCGCGGTGTTGAGCATCGCCATGCCCTTTTCCCTGCTGCCGCTGATGCCGACGATGCCGATCAGAAGTCGAAACGACCGGGGCAGCGCGCCGACGACATACTGGTAGGTTCCCGCGACCAGGTTGGCATCGACGTAATTCGGATCCTGCTTCAACACGCTTTCCTGGTCGCCCTTGGCGCTGAGCGCAAGCTTGAGCGCGGACGGGAAGGCCCGCTCCGCCAGGGCGGTATACGCGGCCAGCAGCGCGCGCGACCAGCCGCGGGCATACAGCGCGTCCAGGTCTCTGGGGTTTTTCTTCAGCAGCGCGTCGGCTTGGTTTTGCGCCTCGGCTTGCAGCTCCCGAATGCGGTCGCGCGCACCGGGATCCTCATTTAAAGCATGCTTGCCGCTCAGGAAGCCGTCGTTCGCGTAAAACGTGGTGTCCAAGGCGTCAAGCCGGGTGAGTTCGCGAAAAATCGCCGTGTCCAGCAGGAAATCCGTCGCGAGCGGATCCCCGGGGTGTGCCGCGGCGACGGCTTGGAAGCCGTGCTCGGCTCCGTCGTAGTCCAGCATGTAGAAGCGCTGGAAGGCCCCCTGCACCTCGGGCGTGCGGTTGAGCGGGTCGGTGTTGACGGCCGGCTCCTGCGCGCGCAGCACGCCGCATAAAGCCGCTGCCAGTACCCACCCGCATGTTCGCCCTCGTCGCATCTCTCAAGTTTGGACGAGAAAGCGTGCGGTGCTTCTTACTCCGGCGCGAAATCTTTCGGACTGTACGGGAACAGGTGGTGCATGGGTCCGCGGCCCTGCCCGACAGGGTAGGCGGCGCGCATCGCCTGCTCTACGTACCATTTGGCCGCACCGACGGCCTCCGGCAGCGGCCGGCCCAGGACCAGCCCGGCCAGCAGCGCGGAGGAGAACGCGCAGCCGGTCCCGTGCGTCGCCCGCGTCCGCACCCGTGGTCCAGAAAACCGCTGCTCCAGCGAACGGGTCCGGAGCAGGTCGGTGATCGTCTCAGGGTCCGGGCCGTGGCCGCCCGTCAGCACCACGGCCTGCGTCATGGCCAGCAGTGTTTCGGCCAACGCTTCCGGCGGCGCGTCACCGCTGGCCAGCACGGCGGCTTCAGGCTGATTGGGCGTTATCACCGTCGCCAAGGGGAGCAGGCGCTCCTTCAGCGCGGGCAAGGCATCCTCAGGCAGCAACGGCCGGCCCGAGCTCGACCGCAGTACGGGATCGAGCACCACCGGACCCGCGAAGCGCGCCGCCCCGAGCCAGTCCGCGACCGCGCGAACCGCCCCGCGGCTTCCAAGCATCCCGATCTTGACGCCGGCGAGCGGGAGGTCGTCCGCAAGCCGCGACAGCGTTTCCGAGATCAACTCGGGGGCTGCAGCCTCGGACCGGAAAACGCCCTGCGTCGACTGCACGGTAAGCGCGGTGGGGCAGCTTACGCCATATAAGCCAAATGCGGCGAACACCTTCAGGTCGGCGGTCAAGCCCGCGCCGGAGGATGGGTCGAGCCCGGCGATGGTGAGAACGATAGGCGGGGTTTTCATTTCCGAAACGACTTGCAGGTAATTTTTACTCTATCTTAACGGCTCATCGTTCATAAACCGTTGTCACAAGAGTGCTTCGTGAGGAACCGCCTAGGCGTGCACAATCTGCACGGCTGCCTTTCACGCCCGCGAAATCAGGTAAAAACGTCCATGCTTTCTGCTTCTAAGTACAATTAAATCTTTGACTTACGTGATTTTATCTGATTGAATGAGTCGGAATGACGGAAAACACAAAGGATCGAACCGCTTTCCGCCGTGCGGGAGCATGCACCGGTGTTTTGGCGCTGCTCGCGGCCGCACTGAGCGGAGCCGGTATGGCAAGGTCCTCCGATGTCACGGCGAAAGGCGCGATGCCGAAAGCGCCCGCGGCCAAGACCCGCTGGTACCAGATCGGCCGCGCATCCTGGTACGGCGACGGGTTTCAAGGCCGCGCGACGGCGAGCGGCGAAGCCTACAACATGGCCGACCTGACCTGCGCGCACCGCAGCCTGCCGCTCGGTACGCTGGTGCGGGTCACCAACCTGACCAATAACCGTTCGGTCGTGGTCCGGGTCAATGACCGAGGACCATACTTCGCCAACCGCGTCGTCGATCTTTCCTATGCGGCAGCCCGCTTCCTGGGTTTCAGCCGCGCCGGTACGCAGACGGTGCGCCTCGATGTGCTGAAAAGTGCGTCCGAACTGGCGGCGCTGCAAACCCCATCCGCATTCGCGAGCCGCTGACCTGCAAACCACCGTGGAAGACGCGCGCGACCGTCTTATTGTCGCGCTCGATCTCCCTTCCGCGCCCCGCTGCTTTGCCTTTCTTAGTGCATTTCCCCAAAAAGAAAGACCGCGCTGGGTCAAAGTGGGGCTGGAACTGTTTCTCGCCGAAGGACCGGCGTTGGTCCGACAGTTGCACGAGGACGGCTACAACATTTTTCTCGACCTCAAGCTTTATGACATTCCGAACACGGTTGCCGGCGCGGTGCGGGCTGTCCTGCCGCTCGGGGCTTCCCTACTCACCGTGCACGCGGGCGGCGGGTCGGCGATGCTGCAAGCCGCTGTGGACGCCGCCGCCGGATCAGAAACCCGCCTGCTCGGGGTTACGGTGCTGACGAGCATGGATGCGGCCGCTCTGAGCGAAACAGGCGTCCCGACCGCGCCGGAGGAGCAGGTCTATACATTGGCTCAGATGGCAGCCCAAACCGGTGTTCCGGGCTTGGTCTGCTCACCGCGCGAGGCGTCCAAGCTGCGCGCCGGTTTCCCGCACATGCACCTGGTTACACCGGGCATCCGGCCCGCGGGGGCCGCACTCGGCGATCAGCAGCGCACGGCCACCCCAGCGGAAGCGCTCGCGGCGGGTGCGAATCAGATTGTAGTCGGCAGGCCGATCACCGCCGCACCCGACCCGCCGCGGGCCCACCGCGAAATCCTGGCAAGCATGCGAAAGCCCGGCGCATAACCGGGCTTTTTACAAGTAAGGCTTACAGTTTCTCGTGGAACTCGCACACTGAGCACGAGATGTACACCCCGCCCGGCGCACCGCGCTCGCGGTCCTTCACCCGCTTCACAATCCGGGTCGGCTTGGAGCACTTCGGGCAGTCCGTGCTTTTGGTGGTGTCCATGACCTTTTTGCGGTCGGCGGTTTTCGCGATCTTTGCCATCCTCGTCCTATCCTCAATCCTGAGTTTACCTCAAGGCTGAGGCTGCTTGGGCTTGTCGGGCGGCAGCTCCACCTTGCCGGAGTGCGGGATGTTCGGGTCCGCGTCGCTGGGCAGGGTTTCTCCCGGCTTGCGCAGCGTCGGCGGAGCGGGAGCCTTGTTTTGCGCCGCACGGTCGGCCTCGGTTTGGTCGCCCAGGTTGATCACCCGCTCGTCCACGCTGCGGCCTTGGGTCTGCCAATAATTGCCGACCTCGTTTTGTGTGCGGACGATCGGGCTTTCGCCCACCTGCGCGATCTCAACCCGGGTCACGCGGTCCTGTTGAAAGCGCACAAATTCCGACTTCTCAGGCGGCACGCCGTACACCCACTCCTCGAACGGGCGGTCCTCATCCGACTCGCGCACTTTTTGCTTGGGCGCGCCGAGCGCATGGAGCACCATGTCGTGGTCCATGCCGACCAGCACGTGCTTGTCCAGGATCGCCTGCTTCAGGAACGGCGGCAGGGTTTCCACATACGCTTCAAGCGGCGACCTCTCGCTGAAGCCGATCACCGGCGCGATCAGTTCCTTCACCTGGTCGCCGGTAACGTTCGGCACGCCGCCTGGAAAGATCAGCGTCAGCCGCGAGCCGAGCGCCTGCTCACCATGGTCCTGCGCCAACGGTGCCTGCACGGAGCCGGTCCCGACGGACAAATGGCGCAAGAACTTGTGCGGCACATCCGGACCGCCGTTTGTTTCCAGCACGAGCTTGTCTTTGTTGAAGACGATTTTAGTGATCATCACCCGCTCGCCGGGCCGGGCGGAAACGCCCTTTTCGTTCAGCTCCGTCACGTAATCAGATCCAGCCGGGGTAAGCGGACCATTGGCGACAAGGGTCAAACCCTTGCTCGCGAGCGGCAGCGGGCGCATGGCGTAGCCGGACTCGGACTGAAGAGTGCGCTCCAGGTTTTCGGCCGTCACCGGCCCCGCGTGCATCTTGGGCAGGTCCACGTGCGTCGGCTCGAACTTCAAGAAGCGGCCTTCGATGGTTTCCGTGCTGATAACAAACACCTGGGCGCGCAAGGGCGCACAGCAAAGCGGGACGGCGATGACGGCAAGGGCAAGGCGAAGCATGGATGGAGGCATGACGCCCTCCTCTTGATCTAAGCGGCAGTCTATGCGGCAAGGATGCACCGGAAGGAGCAGGCGTGGCAAGCTGAATACCTATACCGGTTCGACTCGACGGTAATGTTGCCCGTTACACACTACTCGTGCTTACGCGGTTCAGCAGGCAAAATCTGTACCAAGGGCGGTTCCTGCAGCCGCGTGGCTGCCTCGTGCTGCCTGCGGGCGGCGGCATCGAGGTCGACCGGGATGCCCGCGGCTGTGATCTCCGGCAGCGCCCAGCGGTGGCGCAGCTCCACGGTCGCCTGCGCCGCGAACACCAGCAGCGCCAGCAAGATCAGTGTGGTCAGCAAAGCCCCTTCCGGGCCGTAGCCGCTGCCGGCCAGCCACGCCGGCCCCTGGCTGTAGGTGGAAACCGCGGGCGAGCCCAGCCCGTTCACCGGCAGACCGAACAGGAGGCCGAGGCTGGCATTCCAGGCAAAATTGAGGCCCCACCCCACCCACAGCGCGCGCGTGCGCAGGTAGGCCAGCGTGAGCAGGAATGCAAGCAGGAGCGAGTTGAACAACGTGAGCGGGCTCAGGCTGCCCGCTGTCCGCTCCAGCGCGAATATCCCGGCGGCAATGATTGCCGCGGCTGCCCCGCCGACCGCTTCGCGCAGCCGCTGAAACGGGTAGCCGCGGAACAAAAGCTCCTGCGTGAGCGTGCTGAACAGAAGCAGGACCGCCGCGTATACGCTGGCGGCGAGTGCCCGGCCGAGGCCCCCGGCGAAGCTGACCATCAAGCCGCCCACGACCGCGAGCGGCAGCACCGCCGCGACTACGCCGCCCCAGCCCAGGGCGGCGT
>CAXTSB010000094.1:0-13129 GCA_964246845.1 uncultured Acidobacteriaceae bacterium
GCGCAGGGGCGGGGTCCGGGCAGGCTGCGCTCCACCGCGGCGGCTTTTGCAGGCGCGGCGCTGTGCGGCAGTCTGCTGGCCGCGCCGTCCGTGTTCTCCTTCGGGCCCGCGCCGGAGGTGGCCGCGTCGAACCAAGCAGCCCCGCACATGGCTGAGACCAGCCTACCGGTCACGCAGCCTCCAATGCGCTTGGCCGATTTGCAGCCAGTCTCCGTCCAGCCCAAGCGGCACCGGGCGGTATACCGCAGGCCGTCCATCCCTCCGCGTCAGCCGCTCACTGTGCAAGCCGTGCTCGTACAGGAGCAGCCGCCGCGCGTCATTCTTTTCATCCCGGCGGCGCAGGTTGTTTCCGCACCGTCCGCTCCCGCGACTTCCTGGACCCGCTTCTTCCTCATCAACCTATAACCGCCGTCAACCCATGCACGAGGACTCTGTCATGCCGCAAGCAACTAATTCGTCCGTAGCGAAGCCGTCCCGCATCCGCCTGTTCACCCTTGCCGCGTTTACGTCCGGCTTGCTGCTCGGCTCCGCCGCCCTCCACACCGTACACGGGCAGGAGCAAAACGCCGCCCCCGCGCAGCTGACCGTGCTCAGCCCGCAGAACCTGTCCACCGCTTTCAGCAAGATCGCGGCACAGGTGGGCCCGGCTGTTGTGAACATCAACACCACCATCCTGCCCAAGGCTGACCGCAAAGCGCAGGGCGAGGACGGCGACGACCAAGGCGGCAATCCGCAGGACCCGCAAGACTTCTTCCGGCGCTTCTTCGGCGGCCCGGGCGGACCGGGGCAAGGCCCTGAGCAGCAGGAGCAGCGCGCCCTGGGCTCCGGCTTCATCGTCGACCCGCACGGCTATATCGTGACGAATAATCACGTGATCGACAAAGCCGACCGCATCTACGTCAAGCTCGCCACCGACCCTGAGAACAGCCAGGGCCACCCCGCCAAGCTCGTCGGCACGGACCCGGAAACCGACCTCGCCGTGATCAAGATCGATGTCGGCCACCCTTTACCGACGGTCAAGCTCGATAATTCGGACTCGGCCGCGGTCGGCAGCTGGGTCGAGGCGATCGGCTCGCCTTTCGACCTGTCGCAAACCGTGACAACCGGCATCGTATCCGCCCGCAACCGCTCCGTGCAGGGCCCCATCGGCGGCCAGTTCAAGCACTATATCCAAACGGACGCGGCGATCAACCCCGGCAACTCCGGCGGTCCGCTGCTCGACATGGACGGCCAGGTGGTCGGCGTCAACACTGCCATCGCGACCGAGTCGAACGGCTCGGCGGGCATCGGCTTCGCGATCCCGTCCAACACTGTCGCCGAGGTATACAACCAGCTCGTCGGGTCGGAGCACAAGGTGGTCCGCGGCTCGATCGGCATACGCTTCCAGCCCGGCATTTCTCCTGCCGTAGCCAAGCTCTACCATGCCGACACGGGCGTGCTCGTCACCTCGGTGACGCCGGGCCAGCCCGCAGATAAGGCGGGCCTGAAGCAGAACGACGTCATCACCTCCATCGACGGCAAACCCGTGAAGGACGGCGACGCCCTGGTCGCCGACATCTCCGAGCGGCACCCCGGCTCGACGGTCAAACTCGGCTACCTGCGCGACGGCAAGCAGGAAACCACGACCTGCTCTATCGGCGACCGCGCCAACCTGACGCAGGTGGCCGCGAACGAGGGCACACCGAACGCGCCGAGCGGCAACCCCGGCAAAGCCAAGCTGGGCCTTTCCGTGCAGGACTTGCCCGAGGACGCGCCGCGCGGCCTCCACGGTGTACTTGTGCGGGGCGTCACGCCCGGCTCGTTCGCCGATGAACTCAGTCCGCAGGTGGTGCCCGGCCTCATCATCGACCAGGTCAACCGCAAACCGGTCGCAAACAAGGCGGATTTCGACGCAATCGTGAACGGCCTGAAGCCGGGCGATACGGTGGTGTTTGAAGTCCGCAGCCCGAACGGCGGCCAAGCCGCGCTGACCGGCGGAACGCTGTCGTAGAAAGGAAGGCCCTTCCATTCCGGAGGGGCCTTTTCGTGAAATGCGTGTGAGGAGTCCTATACGAGGGTGTCATCCTGAGCGCAAGCGAAGGACCTGCTTTCATTCGCGGTGCGCACAAACAGCGGATCCTTTACTTCGTTCAGGATGACCCCAGTTCGGCATGGTGGCCGGCTCGACCGGTTACTGCCCAAAAATCGAGCACACGGCCGGCTCCAGATCGAAAACGGACGGCGGGTCGAGTGTGATTCCCAACAGGACCACGTTGCGGTTGTTCGGCAGCGTCAGGCTTTGGACAGTCTTGAACGGAGGCAGGGTAAGCGTGTACTGGTACACATAAAAGGCCTGGTTGTCCCGGCTGCCGTCGTTGTAGTCGCGGTAGGGCGTGCGGACCGCGACCGACTCGTTCGGGTACGCGCCGATTGCCGACCAATCGGAAAAGCTCTGCCGAAAGGTTTGCGTGGTGCCGTCGGTGAAGCGGACAGTAAGCGGCTGGTCGGTTTGGTCGCCCTGCACGCCCGCGCCCAACAACTTGAGGTTTGAGTAGAAGCCGCCCGGCAGCGGAATGGTTTGGCCCGCGGCGTAGACCGTATTGGGCGTGTTCGCCGCCGCGATGCGGAAGCGCGTGTTGCCGGCCGTCACCAGCTCCGTTGTGCCGTCCTGCAGCAGCGTGCCGGAGTAGGCGGCACCGCCCGCGTCCAGCCCGCCGTCGCCCGCGAACTGCGTTCCGTCGGTATACACGCCGGTCGCGTTGAACGCCCCGGCGAGGTTGACCTGCGTGCCGAACGGCTGGAGCGACAACGTCCCGGCCAGCAGAACCACATTGCGGTTGACGGGCAAGGTCAGGCTGGCCGGCAGCTTGCGCGGGTTGAGCGCAAGCGTGTACCCGTATGCATTGAACTGCCGGGCGTCTTGCGTGCCCGCGGCGCGCAAACGGTACGGGAACGCCGCCGCTTCGCCCTCATTGACGTTCGGGTCGGGCGCGAACCAGTCGGAGAAGCTTTGCGCGTAGGTTTCGCTCGTTCCGTCGGTGTAAGTGACCGTGAAAGCCTCACCCTGCTGCAAGCCGTTGATCGCCGTGCCCACCAAACCGAGCGCGTTTGAAAAGATGTGCGGCAGCGGGACCGTCTGCCCGTTCAGAGAGACCCCGTTCAGCGCGTTCGCCGCGCCGAACCGGTAGCGGATGCCGTTGAGGACGCGCCCCGGCCCCAGCAGGTTCGCGGAAAAAGCGGAGCCCGATCCGTCCAAGCCGCCGTCGGTCGCGGCCGTGCCGTCCGTGCGCAGGGCGGAAAGGTTGAAATACGGCCCAAAATCGATGAACTCACCCAAGCCGCACTCGCCGGCCGCCGCGCTCACCGCAGCCGTCAACGAAGGCAGGGTGCGGGTGGTCGAGCCGGCCGCGCCGGTCACCTGGAGCGAGCGCCCGGGCGTGGTGGGCGCAAGCACCCCGGCGCTCAACGTCAGCGTGCTGGTCGAGGCGGTTTGCCGGGGCGCGAACGCGGCGCTCAAGCCCGGCGGCAGCGCGCCGAGCGCGAGCGAGACGGCGCTCGCGAAGCCGTTCAGCGCTTCAACCGAGAGTGTGTCGGTCGCGCTCCCGCGTTGGTTCAGGTATACCGTCGCAGGGGTTCCGGTCAGCGCGAAATCCGGCAGCGCCAGGCGGACGTAGGCCGTGTGGGTCAGGCCGTCGGCTGTCCCGGTCACGGCAAGCAGGTAGTTGCCGCCCGGCGTTGCCCCGGTAGTCGCGACGGTGATGGTGGTCTGCCCCGCCCCGTTCAGGGTCGGGCTGCCGAGCGTCGCCGTCACACCTGCCGGCGCGCCGATGAGGGTTGCGTTCAGCGATACCGCCCCGCTGAAGCCGTTCGCGGAAGCAAGCGTCAGGGTTGCGGTTCCGGTCGCGCCCGGCGTCAAGTTCAGGGCCGCGGGCGCGGCGGCAAGCGAAAAGTTGGGCGCGGTCTGGTTGAACGCCGGCGGCGCGGCCGCGTCGAGAAAGCCCTGCCCGTTCGGCGAGCCCCAGCCCGAGGTCAGGTCGTAGCCCGGCACGGCTTGGAACAGGTTCGGGCTTGCCGCGTTAAAGTTGTTGCCCGCCGTGATGTCGTGGAGCGCCGCCGCGTACCCCGCGGTCTGCCCCAGCGGGTACACCAGCGAGTTGAGAAACGGCACCGGCCGCCCGTCAGCCTGCTCGTTCACGAGCGAAAGAAAGCCGGCCCACCGCGGCGCGGCCAGCGAGGTGCCGCCGATGCCGGTGGAGCAGCCGCCGTTCGCGCAGAAAAAGTTGTCGGTATTCGCCTCAGCCGCCACGTCCGGCACATTGCGGAAGTTCGGGTTCCCGGCGTTCGCGCTGTTGATCGCGGCCGTCTGATAGCCGGGGATGGGCGAGGCCGTATTCCACCCGCCGCCCGAGCCGATCCACGCGGTCTCCGACTGCCACGGCCCGCCCGCGCCCGCGGTGACCAGGTCCGTACCGCCCACATCCACTACGTTGGGGCTGTTGCCGGGGTAGCCGCCGTCGCCGGGAAACGCCCCGCCGTCGCCGGAGGCGATGAACAGGTTTTGCCCCTGCGCCTGCATTTCCAGGAAGACCTGCTCATACCCGGGCTGCGTCGCGGGCGTGCCGCCGAAGCCGAAGGACAAGCTGAGTGACTTCGCGATATTGTCGCTCGCCGCCTGCGCGAAGATGCCGAGGCCGTCCGCGCCGCCGTACGTCTCGTAGATGATGAGGCCCGCGAGCGCCGGTGCCATCGAGATCGCCTGCTGGATGTCGATGACCTCCTCGCCGTCGTCGCAGCCGCCCGTGGCGGGCGTGCCCGCGCACACCCCGTCCACTCCGCCGACCAGTGCGTTGTAGATGGGGACATGCAAGGGCTGCCGGATCGTGCTGAAGTAGCTGGTCACGTCCGACACGTTGTAGGGCCCGAACTCCAGCAGCCCCACCGTTTGCCCTTCGCCCGCGAGCGTGGACGCGCCGACATACGCCGTGCGGATATCGGAGCCGAGAAACTGCCCGCCCTGCCCGGAGCCGGTTGTGGTCTGCGGGCGCGGCGCATGCTTCAGCATCGGCCGCGGCAGCACGCGGTCGGACAGTCCGCTCACGCTCAGTATCGGTACGCCGGATGCGACGGTCGGCTCGACATCGGGCGCATGATACTGCCGCGCTTCGCCCGCGCGCTGGTGCATCTGCATGGTCACCGCGAACGCCTTGTTGACCGCCGCCGGCGGTGCGCTCACGCTCACCAACAGCCGGTTGGCGAAGGTCTGCGTCACTGTAAAGCCCTGCGCCTTGGCATACGCGACCACCTTGTCGTAGTCCGCTTGCGTCGGTGAGAACCGCGCCTGGAACTCGGCCGAGGAAAGGAACCGCCGATATTGCGGGCTTGCCGGGTCTTTCTGCCCGCGGACCAGCGCTTCCAAGCCGGCGCGGTCCCGCAAAGGCAGGGCGAGCCCGAAGCGGATCGGCTGCGTCGGTTCGGCCGGAGCCAGGGCGGGCTCCGTCAAAGGCGCGGCCGCCGCCGTCGGCAGGGCCCGCCGGGCAGCGGTTTGGGCCGCTACCGGCAGTACGGAGGCGAGGAGAACGGGCGTTATCACGGCATCGAGGCGCATACAGGGTCCTTACCGGATCGGGATCACATTCCGAAAACTGAAAACGATTTCAGTCCCCGAAACGAATGGGAGAACCTTACCTGAATGTGCCGTTCCCGTACACACTTTTCTCCGCGGACGCTTGTAAATGCCGGCCTGCCCCGAGACGGGCAGGCGAGAAACGCCTTAAAGCCGGGTCATCCCTCATCTGCAAACCTTTCTCAGGCGCGTACCCGGCGGAGCTCAGGGTGTAACTTCTCACCTAGGCGGAAGGTCCGACAAGCGTCATGGTCGTCAATTGGAAACACCTACGTGCGGCGGTCGGAAGCGGGCTGTTCGCGGCTCTTGTTTTGATCGCGGTCAGCCTCCTGCTCCGCGTGCTTTTCGGCATCGGTACGCTGCCGGAGCTCCTCAGCGACCGCACCGCGGTGATGTTCAACCTGCCTATCTTTTTCCGCCTGATCGGGCTGCTCGGCTACACGCCGCTCAAGCAGATCGGCATTGTTTCCATCCTGGCGAATGAGCTCGCGGGCGGCGCTGCGTTCGGCCTGCTCTTGTACTGGTTGATGGAGAAAAGGCCCACCCAAGCGCGGCGCATCGTGATGGGATTGGCGGTGCTGGGCTACCTGGGGTTGGTCGGCTTTCTATGGGGAAACCTGCGCACCAACTACTTCGGGCACCCGCCTTCGACCGCGCGGCTCCTGTCCCTGCTTGACCTGGCTGTGTGCGCCGCGGCGTTCGTGTGGGCGCTGTTCGCGGGCTACAGCTTCCTGACCGCGCCCGCCGCGAAGGAGCAAGCCGGGCGTCGCGCCCTGCTGCTCGGCGGCGGCTCGTTCGCGCTGACCGCGTTCAGCGGCAGCCTGCTTACATACTTCTATAAGATCGCCAGCTACACCTACGACGGCACGACGAACTCCGGCGACGACCTGCCGGCGGTGACCCCGAATGAAAGCTACTACGGGGTCACAAAGAACAACGTCGATCCCACGCCCAAGCCGAACGATTGGGCCTTGGAAGTCTTCGGCAATGTGCGGAAGCCGCTCAAGCTCACCCTGGCCGAGATCGACGCCATGCCGTCGTTCGACCAGGTGACGACGCTGCAGTGCATCAGCAACCCGGTGGGCGGCAACCTGAGCAGCAATGCCGTGTGGACCGGGACCCCCTTGAAGCGCATCCTCGACATGGCCGGCATCAGCCCCAAAACCATGCAGATCATGATGCACGGCGCGGACGGCTTCGTGGATGAAATGCCGCTCGAAGCCGCGCTGCACCCGTACACAATCGTCGCGCACAAGATGAACGGGGTCACCATCCCCTCGCACCACGGCTACCCCGTCCGCCTGATCGTGCCCGGCTATGTCGGCGAAAAGTCTGTCAAGTGGCTCACCGGCCTCCAAGTCCGCGAGCACGACGGCAAGGGTTTCTACGAGCAGCAGGGCTGGGGGCCGCACTTCGCGATCGAAAATACCTCGCGCTTCGACGCTCCCGATGACGGCTCCGACGTGAAGGTGGGCGAGCCGGTGGACCTGCACGGCGAGGCCTACTGCGGCGACCGCGGCGTGCGCGCCGTGCAGCTTTCCTTCGACGATGGCGACACCTGGCAGACCGCGGAGATCACCTACGCCGGAACTCAAATTACCTGGGTACAGTGGAAGTACTCTTGGACGCCGAAAGACGCAGGCGACGTGAGCGTCCGCGTACGGTCGATTGATCGCCGCGGGGGCATTCAGTCCGATGTCGGGCACGGCCCGGGGCCGGGACAGTCAGGCGGCCAGCACACGATCAGCCTGACCGCGAAGGCCTAGGCCGCGGTCGTGTACCGGCCCAATTCCTTGACGAAAAGGCAAGCGGCGGCAAGTTCAGCGAGCGCCCGGTCGGCAACGGCCGCATCGTTCATCTGGTAGTCCGCGTAGAACACATACTGCCAAGGCGAGCCGGGTACGGGGCGCGACTCCAGACGGGTAAGGTTGAGCCCGTGCGCGGCGAAAATACCCAGCACGGCGACGAGCGACCCCGGGCGGTTCGGCACGCCGAAGGCCAGGGATACCTTGTCCGGAATGGATGGCTTTTGCGCTTCGTGCTGCGCCGGGTCGGTCGGCAGCAACAGCAAAAAGCGCGTGAAGTTGGCGGGGTTGTCTTCGAGCCCTTCCGCGAGCACGACACCGCCGTACGTCGGCGCCGCCTGCGCGCCGGCGATCGCGGCCATGCCGCTTCCGCAAGCGACGGCATGCTTGGCCGCGCCCGCCGTATCGTAGAACGGCATGGCCCGCAGCTCGGGGTGCATGTCGAAAAAACCGCGGCACTGTGCCAGGGCCACCGGATGCGAATACACTTCGCGCACTTCAGCAAGCGTCGTCCCCGGGGCGGCGATGAGACAGTGGCGGATGCGCAGGAGCCGCTCGGCCCCGATCCGCACCGGCTGGGCCAGCAGCAGGTCGTAGTGCTCCAGCACCGAACCGGCAAGCGAGTTCTCGATCGGCACCACGGCCGCTCCGCCGCGGGCGGCCATGTCGAACACCTCGCGGGAAAACGCGCAAGGCCGGATCTCAGCGGCGGGGTCGAACATAAGCGCCGCTTCATGGCTGAAACTTCCAAGCTCGCCCTGGATAGCTGTCTGCATACGGCTCCCTCCATCCCGTTTCAGAGCAAACCCATGGGATGCGCGACAACCGTTCCACGCCGGTATGCACCCTACGGTGCGGGCTGGAAAGCGTCGGCCGGGAGGACCTGGATGCTGTGGACAATCTTTGTGATTCTTGTGGTGTTATGGCTGCTCGGGCTGGTCAGCTTCCAGGCGCTCGGCGCATACGTCCATGTTCTTCTTGTGCTGGCCCTGGTAGTGCTCGTGATCCAGCTGATTACCGGCCGCAGATCGGCCCTGTAAGCCGCGGGTTCAGCCCAGCTTATGCCGTGCCGCGAAGACGGCCGCGCTGATGCCGACGAAGCACACGATTGCGATCACCCCGTTGAGCGTGAAAAAAGCCGCGTTCATGCGCGACAGGTCGCGCGGCGAGATGATGGCATGCTCGTACGCGAGCAGGCCGGCGACCAACGCGACCGCCGCGAACCCGGGCAGCCCCAGACCGAACGCATAAACAAGGGCCGCGAGCAGCCCCAGCATGACGACGTGCATGGTGCGCGCCGTCCAGAACGCTCCGGTGATCCCCAACGTGGCCGGGACTGAGTGCAGGCCCGCGGCGCGGTCGTGTTCGGCATCCTGGCAGCTGTAAAACACATCGAACCCGCCCACCCAAAACAGCACCGCGCCTGTGAGCAGCAGGATGCGGGAATCGAGCGAGCCGCGTACGGCGATCCAAGCCGCCGCCGGTGCGATGCCGAGCGCGAGCCCGAGCACCAAGTGCGACCAGCGCGTCCACCGCTTGGTATACGAGTAGCCGAGCACCACCAGCAGTGCCACGGGCGAAAGCAAAAATGTAAGCCGGTTAAGCTGCGCCGCCGCGAGCACGAACAACGCCGCGGAAACCACCGTGAAGCCGCCCACGAAGCCGCGCGTGAGCGTACCCGCGGGGATGGCGCGCATGGCCGTGCGCGGGTTCGCCGCGTCCAAGCTCGCGTCGGCCCAACGGTTGAACGCCATCGCCGCCGAGCGCGCCGCCACCATGCAAACGATGATCCAGCCCAACTGCGGGCCACGCGGCCAGCCGCCGGCCGCGAGCACCGCCGCGGTCAGTGCAAATGGGAGCGCGAACACCGAGTGCTCCCACTTGATCATCTCCAAGGTATGGCCGACGGAGCGGAAAAGAGGCATGGCTCCAGTCTATGCGGGCAGGCTCGGCTACTTCCTTTCCGCGCCGTTCTGCACCTGGAGATTGTTGATCACCTTGAACGCGTTCGGCACGGAGTTGGCCCGCAGTCCGGCAACATCCTTGTCCGTTTGGTTCAGCACCGTGCCGTATAGCGTAATGACTCCGTTTTGCACGGAGATGCGGATGGGCTGCGCGGGGTCGATCGCATACTTATTCAGCTGCGGGTAGCCGTAGATCGTCCGGTATGCGTTGACCCGAATGGTGTTGTCGAACGGCGACAACGGATCAACCTGGATCTCGTTGACCACATCCTTGACTCCCTTCATGTTGCTTGCGATGCCGACCGCGTCGCTCGCCGAAACCGGGCCGACTGCATGGCCGCCCAAGGTCACTACCCCGTTCTGCACAGCCACGGAGATGGCATTGAACGGGGTGCTGCCGTAGCCGACGCGGTCCAGCGAGATTTCCTTCACCAACTTTTGCTGTAGCTCCGCGTCGGGCACCTCAGGGCCGGCGACCTCGATCTCATTTTCAATCGCCTTGATGCCTTTCACCCGGCGGGCGCGCTTGCCCGCTTCTTCCTTGTCGTCGTAGACGTCGACCGTGCCGCGAAGCACGGCCGTTTCGCCCTGCACTGAACCCTGCACTTGCTTCAGCTGCTTCTTATCGAGCGCCTTTGTGAGTGAAGCCTGCAGGTCGCCCTGCGCCCAAACGCTCGCCGGCGCGCTCAGCGCCGCCGCCAAATATCCTGCCGCCCAGATTCCACGCATCGCCGTTTCTCCTTGCACAAACGGATTTCCCACATTAGGAACCCATCTATGCAAGGAAAGATGCGTCGGCTCAGCGGTAACGCTGGTGCAGTTTCAGTTCGAGAGAGAACACTCCCGACTCATCGCGCACGGCCACCACGGAAACATTCGGCGTGATGTTGTACTGGCCCTGGATGAGCTGCTGCGCGGTCGAGTTCACGTTTGTCGCGTACGTCACGGTTCCCTGCTTCGAAATCTGCTGCTGCACGGTAATGCGGGCCGTGGCGTTGCTGTTGCCGGAGCCTGAAAAGACCGGATCGATCTTGACGCTGCCGCCGCCGAACAGCTTGTTGATGCGATCCGACAGCGTTGCGTTCAGGGCGCCGCCCAGGATCGAATCGGCGGTCGTATTGACGCCCGCTGCCTGCTGCTGCGAGGAGTAAATCTGCTGCTCCTCCTGCGTGCGGCCGAGCGACAGGAGCGAGAAGATGTCCTGCTCGGACAACGGCGGCTCGGACCGGAACACGGGCGTCAACTTGGCCGCCGTCCCGTGTACACCGACGATGACGTCGTAATCCTCAATATGCGCGCTGGCTTCGAGGTCGATGGTCGGGTCGATCTTGACCGGGTTGGTGAAGTAGATGTCGCCGTGCTGCAGGACGTAGTGCGTTCCGGCAAAGGTGGCGTCGCCTTGCGTGATCGAAATGTGCCCGAGCACGGACGGGTTGACCGCAGTCCCGCGTACATACAGGTCGATGTCGCCGGCGAGCTTGGCGTAGGAGTTGTTGATGTCGAGCTGCGGCGCGGAGGTGACGTGGACATCCAGCCGGATATGGTTGCCGATGGATGAAGGATCGGGCGGCGGCGAGATACCGTTGGAGGAGAACGCGGAGGTATCAAGGCCGGGCAGAATGGCGAACTTGGTGACAAGCACGCCGCCGGTCACGACCGTATCCTTGGTGGTCCCCTGCACGCGCAGCTTGCTGTTGAACACCGTGCTGACGCCGCCCGGGTAGCGCACGCGCACTTGTTTGGCGTTCAGGGTCAAGTCGGCGAACACGCCTGCCTGGTAAGCGATAAATCCGCCGACAGCGATATCGCCGCCGCCGCTGACGGCGTGGATGTTTTGCGCTGTAAGCCGGCCTTGCTCAAAAACCAGCGAGCCGCTGAGATGATTCAACCCGTTCGGAAAGTCGCCGTAGGCCAGGTTGGCATCGTGGAACTCGACCGCGCCGTTCAGATCGGGCCGCTCGATGGTATTGCCGGCCGTGAAATGGAGAGTGACGGTGCCGGTGCTTTGGATGTCGCGGTCCAGCATGTGCGCGACGGCCAGGTCGGCGGTGCCGTCGGCTTGCGCGTCCAGCATGCGGTTGGTGCCGAACACCGCCGCCCGCCCGCCTGCGTGCAAGTCGGTGCCGCCGCCGAAAATGTGTACCGGCGCAAGCGCTGCGATCCCGTCGCGGAGGCTTGCGCGCAGGCCGCCCTCGGTGCCGATCTCAATGCCTTGCGATGTGACGGCGATGCGGGACAGATTCGCGTCGGCCGAGAGCTGCTTCGGATCTTTGAGCGGACCCCGCGCGGTGATCGAGCCGTTGATGGAAGTCGACCCGCGGAAACCCGTGACGTTGAAGGTTTGCAGGAACGGGTTGATGTCCAGGTGGTCAAGATTGAGCTGGGCGTCGAGCGGGTAGTCGCCGCTCAGCCCGGCTTTGGCGCGCAGGCGGGCCAGCGCGCCGTTCAGCTGCGCATTCACATCGGCGAGCAGCGAGCCAGCCTCCGTGTGCGCGGTCAGGTCGACTTGCCCGGTCGTGGGCGGGCCGCCCGATGGGCTCGCGACGACTAAATTGGTGAGGTGGACTGCGGCTTGCGCATCCGGCTTGTCCAGCGTTCCCGAACCCTGGAGGTTGAACGCGAGATTGCCGCGCACCGCGAGCGGGGACGTCTTGAGTGACTGGAAATTCTCAAGCGCGAGCCCTTGCGACTGCGCCTGCGCATGAAAGTGCTTGGACTGAAGGTTGTAGCCCCCGCTGCCGGTGACGGAGCCGCCGCCGACCAGCAATGTCAGCTGCGACGCCCCGACCTCCTGCCCGGCAAAGGTCAGGTCCGCGTTCAAGCTCCGGTACGGCTCCCCGTATGCTTGACCGCCGGTGACCGCGAGACGCCCGCCGCCGTTCAGGTTCCCAAGCGTGCCGCCCGCCTGCACATGCAGGTTCAGCGTACCGGTCACCGGAACAGTGCTTTGGCCCGCAAGCGCAAGCAGGTCAGGAATATTTGCGTTTGCGATGTCTGCCTGAGCGTTCAGTTCGGCGTCGTTGTCGTAGGCGTAGCCCTTGCGACGGGTCTTGTGTGCGCGCAGCTGTCCTCCCACGTGTACCTGCGTGTTGCCGCGCGTGATCAGCGCACTGCCGACCGAAATAAGCTGCGGCGAGTACTCCGCATCGGCAACAAGCGAGTCGAGATGAAACGCGGTCGGGGCCGACCCGGCCGCGGTGGGTACGGCAACTGCCTGGCCTGCGGGATTGGTGACCTTTGCCGCCGAGGCCTGCGCGGAACTCGGAATCAGCACGTCGAAGTTGTTGACCGCCAGGTGGCCGGTCACGTCCGGTGCGGCAAGCGACCCCGTCACCATGCCGTTGAACGAGGCCTGGCCGTGCAGGGCGAGCGGAATCTGATTCTTGCTCACGCCGAAAGCAGCGAGCGGCTTGGCGAACTCGCCCAGGTCGCCCACGGCGAGCTGGGTGCGCAGCGCCGAGCGTGCCCCGGCGGCCAGGCCGACTCCGCCTGTCACATTCAGCTCGGTCGCGCGGGTATGGGCATCCAGTTGGCGGACGACGAGCGAGTTTGTCCGGCCCGCGTAGGTGACGTCCACCGTCCCGTTCAGCGGAACATCGCCGTTGGGCGGGTTGGGCGGAGCCTGGAGCGCGATGCGCGCGTCGGCCATCAGGTCGGCGGCGTTGCCGGTCCAGTGCAGCTTGACTTGACCGTCGGCCGTGGTGGTCAGGCCCAGGTGCTGGTATTTGGGCGGGGCGACAACGGAAAGGATCGACGGC
>CAXTSB010000095.1:0-11196 GCA_964246845.1 uncultured Acidobacteriaceae bacterium
CTGCTGGGCCCTGCCGGGCTCGGCCAGGCAGCGCCCTCGCAAGGCGGCGGCATCGGCCAGGCCGGGCAAGCCGGAACCTCCGGCACGCGCACCATTCCGGGCCAGTCCGGCCTCGACCAGCTCGGGGCCAATGCCGCCGGCCCGAACGCCGCATCCTTCCAGGACAAGGATTTCCTGAAGAAAGCGACCCAGGGCAGCAACTTCGAGATCAAGGCCGGCCAGTTGGCGCAGCAGAAAAGCACCAGCGACGACGTCAAGCAGTTCGGCCAAAAGATGGTGGAAGATCACACCAAGCTGAACGGGGACATGGCGCCCATCGCCGCGCAAGCCGGAGTCAACCCGCCCACCGGGCTTTCCAAGAAGGACCAAAAGCTCTATGACATGCTGGCCGGCAAGAGCGGCACGGACTTCGATAATGCCTACATCGCGCATATGGTCGAGGACCACACGGAGGACCTGAAGGAGTTTCAGAAGGAAGCCGACAGCGGCCAGCTCCAGGCGGAGAAGGATGCCGCGAGCAAGAGCGTGCCCGTCATCCAAGGCCACCTGAACGCCGCCAAGCAGATGGCGCAGGCCCACAATGTCCCGGTAAGCGGCGGCCTGTAAGCGGCGGGGCTGCCGCTACAATAAGGCTGCATGCGGCGGCTCGCGCTTTTTTGTCTGATTTTCTTTCTCGCGCCGCTCGGCTTCGCGCAAGCGGTGCGCGACCTGCCGCGTCCGACAGCCTACGTCAGCGACGACGCTCATGTGCTGTCGGACGAAGCCGAAGCGCATATCAATCAAGTGTGTGCCGCGCTTGACCGTCAGGCGCACGCGCAGCTCGCGGTCGTCACGGTCAAGAATACCGACGGCGAGCCCATCGCCGATTATGCGGTGGAGCTTGAGGACAGCTGGAAGGTCGGAGCGAAAGGCACCGACCGGGGTGCGATCCTGCTGGTATCCGTCAACGACCGCAAATGGTTCATCTCGACCGGCTACGGGCTCGAGGGCGTGCTCACCGACGAGCGCGCGGGCATGATCGGCCGCGGCATGCAGCAATACCTCCGCGTCAGTAAGGCCGACGAGGGCCTGAGTTACGGCACAGACCAAATCGCGCAGCTGGTCGCACAGGACGCAGGGGTGCAGCTCCAAGTGCGCCCGGCGCGGCTCGCGCCTGTCGAGCAAACCGCGCATCTCGGCCCGGGGCAGTTCGCCGTGCTTGCCGGGGTGCTGCTGCTCCTGTTCATCCTGGCCGCCCGCACGGGCATGCTTCCGTTCCTATTGGGGATGTTCCTAGGCAGCAGCGGCGGAGGCGGCTATCAGCGCAGCCGGGATAATGATGACGACGACAACAGCTTCAGCGGCT
Organism: uncultured Acidobacteriaceae bacterium; assembly: GCA_964246845.1. Taxonomy (GTDB): domain Bacteria; phylum Acidobacteriota; class Terriglobia; order Terriglobales; family Acidobacteriaceae; genus EB88. The sequence continues at coordinate 1,346 of CAXTSB010000095.1, forward strand.
TCGGCGGCGGCTCCACCGGGGGCGGCGGCGCGGGCGGCGACTTTTAAGCACAGCAAGGAGATAGAGATGAAACGCGGCACACTGTTCGGCCTGGGCTTGATCGCAGTTCTGGTGATTGCGTTTTTCAGCTACATCGGCGCGAAAAACACCATGGTGGCGAAGCGCAATGACGTGCAGGCGCAATTTTCGCAAATCGACACGCAGCTGCAACGGCGGGCCGACCTGATTCCCAACCTCGTGAACACGGTCAAGGGCTACGCCAAGCATGAGGAAACGGTGTTCGGCGACATCGCGAACGCCCGCGCGGGCCTCTTGAACGCGCGGGACCCGCAAGCGAAAATCCAGGCCAATAATCAGCTCGACGGCGCGATCGGCCGCCTGCTCGCGCTGAGCGAAAGCTACCCGGACCTGAAGGCGAACCAAAATTTCCTCGCGCTCCAGGACCAGCTGGAAGGGACGGAAAACCGCATCGCGGTCGAGCGCCGGCGGTATAACAACACCCTGCGCGACTACAACACCTACGTCCAGCAGTTCCCAGCGAGCTTATGGGCCGGGATAGCCGGGTTCCATACGGATAACGACTACTTCCAGGCGAGCGAGGGTTCAAGAAATGCGCCGCAGGTGGCGTTTTGACGGTGCCCCACGTCTCCTATACGAGACGTGGAGCACCCGCTCCTAAACATGTGCGGGAACCACAAGGGGTGTCATCCTGAACGAAGTGAAGGATCTGCTTTTCTTCGCCGTGCCAGTAAACAGCAGATCCTTCGCTGTGCTCAGGATGACCCCTCTTTTAAGTCGCTCAAGCGACAGCCGCCGCAAACCGCCTCAGCTCGCCGCCCGCATCGCCATCTGCATGTCCTGCTTGATGAACTCGTACAGGACGCGCTTGGAGTCGCCCTCGGCCCGCAGCACGGCCGAGGGATGGATAGTCGCAATCACCTGCTTCGCGTAGGGCGACTCGACCATCTTGCCGCGGTCCTTCATCAGCGCGAACTTGGCGCCCAGCAGCGACTTGGCCGCGGACGCGCCGAGGCACAGCACCACCTTGGGCTGCACAGCGTCAAGCTCCGCCAAGAGCCAAGGACGGCAGGCGGCGATTTCGCGCAGGTTTGGCGACTCATGAATCCGGCGCTTGCCGCGTTCCACGAACTTGAAGTGCTTGACGGCATTCGTCACGTACATGGCCGAGCGGTCAAAACCCAGCTCTTCAATCGCCTGATCCAAAACCTTGCCCGCGGGCCCGACAAACGGTTTGCCTGCGAGATCCTCGTCGTTACCCGGCTGCTCACCGACCAGCATCAGCGGCGCATGCGCCAGGCCCGCGCCGAACACAGCCTGCGTCGCGGGCTTGTATAGCTCGCAGCCTTCGCAGCGCGGCAAGGCATCGCGCAGGACGGGGAGGGAGTGCTCGGGCGGTACAAAAGTGTTCTGCTGCAAAAGGCTCTGCTGTTCCATCATGGCTCCCACGCGGCGGTCCGCGTCGTTCATCAGTTGCGGCAGGATATGCAGCTCCGGCAGCTCTTTCCAGTAGCGCACGGGCATTTCGGCCCGCATGGCACGCGGGTTCAGTCTTGCGGGGTTGAAGATCGACCCGTAATACGAGCGCCACATTGACTCCAGCTCGTCCGCCTCGGGCGCTTGCGAGCGCGGCACACCGGGCCCCCAGGCGACCTGCCGCGTTGCGGGATCCCAGCTCGCCGAGGCGTAGCCGGTCAGGACGGTCCAGCGCATGGTCCGGAAGCGGTCGACAAAGAAAGGCACAGCAAGCGCAAGGATGCGATGGTCGGGCCGGTACCAGGCGATGTAGTGTTCCTGCCCCTCCTCGGCCACCATGCGGAAGCGCAGGAACGCGTGCATCTTGTGAAGGTCGCGCCGCACCTGCGCGTCCATGCGCCGCATGCGCGCCATGTCGCCGTCGAGCTCATGCTTCATCAGCGAGCGCTCGCCCTGCAACCGCCACAGCACGCGGTACAGCAGCTGCCAGCGCTCCGGGTCGGCGTGACAGGCGACGATCTCGGCCAAGTCTAGAAACGCCTTCGGGACCGACGGCTGCACGACGGCTTGCCGCAGGTCGGCCGGAGGCGGCGGCGCGAAGTCGAAGACCTGCTCGCGGTCGTTCTCCTCATCGACCAACTCCACCTGCTCGGGCGCGATGCCGTCGCGCAGCAGCCGCCGCGCCTCCTCACGCCAGGCGGCAAACTCGGGCTCGATGCGCACGCGGTGCGCGGTAAACAGGCTCACAGCTGCCCCGTGCTCGCGCCCAAGCCCGCATCAAATAGCTGCATCTGCGCGGGAATGAGTACGTGCTCCGGCAGGGCGGGTGCGTCGAGCAAGGGCGCGAGGTGGTCGATCGCGATCACGAACGGCGACACCGTCTTGACCCGCACGTGCAGCTTGCGGAGGTCGTCGAGCGAAAGCGGATGGTACTTGCGGATGCGCAGGATGCGGTCGACGTTCTTGTAGCCGATGCCCGGCACGCGCAGCAGCGCCTCGCGCGAAGCCCGGTTCACGTCTACGGGGAAAAACTCGCGGTGGTTCAAGGCCCAGGTCAGCTTGGGGTCGCGCGTCAGGTCCAGATTGGGCGCTTCGGGCGTGGTCAGTTCGTCGCCCTGGAAGCCGTAATAGCGCATCAGCCAGTCGGCCTGATACAGCCGGTGCTCGCGCACCAGCGGCGCGGCCTTCATGGGCAGGCGCGCGTCGCCCTTGGGAAACGGACTGAAGCCGGAGTAATAGATGCGGCGCAGGTCGTACCGCTTGTACAGGTGCGAGGCCGTCGCGATGATCTCCTGGTCGGTCGAGGGTGTCGCGCCCACCACCAGCTGCGTGCTTTGCCCCGCCGGGGCGAACTTGGGCGCGCGCTGCGAGCGTTTCCTGTCCTCTTCAGCCGACGCCTTACGCGCTGCGATGTCGGCCATCGTACCCTCGATGACGTCGACCTTCTTATCCGGCGCGAGCTGCACAAGGTCCTTCTGCGTGGGCAGCTCCATGTTCGCGCTCAAGCGGTCGGCGTACAGGCCGGCCAGCTCCAGCAGCGACTCGCTCGCGCCGGGGATGGCCTTGAGGTGGATGTAGCCGCCGAAGCCGTGCTCCTCGCGCAGCAGGCGCGCCGACTCGATCAACTGCTCCATCGTGTAATCGGGCGATTGAATAATGCCCGAGCTCAGGAACAGCCCCTCGATGTAGTTGCGCTTGTAAAAGCTGATGGTTAAGTCCGCGATCTCCTGCGGCGTGAAGCGCGCGCGGCGGATGTCGGACGACACGCGATTCACGCAGAACACGCAGTCGTACGTGCAGTAGTTCGTCAGCAAAATCTTAAGCAGCGACACGCAGCGGCCGTCGGGCGTGTAGCTGTGGCAGATGCCCGTGCCGTCGGACGAGCCGACGCCGTTCGCGGTCCCGGCGCGCTTGGACCCCGAGCTCGCGCAGGAGGCGTCGTACTTCGCGGCATCGGCCAGGATTTCGAGCTTCTGCTGTACCTGCATCATGCGTTTTAGATGTGCGGGCACGGCGAGAGGTCGACGGAAATCCGCAAGTTCAGTATAGCGAAGATTCGGCGAAAGCTACTCTAAGATCTTGGCGTAGCTGTAATCCGGTGAGAGACTTGCGTGAGGATGAAATTCACCTGGGACCCGGAGAAAAGCGATGCAACGCTCCGCGCCAGAGGTATTGATTTCAACACTGCATCTCGAATCTGGGCCGATCCGTTTCTTCGCCTTGAGAAGAACCTGTACGAGGAAGGCGAACAACGCTGGGACGCAATCGGCACCTTGGACGGCGGGCGCACTCTAATGGTCGTCCATACAGTGAAAGAACAGGATGAGATCAGTCTCGAAGAGGTAATCCGCATCATCTCAGCCCGGAAGGCGACCAAGCATGAAGCAAAACGATACCGCGATGGTCAGTAAGCCGATCAGAAGTATTTTTGAACCATTAACTCCCGAGCAGCAGGCGCAACTTGCCCACTTGGATGCCATTCCCGATGAAGAGATTGACTTGACCGAAATTCCCGAGCTTACTGACAGCTGGTTTCAGCGCGCCAAACCGCTTTCGGAGGTCTTCCCGAAAGTGGCTGAGGCTGTTGAGCAAGCACGGCTCAGCCAGGCCGGAAAAGCCTCCATCAATGGCAACGGTGCGACTGCCGTGCCCGGCTTGCCGGAGCGCAACAGAACCGCCGCGAGCAAGCGCGAGCCGGCACCCTAATCCCCCGCCGTCCCCAGCTGCACCTGCAGCTGCTCGAGCGACACGCCTTTCGTCTCCGGATACACAAACAGCACGACGAAAAACTGCACGACCATCATCGCCGCGAAGAACACAAACGGCGCGCCTGAAGAGTGCTTCGCGATGACCGGGAACGCGAATGAAATGATCGCGTTCGCGACCCAGTGCGCGCCCGAGCCGAGGCTTTGCCCCTTGGACCGCACGCGCGTGGGAAACACCTCGCTGATGTATACCCAGATGACCGCGCCCTGCGACAGCGCGAAAAAGACGATATACATCACCAGCAGCCACAGCAGCGCCCCGCGGTTCTGCCCGGTATAGAACACCCCAGCCACGCCCGCGAGCGCCGCGGCCGTGCCGACCGAACCGATCAGCAGCAGCGTCTTACGCCCCAGCTTGTCGATCACACTCATGCCGAGCAGCGTCGCAAGGAGGTTCATAAAGCCGATGATGACCGACTGCTGGTTCGCGGAGATGGACGAAAAACCGCCGGCGCGGAAGATGTCGTTCAGGTAATACAGGATCGCGTTGATACCCGCGAGCTGGTTGAACAGGCCGATGGATCCGGCAAGGAAGATGGGCAGCAGCAGCTTGCGGGTGAACAGCGGCGCGTCGGGGTGCGCGCGGTCGGCATGGATGGCTTGCCGCAGCTCGTCGACCTCGGCCTGCGGGTCGGGTGAGCCGAGCAGCCCCAGCGCGGCGCGGGCTTCTTCCACGCGATTCTGCGTCAGCAGCCAACGGGCCGAGCGCGGTACGCCAAAAAGAAGCGCGAGAAACAAGAGCGCGGGTACGGAAGCGATGCCCAGCTGCCACCGCCACAGGTTTGCGCCCAAGCCTGCGCGCTCCAACGCGTAGTTGGACGCGTACGCCAGCAGAATGCCGATTACGATGTTGATCTGGAACAAGCCCACCAAGCGCCCGCGGATGCGCGCCGGAGCCATCTCCGCGATGTATACCGGCCCCAAAACAGACGAGCCGCCGATACCCAGGCCGCCAATAAACCGGAACACCAGCAGCGAGCCCCAGTTCCACGCAAGCGCCGTACCCACGGCGGAGATCACGTAAAGCACCGCCATGATCCGCAGCGCCTCGCGCGAGCCGATGCGCTGGCCGAGGGCGCCCGAGGTGAGCGCACCGAGCACCGTGCCCCACAGGGCGATCGAAACCGTCAAGCCGAGCTGCCCGGCGGTGAGCGAAAACACGTCCGTGAGCTGGTGCGTGGTCCCGGAGATGACCGCTGTGTCGAAGCCGAAAAGCAAGCCGCCCAACGCGCCGACCAGGGCGCTTCGCAACAAAAGAGAGTTCAACGTTTCCAGCTCCTGAACGAGGCTGCACGGAGCATACAGGAGCGAAAGCGCTTCCCGCTCCCGCAATCAGGCATAAGCGAGAAGTGCGTCGGCGCGGAGCCGTCAATCCAGGCTCGTGCGTGTAGAAAAGAGCTTCCAGGCTTGTAGATTCTGCTTGACGCGCACAGAACCACAGCGGGATCATGGGGTCCCCACCGCATCCTTCTTGAAGGCTGCATTCAGGCTTCCAAAACAAGACGGCGCTGGGCTGAAAGGACTCCCCATGCGCTTCCGCACCGTCATCCTGTTCGTGTCCGCCCTCCTTCCGCTGCCGGCCGAGCTAGCCGCGCAAACCGTGCCCGGCTACATCAGCTCGCTGACGGTAAACCCGCCGGTGGTCGCCCCTGACGCTCCGTACACTACGGTGACCGTGACCGTGACCCCGAACAATGGGCTGCCGGTGTCAAGCCTGGACGGCATGCATGTCGGTTTTGGAGCAGGAGGAGGCCCGCCTCTCAAGAACGGGGTCGCCAGCGTAATGATCGGGTCAAGTTTCAATGAACGTGCCATCGAGCTATTTGCCACCTTTCCCGGACCTGGAGAGCCTGGATACAACCCTGGATCGTATGTGGCGGCCACTGTCCTTCAGCGGTATACTCCGCTCGCGTTCGCGCTGGAAGGCAACTATATCTTTTCCATCCACAGCTACAGCGGCAACGGCTCAGGGAAGGCGGGCGAAGGCGTAAGCATCGGCGCGCTCACCTTCAACGAGGACGGCAGCGGCAACAAGACCGTCACCGGCGAGCTCGACTATAACGGCCCGCTCGGCTCCTTTCAAGCTTTGCCGGTTACGGGCAACTACACGCTTGACGGTTATGGCCGAGGCACGGTCACAATCCGTACTTCGGCGGGAACGCAGCACTTTGACCTGTTCGCCAACCCGAACCAGCTCGTCAATTTTTCTTTCAGTGCGGCTCCGGGCGGGATCACACAAGCCGCCCTGGTGGAGACCGACGGGCCGCTCATCGCGGGTTCAGGTACGCTGACTGCCCGCAGCCCGGGGCCCAGCTTGTTCCCGCTGAACGGCTACGTGCTCGACCTGGCCGGTCAGATTGAAGGGCAGACAGCTTTCCCGCTCCGGGCCTCCCTGACCGGAAGCGTCGATTTGAACTTGGCTAGAAGTGGAATCTTCCCCTACGAGAACGCGCCAGGCAGGGTGGACATCGTGTCGGGCGCTTACATTCAGCAGAGCGTTCCGCTTACCGTGACCGCGGTGTCATCGGATGCGCAGAACCGCTGCACCTTCCGCTTCACCACACCGAACCAGCCCCCGCGGCAGCCGAGCAGCTTCGTCAGCTACGCCGTGGACAATACCCATCTCCTGCTGATGTCGACCGACCCGGTGCCGAACACAGTCTTGCTGAGCGGAACAGCAAGCCTGCCATAGGTTTTAAAGTGTTCAGCCGAACGCTTCGGCTTCCTCCGTCCGGCGCGCGGCTTCCTGAACCGGAAACAGCGCCGTCCGGCCTTCTTCCAGCACGCGGACGCGGTCGACGAGGCCCATGCGCCGCGCCGACTCCATCAAACGCACCGGCGGCTCTTCCATCGGCTCGCGCGACAAGCGGAACGTGCCGTAGTGCATGGGAACCATCACGCTCGCGCCGAGGTCGCGGAGGGCTTGAAGCGCGTCCTCGGGGCTGGTGTGGACGCTCCGGAACGAGTCGGGCGAGTAGGCTCCGATGGGCAGCAGCGCGATCTCCGGCTCCAGCCGCGCGCCGATTTCCGCGAATCCGGGAAAGTACGCGGTGTCGCCGCTGTGGTACACCGAAGCCTCGCCCGCGCGCAGCACGTAGCCGCCATAGCCGCGGTGGATGTCGTTGAACATGCGCGCGCCCCAGTGCCGGGCCGGGGTCATGGTGATTTCCAAGCCTTTCACGGACGCCGACTGCCAAGGCTCCATCGCGCACACCTCGCGGAAGCCGAGGTCGCTGACCAGGTCTTCCACGCCGCGCGGCACAACGATCACCGCCGCGCGGTTGCGCCGCGTGATCGCGCGCAGGGACGGCCGGTTGAGGTGGTCCATGTGCGCGTGCGTCACCAGTACAAGGTCGATCGGCGGGAGATCGCGCACGCGCACGCCCGGCTTGCGGCGGCGCTTGAGCACCACGAGGAACCGAGCGAATACCGGGTCGATGAGGACGTGCTTGCCGCCAATTTCAAGCAAAAACGACGAGTGCCCGATCCAGGTGACCGCGGTTTCGCCCACCCCGGCCGGGATGGGCTTGTGCCGCCCGCCGACGGTCGGCGTCAGCAGCGACTCGCGGACAAGCTCGCTGAGATAACGCAATTTGCTGCTTTTGAATTTGCGGTCGGGGATCCTGTTCATGCACCTTTCAGGATGCATGAGCAGGGCGTCGGGCTTCGTTTACAGCGTCTTCGGAGCGTTGTCGCCTTTTACAGCCTCGGCGGCCGCGGGATCCGCTTTCGCCACCGCCATCTCCGCCCCGGCGAAGCCGATCTTTGTGTGCGCGCCGTCGCAGAAAGGCTTCTTCGACGACGCGCCGCAACGGCACAGCGAAACCGCGGGTTTGCCGCCGAGGTCCCACTCCGCGCCGTTGCCGTCCACCAACCGGATCGGCCCTTCCACGCGGAACGGCCCGTTCGGCCGCACCGTAATCGTCACATCCGCCATGCGTGTTCCTCGCTTCTTTTCCTTGAAACTCGCCCAAGTGTAGCAGCGGGGAGCCGGCCCCACATCTTACTTGCGGCCGGAGCTCTTTTTCGCAGACGCGCTTTTCTTCTTCACCGCGACAGCTGCCTGCTTGCGGGCGGGCGCGGACTTTTTCGCGGCTGTCTTCTTCACCGCGGTCTTGCTCGGGCTTTTCTTCGCGGAAGCGGTTTTCGACGCGGCTTTTGTCGCTGTCTTCTTCACCGCGCTCTTTTTGCCAGCGGTTTTCTTCACGGCCGTCTTTTTCGAGGCCGCTTTCGCCGGCGCAGCCGTTTTCCGGGCCGCGCTCTTTGTGCCTGTGGTTTTCTTCACAGCTGCTTTTTTAGCGGTGGACTTCTTGGAGGCGGCTGTTTTCGCGGATGCGCTTTTTTTCGCGGGCGCGGCTTTCTTACCCGCGGTCTTTTTGCGCGCCGTCTTGCCGGTCGGCTCCGAGCTCGGCGTCACGTTTTCCGGGTGCACCAGCTTGTTGAAGTTGCTTTCCGCGCCTTCGGCCGTCACTTCCTGGTACACGAGCGACAGATTGCTCGCGTCAAACTTCGCGAAGAACTCATCCCAGCTGATCTCGTTCAGGTTGTTGTCGTTCGCGTTGGCTGCGCCCGGGAACTCAATGCGCAATATGCCCGTGCCGCTCGCGCTTGTGCTTGTCACCTCAGCGGGCTTGCCGCCGCGCTTTTCAGCCCACTGCCGTATCTCGTCGTGATCCTGCGTCGTTTTCGACAAAGCCATCGTTCGTCCTCCTCAGTTTGCCCGCTCAACATTGCGGAATGGGATGGCGCGCAAGCCAAAACATGTTATCCGCAATGCCTAAAGAATTGTGCAATGAGCAGGGGCTATCCGTCACTCGTTTTATCGAGCAATTTGAGCGCTTCGCGGAAGCCGTGCGGCGTGCCTGTATCGACGTAGTGCGTGCCCGCGGCGACAGCCGTCGCGCGGCCGCCCGCGCGCAGCCACGCGTTGACGAGCGTACCGAGGTATTCATCCTTGCGCCCGGGTTCGCGCCAAAGCTCGCGCAGCTCATGGAACACCCCGCCGGGCATGCGCACCGCACCCCACACCAGACGCGACGCGGGCCGCTCCTGCTTGACCTCGATGCGCTCGACCGCGCCCCGCGCATCGCACACCACTGCGTCGAACAGCTCGGGACGGGCCACGGGAAACAGCAAAAACGCAAGCTCGCCTTCGGGCAGCAGCGCGAAGCCGTCTTCCGGCTCCCATACCGTGTCGGGCAGGCCGATCAGCACTTCTTCCGCATCGTCATCGGCGACAAGCGGCGCGGCGCAAAACAAGGCATCGCACAACCCCGCCGCTTCCTGCTGCACCACGTACACCAGCGGCACGCCCAGGTAGCTCGCGCCGTAGTACTCCAGGATGTCGGATTTGCCGGGCGAGATGACGAAGCAGATGCGGTCCGCGCCGGCGCGCACCATGCGTTCCAGCAGGTACTCGCTGACGGCGCGCGGACGCTCCACCGATGCGCCCGCGCGCACCTCGTTGCGCGTGCCCACGGGCAGCAGTTCTTTTGAGAAAGCAAGCGGCTGCATCCGGCTGCCGCGGCCCGCGGCGGGCCCCCCTCCCCACATGCGTGTGTTTATCCTTTAGCGCCCGCAAGCGCGGCTTTT
>CAXTSB010000095.1:11206-13058 GCA_964246845.1 uncultured Acidobacteriaceae bacterium
CCACCGATGCGCACGCGCAACGAGGTGCGCGTGCCCACGGGCAGCAGTTCTTTTGAGAAAGCAAGCGGCTGCCGCGGCCCGCGGCGGGCACCACTCCCCACATGCGTGTGTTTATCCTTTCGCGCCCGCAAGCGCGGCTTTTTGTGTAAATGCCGCTTCCATCGCGACTGCGCGGTGCATGGCGGTGTGTGCCCCGAGTGTACGCTCCCGCGCGCGGCGGGCCATCGCGCGCAGCTCTTCATCCGAGCGGTCAAGCGCCAGGAGCACATCCGCGCTCCCGCACGCGGTCGCGATTTCCTCGCCGGGCACGAAGAACTCGTCTAAGCCTTCCCATGCATCGCTCACCCGCGGCGCGCCGCTTGCCGCAGCCTCGAACAAGCGGCCCGACGGGCACCAGCCCCAAGCCGCCATGGACGCGCGCGTGACATTGAGCGTGAGCCGCGAGGATGAGAAAAACGCCGGGTGCAGCTCGGGCGGCACGTGGTGGACGAAGTAGATGTTCCGAGCCCACGGGAACTCGCGCGGGTACTGCGCGCCGCCGATCAAGAAGTGCTCCGCGGGCCGCTGCCGAGCGGGCTCCAAGAAAAGCTCTTCAAGGGCGGGCTGCCGGTCGGCGGCGTAGGTGCCCAGGTACGACAAGTCCGCGCGGTACTCCGGCCGCGGCGCGGCGGGCCGGTGCGCTTGGGGGTCCACGAAACCGTATAAGGGCGCGACGTTGCGCGCGCCGAGCCGCTCCCGGAACGCCGTGAGCGCGCGTCCGCCGGTGTAGGAAAACACCACGTCGAAGCCGCCCAAGCCCCCTTCAGGCAGGTACGCGACCGCTTCCCCCCGGGCCAGCGCATCCAGCGTCACGGGGGCGTCCAGGTCATAAAAGCACTTGATCGGAACCGCGGAAGCAAGCAGCCGCGGGCACAGCCGCGCGCCTTCAGGGCAGTAGCTGGTGGCGATTGCGGCATCAGCCTCGCGCAGGGCGCACTCCATGCGAGGCCAGTCTTCGTCCAGGCTCGCGTAAAGCTCCAGGCGCACCGCATCGGGCTGCGGCCACCCGTCGCGGTACTCGGCGTAGTACGGCACGTCCTTCTCGAAAAAGGTGACGCGGTGCCCGCGCGCGGCAAGGGCGCGCACCAGCCCCCGCCACAGCGTCGCATGTCCGTTGCCCCAGGAGGAGCTGAGCGCCAGCCCAAAGATGACGATCCTCATTCCGGCTGTACGATGTGCCCGGCGCGCCCCGTGTTTTCTGCTTTGTACGTTCGCTTTTTGGAACAAACGCGGTTCTGCTATAGTCAGAAGCAGGTTTGGGGACGTAGCTCAGTTGGTTAGAGCGCTGCCCTGTCACGGCAGAGGTCGCGGGTTCGAGCCCCGTCGTCCCCGCCAAGCCTTCCCACCGTGCTCACGTTGGTATAGCCGCCCCGCCCACTACGAATACTGAAATCCTTTCAAGAGCCGTCTCCGCCCGCCGCCGGTGCAGGGCGCGAGCCGGCAATGAGTATGTCGATGATGCGGCGGGCGCTCGCTTCCCAGCCCGGCAGAGCCGTTGTGTAGAACACGCCGATAAGAGCCCGGACGATGTCGTCGGGATCGATTTCTGGACGGAGATCGCCGTACCAAAGTGAGAAACGTGCCGTGGATTTGGCCGCGCGTGCCTTCAATCAGGCGCAGTGAGCCGCCCGGGACCGTGTCCATCGCGGGCAGGATCAACCGCTTTTCCGCCACGTGATCGACGAAAAGGAGCATCCAGGCGCGCAGGGCTTCGAGCGGCGGCTTCCCGGCCGCGAAGCGCTGCCCGGCCGCGGTCAGCTTTTCCACCTCGCCGCGGTACACCGCTTCAATTAAGGCCTCGCGGGTGGGAAAG
>CAXTSB010000096.1:0-12951 GCA_964246845.1 uncultured Acidobacteriaceae bacterium
CACACGGTACACGGCGAAGCCTCAGCGAGCCGCGCCTTGGTCGAGGCGGACCGGTACGGCGCGCGCATGTTGTCCTGGGGGCCGCGCCGCGGGCGGGGCGGCTTGCTTGCAAGCGCCGTCGGGCCGTTGGCGGACTCCGAGATCGCCACCGCCTACGCTCCGGCTCAGGTGAACGATCCTGCTAAACGGATCGGCTTCGCGTCGGAGTCGTTTCTGCTCGTGCAGGCTTCGGCTTACCGCACCCTGGGCGGCCATGCGCGGGTTGCTCTGTCGCTCACGCCCGAGGTCGACCTGGCGTTAGCGGCAAAGCGCGAAAAGGTTCCGCTGCGTTGGCGGTACGCGCCGGAGTTGGTGAACTCGCGGGCCCCGCGCGAAAATTGGCGGTTTGCGCTGTTGGTCAACAACGCCCTGGCGCTCGCGGCCTGGCGCGTGCTCGATTTCCTGCTCCTGTGGGGTTTGCTCCTGCTGGCATTGTTGTATCCCGTCCCGTTTGGGTGGGAGCGCGGAGTGCTGTGGCTCCTGTGGCTGCGGAACGCTTGGCGGGTGTATCGGCGCGCGGGGCGGTCGGGTGCGCCCGCGGGCGCGCTGCTGCTGGCGGTCACGCTCGGCTTGCCTTTGTTTTGCGGTTGGGCATATGTCGGTTGGTACCGGGCGCGCATCGTGCGGCGGGTCAGCTGGGAAGGACGGGAATACAAAGTCCCCGCCCGCCGATGAAGACTGCAACCCCCACACCCGCGCGGCATCGCATGGGAGACATGACCGAGCCTGCCGCGCACCGCAAAGCGCCCGAACCGGAGCTGCCCCAGACGGGCCTGGGCGGTGTCAGTACCGAGGATTTATTTCGCGAGCTGATCTACCGCTTCGACGGCGAGCCAACGCGCGACGGCCTCCTGAAGACGCCCGAACGCGCCGCTCGGGCGCTGGAGTTCCTTACCGGCGGCCTCAAGCAGGACCCGGGCGCGATCCTGCGCAGCGCGCTTTTCGAGGTGGAATACGACGAAATGGTCGTGGTGCGCGACATCGAGATGTATTCGCTGTGCGAGCACCACATGCTGCCGTTCTTCGGCCGCGTCCACATCGGCTATCTGCCGCGCGGCAAGGTGGTGGGCTTGAGCAAACTGCCGCGATTGGTGAACGTGTTCGCGCGCCGCTTGCAAGTGCAGGAGCGCATGACGCGCGAGATCGCCGACGCGATCCTGGAAGCGATCGAGCCGCGTGGGGTGGGTGTCATCGTGGAAGCGCAACACCTGTGCATGATGATGCGCGGGGTCGAAAAGCAGGCTTCGCACACCGTGACCTCCGCCATGCTCGGCGCTTTCCGCCGCGGGCCCACGCGGCAGGAGTTCCTGGAACTGGTGCGCGGGCGATGAACGGACTGTTATTGGTCGACAAGCCGGGCGGCTGCACCTCGCACGATGTGGTGAACCGGATGCGGCGGGCGACGGGCGAGCAGTCCATCGGACACCTGGGCACGCTCGACCCCATGGCGACCGGCCTGCTGCCGCTGCTGCTCGGCAAGTGGACGCGGCTGGCGAAGTTCTACGGCTCGCTCGCGAAGACGTACTCGGGCGTGATCCGTTTCGGGTTCGCGACCGAAACTTTCGACGCCGAAGGCAAGCCGATGGGCAGCCTGCGCCGGCCGTCGATGCGCGTGGATGACGTACGGCGGCTCGCGGACGGTTTCCTGGGCGAATCCATGCAGATGCCGCCCGCGTACTCCGCTAAAAAGATCAACGGCAAGCCCGCGTACGAGTACGCGCGCGCCGGCGAGCAGCCTGAGCTGCATCCCGTGCCGATCACCGTGAGCCTGTTCGAGATCGAAAGCCTCAAGCAGAACGCGGACGGCACCGCCGATGCCGCGTTCCGCATGAAAATCTCCTCGGGAGGCTATGTACGCTCGGTCGCGCACGAGATGGGCCGCAAGGCCTTTTGCGGGGCGCACCTCCTCGCGCTGCGCCGTGTGGCGGTGGGCGCATTCACTGTCGAATCAGCCCTCACCCTCGATGAAGCTGACAATCGGGGCCGCGCGGGCACGCTTGCGGCCGTGCTGCCGCATCCCCGCATGGTGCTGCCGGAGCTGCCGGCGGTCACCGCGGACGCGCCGATGCTCGAACGCCTGCGCCACGGCAACCAACTTGCCCTGCCGGAGTTTTCCTCAGCACCTTCGGTGCGGGTGTTCGCCGGGCAGCGCGAGCTCGCGGCCATTGCCGACCGGCTCGCCGGGACGCTGTTTCAACCGAGAGTGGTTTTGTTGTAGCCCGTTTTCCGCCGAGGCTGGAAACCTGATTGTCGGCCGCGGATATGCAACTTGCGGCTGATTCACTCGTCCGTCATGTGAATGACACTGTCCGGTTTTCGTACTGGAGTCGCCGCTGCTTGTTTGCTTCTGCTCGCCGGGTGTTCACAAAGCGGCGGTGGCAATAGCGTAGGCACAGCCGCCGCCCCGTTCTCGCTGTGGGCGGTGGCCTGGGGCAATTCACCCGAGAACGCGCTGCCGAGCGCTGCGAACCCGGGCGGGCAGGAGCAGAGCTTCCGCTTCTTCTTTTACCCGACGGTCGCGGGCACCGAGGAGCGCGTGCGCTTTTCCAACTACTTTGGGACGACCCCGATCACGATCGGTGCGGCCCGGCTTGCCGTAGCCGCCGGCGGGGCTGCGATCGATCCGGCCCACGACGCCCCGCTTACGTTTCAGGGCAGCGCGAGTGCTGTCATCCAACCCGGGCAGACCCTCACCTCCGATCCGGTGAACATCACCTACAGCTTCGGCCAGAAGATGGCGGTGTCGATGTATGTGCAGGGCGTATTCCCGCCGTTGACTTATCACAACTCCATTGTCGGCACAAACTATGCAGCGTCTTCCGGCGCAGGTGACGCGACGGGCGATGCGGGCGGCGCTTCCTTTACGCAGCAGGTGAGCAACTGGTTTCTTTTAAGCGACATGGACGTGTACGGGCCTTATCAGGGCACGGTCGCACTGTTCGGGTCGTCCAGCATCGACGGCGCGCAGTCAAACTTGGGCAACACCAACGCGTACCCTACACCGCAAGTCACTGTACCGGGCCAGGACAACGACCGGCCTTCAGACTGGCTGGCGCGGCAGCTGAACGCGGCCGGCTACAACCTGGGCGTGCTGAACGCCGGCGTTGTTGCCGACCCCGCCGGGCCGAACTCCGGTGCAACCCCGGCCAGGGGCGTTGCGGACGGCGAGGATCGGATCGCGCGCGATGTGCTGGAACAGCCGAGCGTACGGGCGGTAGTGATCTACCTCGGTGCGGTCGACATCAAGTCCGCCGACTGTAAGTCCGCGCCGGACGTGGAAGCGGCGCTCACCAATATCGTGGGGCAGGCATACGCGGCGGGCAAGCGGGTGATTCTCGGCACCCTGCCGCCCTCGGTGTTCTGCTCCAACCCGGCACAGCCGGAGTACGGTCCGTCTCCGACTCCGTCCAACCCCTACGCGGGAGATATCAATTCGGGGCCGGAGAACCCCGGCGCGGTGCAGTGGCGCGCGGTGAACGACTGGATCCGCACCGCCGGAGCCGCGCTGCCGGGCGTTGTCGCCATCGCGGACTTCGACAAAGCGATGGCGGACCCGAACCACCCGGACCTTCTTCTGCCGACCATCAACTCAGGCGACAACACACACCCGAACGGCCCGGGCTACGGCGTACAGTCGAGCGCGATTCCGCTCTCGGCACTGCTGCCCGCGCAGTAGCTCAGCGGACGAGCTTGCCGATCTCGGCCATGTCGAACTCGACATCATGCGAGGGGAGTGAGAACCGGGTGCGCCGCAGCATCTGCCCGTCCTCGAAGCGCGTCCATACAGTAGTTTCCGGGTCGACCATCCAGATTTCTTGAACGCCCATGGCCGCGTACTCTTCAAATTTGCGCTGCATACGCTGGAGGCGGTTTTCGGGGCTCAGTACTTCGAATACAGCCGCGGGCGGGTGGGTGATGATTTCTTCATGCGGTGCTTGTTTGTCGAGCAAAAGAACATCCGGAACAAGGTAATGTGCCACGCTTGTTTGCACGCGCAGCTCGGGGTATCCCAACAGCCCCCACTGGTGTTCGTGCAGGCGAAACCAGTACAAAAGTGCTTCCTGCCACATCGCATGCGATCTTTCACCCAAATGCCGCTCCTCAATCTCGCCGTCTACATAGTCGACATCCGGCTCCCACTCATCGGAGTGGAGGTATTCCTCAACGGAGATTTTGGTCGCGGCCGCCATGCACTTATGCTAGCCCCCGGGCCGGTTACTTCGCCAGCATTTGTTGGAGCTGCGGAAGGATGTTCTGCGCCACCACGCGATACCCGGCGGCGTTGGGATGGAGGTTGTCCGGGCTGAGCAGGTCCGGGTTGTCCCAAACATGGTCGAGGAGGAAGGGTACGAACGGAACCTTGTACTTCGCGGCCAGGGCGGGGAAGAGCGCTTCGTAAGGACCGACATAATCGGGACCCAGGTTGGGCGGCAGCCTCATGCCGAGCAAAAGAACGCGGACGCGGGCGCGCGTGAGCTGGGTGAGCAGCAGATTCAGGTTGCGCTCGATATCGGGTACGGGAAAGCCGCGCAGCCCGTCGTTCGCGCCGAACTCCAATACGACAATGCTGGGGTGCAGCCGGAGCACCGCGTCGATGCGCGCCAGGCCGTCCTTGGTGGTGTTGCCCGAGATGCCCTGGTTGACCACCGTCGCATGCGAACCGGCTGCCGCGAGTGCTTTCCGCAGGTCGTCCGGGTAGGAAGCACCGGCCAGCGCGCCGAAGCCGGCGGTGAGCGAATCGCCGAAACAGACAACAGTCTGCGCGCTAAGCGGCAGGGACATGAGAAGAAGCAGCAGGCAGCGGGCGAGCATCGTTGGTTGGACGGCACCCGCGCTGCGCAGGGTGCAAACGAAGCGGCGCGGGGCTCGATACCATAGAGGGAACCCCGGCGTCAGTTGGATGGTGCGGGCGGGAGGCGGAATGGTCGAGGCGCGCGGGATTTGGAAGCGGATGCGCAACGGGTCGAGCACGGTGGAGATCCTGAAAGGGATCGATCTGCTGGTGCCCCGGGGGCAGTTCACGGCGATCATGGGTTCGTCGGGTTCGGGTAAAAGCACGTTACTGGGGCTGCTCGCCGGCCTCGATTCGCCGACCGAGGGGCAGGTGCTGATTGACGGCGTGGACATCAGCCGCATGGAGGAAGACCGCCTGGCGCAGGTGCGCGGCTCAAAGATCGGGTTTGTTTTCCAGAGCTACCAACTCATCCCGACCCTGACCGCGTTTGAAAACGTCCTGCTGCCGTATGAGCTGAACGCGCGCGGCGACGGCAAGACCCGCGCCCGCAATCTGCTGGAAAGCGTGGGCCTGGGTGAAAGAATGCACCATTACCCGGTGCAGCTGTCGGGCGGCGAGCAGCAGCGCGTGGCTCTAGCGCGGGCGTTCGTTCTGGACCCGCCGATCGTGCTCGCCGACGAGCCTACCGGCAACCTGGATACCACCAACGGCCGGCATGTGCTGGAGCTCTTGACCACGCGCCAACGCGAAGCCGGGACGACGCTCGTGATGGTGACACACGACCCCCAAATCGCCGACCGGGCGGACCGCAAGATCGTGCTGCGCGACGGCTTGGTGGTGCGCGATGAAATGGCCGCGGTCGAAGAACCGGCACTGGCGGGAAGGTAGCCATGGCGACGATGACAGCACCCCCGCCCGCGCGGACCATCCCGGCAGACGGCACCAAGCCGGCCCTGCCTTGGGCGACGGCCCTGCGCGTGGCCGTGCGCGAACTCATGTTCGCGAAGGCCAAATTCATTTTCGTCGTGCTGTCCGTCGCCATTGGCGTGGGCGCGCTCACGGGTGTGCGCGGCTTCGCGGACTCGTTCTCGACCACGCTGCTGGGCCAGGCCCGGTCCATCCTCGCGGCCGACCTTTCCGCACGTGTGAGCCGCACCCTGCGGCCGGACGAGGAAGCGCGCCTACAGAAGTTCGCAGGCAAGGTCGGTGCCGATATGACGCAGGTGACCGAGATGGCCTCGATGGCCGGCGTTGTGGGCGACCCCGTGCCGCTGCTCGTGTCCTTGAAAGTGATTGACCCGGCAAAGTATCCCTTTTATGGCACAGTTCGTCTGGAGCCCGCCGGGGCGCTCAGCGCCGCTCTCACCGACTCGACCGTAGTCGTGGATGAAAGCCTTCTGGTGCGTTTGCACACGCAGGTCGGGGCCATGCTGCGCATCGGCGGCCATCCGTTCCGCATTGCCGCATTGATCGCCAAAGAGCCGGACCGGCTTACTGCGGGCGTCGGCATCGGCCCGCGCGTCATGATGACCCGGCACGCGGTCGAGGCGATCGGCCTCCTACAGGCCGGCTCCCGCTCCACCCAGCGTTACCTGTTTAAGCTGCCGCTCGATGCGCCGATCATCGGCGATCGCGCGGCTTTGGAGCATGCACTGCCCGAGGCGCAGATCGGCGACTACCGCGAAGGCTCCCCGGAGCTGACCGAGGGCCTGGACCAAGCGCGCGGCCTCCTGAGTCTGATCTGCCTGGTCGCCATGGTTCTGGGCGCGATCGGCGTCGCCATGGCGATGCGCGCGCACTTGCAGCAGCGCATTGACGGTATCGCGATCATGAAGTCGATGGGCGCGCGCTCGGCCGACGTCCTGCGTATCTACGCACTGCAAACGCTGCTGCTGGGTTCTGCCGGAGCATTGCTCGGCGTGTTCCTCGGTGTCATCGTCGAGTGGGTTTTGCCGTCGGTTCTCGGCTCGTTGCTGCCCATCAAGCCGCCTATACGCCTTCCGTGGATCCCCGTTGCGGCCGCGTTCTCAACCGGCATCCTGACGACCATGCTGTTCTCCCTGCCGCCGCTGATGGAGATCCGGAGCATCCGGCCGAGCGTCGTGCTGCGGCGGCTGGTCGAAACAGCGGAGCCCGCCGGAGCCGTCCGCGGCTTGGCGCGCCGCATCCGCGACAGCCGTTTACAGATTGCCATCATCGTGGGCATCGTGCTCGCATTGGCCGTCATCGCCACGTTGCTTTCCGACAACTGGCGCGGCGGCAGCTGGTTCGCAGGCTCGCTCGCGGCGTCCTTGTTCATCCTGCTCGGCTTGGCTGCGGGGCTGCTGCGTTTGCTCCGGTGGGCGCTTGACCGCACCCGGCTCGCGCTGCCTTCGACCCTGCGCCACGGCCTCGCGAACCTGTATCGGCCCGGCAACCAGTCCGCGGCTGTGCTGGCGGCGCTCGGCGTGGGCGTCATGCTGATCCTCAGCGTGTTTCTCATGCAAGGCTCCATCGTGAGCCGGATGCACACAGCCATGTCGGCGGACACCCCCAACGTCTTCCTCATCGACATCGGCCCGGATGAGATCGGGGGCGTCAAGCAGCTCGTGCTCGCGCAGCCAGGCGCTGAAAAGAACTTCGAGGCGCTGCCCATCCTCACCGGCTCGCTTGACACGCTCGAAGGCACGCCGGTGCGCAATCTGGACAAAAAGCAGTACCCCATGCACCTGCGGCGCACCCTTTCCTTCACCTGGGCCGAGCAGCCGCCGGTCGGCATCAAGGTCGAGAAAGGCGCTTGGTGGGCGTCGAGCGACCCCCGCTCCGTCGCGGTGATCGACCGCATCGCGACCCGCCTCCATCTCCACATCGGCTCCAGAATCGGCTTCTCATCCGACGGCGAGCGTTTCACCTCCACCGTTGCCGCCATCTACAAGGTCGATGGCCAGCATATCTCCAGCCGCAGCGAGTTCATCTTCGCGCCCGCCCAGCTCAAGGACCTGCCCGTGGTGTGGTACGGCGCCATGCACATGCAGCCCGGCCGTATCGCGCAATTACAGCGCGTCCTGTTCACGCACTACCCCACAGTGACGGCCATCAACATCGCCGACATCCTCGACACCATCCAGCACGTAGTCGGCCAGATCACGATCGTGATCCGCTTTCTTGCGGGGTTTTCCATTCTCTCGGGCATGGTCATTCTGGCGTCCAGCATCGCGAGCACCCGCTACCGCCGCGTCCGCGAGGTGGTGGTGCTCAAAACGCTCGGGGCGACCCGCCCCCGCATCGCCGGGGTGTTTTCGGTCGAGTTCCTGATGCTGGGCACCATCGCCGGGCTGGCCGGGGTGGCATTCGCGAACGGCCTGTCACGCCTGCTGCTGCACCTGGTCGAGGTCCCGTTCGTGCAGGACGATCGCGCCGGAGTGCTTGGCGTCGCGCTGACGGCCGTACTGGCCGTCCTGACCGGCTGGGCGGCGAGCTTTCGGATCCTGGGGCAGAAGCCGTTGGAGGTGTTGCGGGAGGAGTAGAGAACGGCGGGCAATTGCGCCCAGAGAATTGAATGGCGCTCTGGACTTTGCCTTGCAGGACTTGATAAGAGTGTCGTTGCACGGATTACTTCAAAGCTGCTGAGAATAAATGAGACCTGCAAGGAGGTTTGCGCTATGCAGCATCGCTCTCGAAATGCTGTCTTGCTTCTCATCGCGGTTTTGCCCTCGGGTTGGTTAGCTTTGCTCAATCCGCGCCTAGCTTTTCTCCCCCTGCTCAACCGATCCCGGACAGGTATAAGCAGCAGGGCCGCTATGAAGGGCAGGTACAGCGGGCCAAACTGCTTACGCGGAGCCAAGGTTGGGCTTTGAGCGAAACACAGCTCATGTTCACCAACGACGCGGGTGAGAGCTGGAAGGAGATTACGCCTCCAGCCGCGGCCCACGAAGCTAAGATGGCCGACGTCTTCTTCAGCACCCCCGAGCAGGGATGGGTATTGCTGGTAAGAGACATTCCAGAAGATCATTCCTGGAGCTTGATACTTTCAACCACAAGCGATCAGGGCGGCACCTGGCAGGACACGTCGGGTGACCGGCATTCCAGCCAGTTCTACTGAAGATTATGGCGGAGCCGCGTATCTGGATTTTGTAACACCGCAGCGCGGATGGCTGATGTTGCGCCATCTATCCAGCACAGCCTTCAATGATGGAACCCTATATGGGACTGAGGACGGAGGGCATACCTGGCAAAAGCTGCCGCAGGACGGTGCGTACGGGATACCTCATTTTCAGGCGAACGGAACTGGGTATCTGACTGCGTTGCCCAGCGGCCCCGAAGGGTACGAACTGTATCAGTCTAAAGACGACGGGCGGACCTGGGCTAAGTTGAAGCTTCCCAGCCTTGCAGAGCCAGATCAGTTGCGCAGCAGCTTGTCGGAGCCATATATGAGCGGAAGCCGGATTATCTTGGCGCGCACCATCACGTGTAAGGATCAAGCCGATAAAGTACAGATTTTGAGCAGCGAAGATGAAGGAGCAACGTGGTACATAGGAATCGTATATACCACTCCTTCTGACAACCGATCAGCCATGACGTTTGCGGCGGAGAGCGGCGAGGCGGTTCATGCCTTTCAAAACATCGACGGATTCCTCACAATTCACGATGGAACTTCCCTACAAATGCAGCGCTCCCACACTCCTGGACGATGACAGTGTCCAGCAAACTGTCAGTTTCCGCGCTGAGTTTTCCGGATGCGCAAACAGGCTGGCTGCTCGTTCAAAAATGGCAGTGCGGCCTTGTCGGATGCACGAGCGGCCCTTTTCTGCTGCGAACCGAGGACAGCGGCAAACACGTACGGCCGGTCGCCATACCATTCAGAACGAAACTTATTTGGATTGATCGGCAGCGGCGCGGTGCTCTCAAGCCTGTGGTGCCCGCGTCTGCTGAGCCGTAGATGAATCACTATGCGAGCAACTAACTTGGTTGCCCCCCAGGGATTCGAACCCCGATATGCTGAGTCAGAGTCAGCTGTCCTACCTTTGAACGAGGGGGCAACGCGGGCCGCCGTGTCTTGGGCCAATTCCAAAGATACAAGCAGGCGGCGGGCCGGTCAACGGTGGTACCCTTACGCTTTCGGAGGCGGGCAGGCATGCGCAAGAAGGTCACAATCGTGGGGGCGGGCAATGTGGGGGCGACGGCGGCGCACTGGCTCGCCTCGAAGGAGCTGGCGGATGTGGTGCTGCTCGACGTGATCGAGGGCGTGCCGCAGGGCAAGGGCCTGGACCTGCTCGAAGCCATGCCGATCGAGAAGCGCGATTGCCTGATCACCGGCACAAATGATTACGCCGACTCCGCGGACTCCGATATCGTGGTCATCACCGCAGGCATCGCGCGCAAGCCGGGCATGAGCCGCGACGACCTGCTCCATACCAATGCGAAGATCATGGCGGAGGTGATCACGCGCGTGGTCGCGACTTCGCCCGCCGCCGTGCTCATCGTCGTGTCGAACCCGCTGGATGCGATGGCGCAGGCCGCGTTCAAGCACTCCGGCTTCCCGCGCGAGCGTGTGCTGGGCATGGCCGGCGTGCTCGATTCGGCGCGCTTCCGGACCTTTATCGCCGAGGAGCTCAAGGTGTCGGTCGAGAACGTGACCGCGTTCGTGCTGGGCGGCCACGGGGACACCATGGTGCCCCTGCCGCGCTATTCGACGGTCGCCGGCATCCCGATTACGGAATTGCTGGACCCGGCGACGCTGGAAAAGCTGGTGGACCGAACCCGGAACGGTGGGGCGGAGATTGTCAAATATCTCAAGACCGGCTCGGCTTACTACGCGCCGGCCGCGGCCGCGATCGAGATGGTCGAGGCGATCCTGAAGGACAAGAAGAAAATCCTGCCCTGCGCGGCTTATCTGCAAGGCGAGTATGGGATCGACGGGTTGTATGTCGGGGTGCCTTGTAAGTTGGGGGCGAAGGGACTGGAGCAGATCGTTGAGATTAAGCTGACCGACGAGGAGCAGGCGGCGCTCCGGAAAAGCGCGGACTCGGTGAAGGAGCTTTGTGGGGTGATTGGGGTCTAATAGGGTGAGCTTAAATCGATAAGCAGCAAATCCGGAAAATAGGATGCATAACGCTGCTTATCCAAGGTAAAAAACCGATCTGCTCTATGTAGAGCATGAGCGCCGATTGCAAAATCGGCGACCAGCCGTTTCGGGGTTTCTCCTCGATTTCGGCGTCTTCTATCAGCGTGCAGCGCAAACACATCAGCGGCACTCTTCCAGAGTGCAGCATCCGTCAGCCAGTCCACTTCCACCGAAGCCGCCCTGAGGAAATCATCCACCAAGCCTGGTTGTGCAACGGGATGCGCCCGAAGCTCGCAATACACCAAGCCGCAAATCATTAGCTGACCTTGCTGCTTACACTTGCCGAGCAAGGGCGCAATCCGTTCGGCCTCCTCGGTTTTCGACAGCAGCGCGGAGAGCACGTTGTTATCGAGAGCAGTTCTCACTCAGCGGCTTCTCGATAGTCAAACTCATCCCAGCCGCGTAATTCACGCTGCCACTGGACAGCATCTCCATTTGCCTCAGACAGCGGAGCAATGCCGATGTACTCCGCAAAAACATTATGGCCGCCTTCGACAATTGTCAAAACTGCCTTACCGTTCTCCACCATAAATTCGACCTTATCGCCGGGCCGCATCTTTAGCTGCTTGAGAATAGCCTTGGGAATCATGACCTGTTCGCGTGCATCAATGTAACTCCAATTTCGTTCCATCTCTGCTTCTATCACCCGCTCGCCTCCTTGCGTTATGGTTGACCTGCCCATTCTAGCCGGGCAGGTCCGAAGATGGAATCTACACCCGCTCGATCACCACCGACTCCAACACTACCGGCGTTTTCGGCTTGTCCTGCGCGCCGCGCGGCAGTTTTGTGATCTTATCCGCGATTTCCTGCCCGCTGACCACTTCGCCGAAGATCGTATGATTGCCGGTCAGCCACGGCGTCGCCGCGACGGTGATGAAGAACTGCGAGCCATTGGTGTTCGGGCCGGCGTTGGCCATCGCCAACTTACCCGGCTTGTCGAACTTATGAGCCGAGCCCCTCGTTTCATCCTCGAACTTATAGCCCGGGCCGCCCATGCCGGTGCCGTCCGGGTCTCCGCCCTGCACCATAAAGTCGGGAATAACACGGTGGAAGATGGTTCCGTCATACAGCTTTGTACCTGATTTCGACTGACCCTTGTGTGTCCAATCCTTGGTGCCTTCAGCCAGGCCGATGAAGTTCGCGACGGTTTTCGGCGCGTCGGCTTCGAAAAGGCGACAGACGATCTCGCCTTGGTTAGTGTTGAAAGTGGCGTAGGTGCCCGGGGTCTTCGGCATGTGTTCTCAAACTCCTTGTGTGTTCGTTTGCGGGGAACAAAGCAGGCGCTTCGCTCAGGTCTCTTCCAGTCTAACGGGGCGCGGCGCTCTCCGTAGCACTAGGTGCGGCGGCAAGGGGAGCGGGCGCGGGCTGCCCGGCGGGCACAATCGTCACCTTGGTCAGCGTCACCGGTGTTAAAGGCTTGTCGTCCGCGTCGCGCTCCACATGTGTGATGGCCGCGACCACGTCCACGCTCTCCGGGTCGCACTGGCCGAAGATCGTATAGTTGCCGTCGAGCGAGGGGTAGGGCTTTTCCGTGATGAAGAACTGGCTGCCGTCTGTATTCGGGCCCGAGTTGGCCATGGCGAGCCGCCCCGGCACGTCGTACCGCAGGTTCGGTACGATCTCATCGTTGAACTGGTAGCCCGGCCCGCCCGTGCCGTTACCCGCCGGGTCGCCACCCTGCGCCATGAAGCCGGGGATGACGCGGTGAAAGGTGGTCCCGTTGTAAAGCGGCTTGCCGTGCTCCTTCTGCTGCGAAACCGGGTCGGTCCAGTCCTTGGTACCCGTTGCGAGGCCGACGAAGTTCGCGGCCGTTTCGGGCGCTTCCTTGCTGAACAGGCGGCACCGCATCTGCCCCATGCTCGTGTCGAACACCGCCGTGGGCCCGGTTGGGACCGGCGTCGCCGGAGCGACATCATCGGGCGAGTCGGGTAGGGGTGCCGCGGGCGCTTGCGGGGCAGCCGGAGCCGCGGGTGCTTCGGGAGCAGGCGGCGGAGGCGGCGCTTGCTGGGCGAGGGCGGCGGCGGAGGTGAGCAGGAGCAGCAGCGAAAACCTGGCGATCATCACACGCTTAGAC
>CAXTSB010000097.1:0-12936 GCA_964246845.1 uncultured Acidobacteriaceae bacterium
ACCCCGCGCGGCTGCCCATAATGGCCGAAGCGCTGCGGCTGCTCGGGACGGAACATGCCTGGGTCGTACACGGCGGCGGGCTCGACGAGCTGACCACGACAGGCGAAAGCACTTGGACCGCCGTGCGCGCGGGCGAGCTATACAGCGGGGTGTTGTGGCCGGAGTCATTAGGACTTACCTTAGCTTTGCCGGGTGATCTGCGCGGTGCTGAAGACGCGCGCGGAAATGCTTTGCTCATTGAGCACGTACTGCGCGGCGAGGACCGTGTGCGGGGCGAGATTGCCTGCCTGAACGCGGCGGCGGCACTGGTCGTTGCGGGGCTGGCTCCGACCCTCATCGAGGGCCTCGATCAAGCGCGGGAGTCGGTCAGTTCCGGGGCGGCTTGGGATGTGCTCGCGGGCCTGCGGGCGTTTGCCGACCGGGCATAGAGCTACTGCGAGTCGTCCAGCTCGGCCCATAGCCAGTCGAGATCGATGTACACATCTGAGATTGAGGCGCGAAGAAATTGGTCATTATGCGCGAGCCAACGGCTGCCGTCCCAAATTGAGGCAGAACGTTCTTCCGGATCAATAAGCCATACATCGGCTGTGCCCATGGCCGCTAAGTCCCGAGCACGTGCGTCCAGTTCTCCCGGTTGGTTTGAGGGAGAAAAAACTTCGATCGCAAGCAGGGGCGCTTGCACGATCGTATGCTTCGGCGCTGTCCCGCGGCGGATCACAACGACATCGGGCAGACGGATGCGAGTCGGCGCAACCCGTGTGTGCGTTTCAACCGAGCAGGAGATGCTCCACTCCTTGCGGTGCTGGTGGAACCACATGAATAGTAAGCCTTGCACCTGCCCATGTGCGTGCCCCGTCACGGTTTTCTCCTTCAACGCGCCATCCACATATTCCACTGCGCCTTCATAGCTGGTGTTGAGGTACTCTTCCATCGACACGGACACGGCGGGAACGGCCATCGCTGCACCTCGGTGCCAGTGTAGCGCCTGCACCCGCGGTCTTTTGCGGGACAAAACAGTGGGAACCGGTGTCTATCCGGCTGAGGTGAAACATGCGCTGTTTCGTTGTACTCTTTGCCGGTCTCGCCGTGAGCGCCGCTCACGCCCAACAGATTCAGGTCAGCCCCGCCAACCGCACCATTGCCGTAACCGCGACCGAGCAGGCCGAGCGCCGGGCCGATATCGCGACCGTCCATGTGGGCTACCAGCTGTATGCCGCGACCTCGGAGCAGGTCACGCAAGACGCCGAAGCCCGCTCAAAGGCCGTTACGGATGCGATGAAGCAGGCCGGCGTGCCCGCGGACACGGTCGAAAGCGTGATGCAAAGTACCGGGCCCGTGCAGGGGTTCCAGGGCGACCTGAGCCCGGAAGAGCGCGCGAATCGCAAGTTTCAGTTGCAGCAGGAGTGGACTGTGCGCGTGGCGGCCGACGCTTCCTCGAAGGTGTTGGCCGCCGCAGTTGCCGCGGGCGCGAACCAGAGCGGGGCGATTGATTGGTCCGTTGCCGACGAGGGAAGCCTCACCGCCGAGGCCGCCGGTAAGGCGCTCAAGCACGCGCAGGCGATCGCGCAGCAGATGGCCGCCGGGCTGAACGCGAAGCTGGGGCCGCTGGTATATGCGAGCAACCAGGCGGAAATAGCTGCGCTGCCGATTAACAGACGGGTTTTCTCTTATGACGGACCAGCCGCTACCCCAAAGGAGCAAAGTGTCGTCATCGTGCTGAATCCGCAGCTCATCCGCCGCTCCGCAACCGTATCTGCCGTGTTCTCGCTCCAGTAACCGATACTGGAGAAAGCCATGCCCGACCCAAACCGCGCATCCGACCGCAACCCCGACCAAGCCCTTGAGCCGCCCCGCGAAGCGAAAGAAGTCTATGAGCGATGGCTCGCCTACATCGACGACGAGATTACCCGCCACACCACGCCCCGTTTGCGCGGTGAGATTGTGCTGAACAATCTTCACCAGATGCTATTGGGCGCGCCAAAGGGCGGCCGCCTCAACTTCAACCTGAACTCCGAGCTCGCCTTCAACGTGCTCCAGCTTTCGCTCGACCCGAAAAACGTCATCATGCAGGCGGAGTACACCGAAGGTTTGGACGCGGAGCAGTACGCTCCGCGCAAGCCGCTCATCTACTTTTGGCAGATGTTCGACCGCTCGGCGGTCGGCATCAACCAGTGGCTCGGCTTCCGGCTCCGCGCGATGCTCGGCAAGCATATCTTCAAGCACATCGGCGAGAACGTGCAGATTTATGACGGGGTGCAGCTTTTGTTCGGGTACAACCTGTCGGTTGAGGATGACTGCGTGATTCGCCGTGGCGCAATACTTGAGGACCGCGCGGAGCTGACGATTGAAAAAGGGCGCACGGTCGGCGAATACGAAGTGGTGCATGCGAAGGAGAACGATGCACGGACAACTTGAAGTGCTGAACCTACAGCAGAAGCTCGGATCGTTTACGGAGCAGTGGTCGCCGCGCATCGCGGCCGAGTTCAACGACCACCAGCTCAAGCTCACCAAGCTTCAAGGCGAGTTCCTATGGCACAGCCATCCGAAGGTGGATGAGGTGTTCCTGGTGCTTGCGGGCGAGCTCACCATCGAGTTCCGCGACCGGACGGTGCTTCTCGCCCCAGGCGAGCTGATCGTAGTGCCGCGCGGGGTCGAGCATAAGCCCGTCGCCGCGCGCGAATGCCATGTTGCGCTGATCGAGCCGCGCGGGACGACCAACACCGGCGACGCGGGCGGCGAGCGCACCGCGCCGAATGATGTGTGGGTGTAGAGTTCCCGTTAGGTAAGAACAGAAAGGCCCGGCTTTCGCCGGGCCTTTCGCGTGAAGCGTGATTCACAGGCCGGCCCTACTCGGACGCGGCCAGCTCTTCCGCCTCGCCCTCCTGCCGCATGATTTCGAGTTCGCGCTCTTCCGCCTCATGCGCCGCCAGAACCTCCTGTTGCACCCGCTCCGCCGCTTCCTCAAGCTCCGGCGAAAGCTGGATGTTGCGGTAGTATTCCATGCCCGTGCCGGCCGGGATCAAGCGGCCCACGATGACGTTTTCCTTGAGGCCGCGCAGGTTGTCGATGGCGCCGTTGATGGACGCCTCGGTCAGCACGCGCGTGGTCTCCTGGAAGCTCGCGGCCGAGATGAACGAGTCGGTCGAGAGCGACGCCTTGGTGATGCCGAGCAGCAGGGGCTTGCCCGTCGCCGGACGACCGCTCTCGTTCTGCACCCGCTCGTTTTCAGCACGGAAGCGGAACCGGTCCACCTGCTGTTCAAGCAGGAAGTTGGTATCGCCGACCTCGTCGATCTTCACCCAGCGCAGCATCTGCCGGACGATGGTCTCGATGTGCTTATCAGAGATCGCGACGCCCTGCAAGCGGTAGACTTCCTGGATCTCGTTCACCAGGAACGCCTGCAGCGCGTTCTCGCCGAGCACCGCGAGGATGTCGTGCGGATTCAAGGGGCCGTCCATCAATGGGTCGCCCGCGCGCAGTTTTTCACCTTCCTGCACGTTGACGTGGACGCCGCGCGGCACCGAGTACTCCTTCTCTTCCCCGTTGTCCGCGGTGACGTAGATCTTACGCTGCCCCTTGGCGACTTCGCCGAACCGGACCGTTCCCTCGATCTCCGAGATGATGGCCGTTTCGCGCGGCTTGCGTGCCTCGAACAGCTCCACCACGCGCGGCAGACCGCCTGTGATGTCCTTGGTACGTGTGGTTTCGCGCGGAATCTTCGCCAGGATGTCGCCCGGGAAAACCTCCTCGCCGTCCTGCACCATCAGGTGGGCGCGGCTCGGCATCAGGTAGCGCTTGTCCTTTTTGCCGTCGGCCTTGATCAGGATGGTCGGCTGCCGCTTTTCATCCGGAGCGTCCGACACCACGAGCCGCGAAAGCCCCGTGACCTCGTCGATCTCGTCGTTCAGCGTAATCCCTTCCTGCAGGTCCTTGAACGCCACCGCGCCGCCGACCTCGGTCAGGATCGCGAAGGTGTACGGATCCCACTCGGCGAGCTCCTGCCCGAGGGTGACCTGCTGGCCTTCCTCGACCTTGAGCTTGGCGCCGTAGACAACCTGGTAGCGCTCCTTTTCGCGTCCGCGCTCGTCGATAATCGCGACCGAACCCGAGCGGTTCATGGCCACCGTGTCGCCGGATTTCGACTTGACGGAAACCACATTGATGAACCGGACGGTACCGTTGTTTTTCGCGTCGAGCTTCGACTGCTCGTTGACGCGCGAGGCCGTGCCGCCGATGTGGAAGGTGCGCATGGTGAGCTGCGTGCCCGGCTCGCCGATGGACTGTGCGGCGATGACGCCGACCGCCTCGCCCAGCTCGACCAAGCGGCCCGAGGCCAGGTTGCGCCCGTAGCAATGGATGCACACGCCGCGCTTAGACTCGCAGGTGAGCACGGAGCGAATCTTGACCCGCTCGATGCCCGAGGCCTGGATCGCCGAAGCGAGGTCTTCGGTGATTTCCTGGTTCACCTCGACGATCGCGTTGCCCTCGAAATCCTTGATGCGCTCGAGCGAGACGCGGCCGATGATGCGGTCGCGCAACGGCTCGATGATCTCGCCGGACTCGATGATCGGCATCACGTAGATGCCGTCCGAGGTGTTGCAGTCGAGCTCGGTGACGATCACGTCCTGCGCCACGTCGACCAGGCGGCGGGTCAGGTAGCCCGAGTCGGCCGTCTTGAGTGCCGTGTCGGCCAAGCCCTTGCGCGCGCCATGGGTCGAGATGAAGTACTGGAGCACCGTCAAGCCTTCACGGAAGTTTGCCGTGATGGGCGTTTCGATGATCTCGCCAGAGGGCTTCGCCATGAGTCCGCGCATGCCGGAAAGCTGACGAATCTGCTGTTTGGAACCGCGGGCGCCGGAGTCGGCCATGATGTAAATCGGGTTCAGGGCTCCTTCCTTGTCCGCGTTCTTCATGTTGTTGAACATCTCGTCCGCGACCTTTTCGGTCACCGACGACCACAGCTGGATCACCTTGTTGTTGCGCTCGCCGTTGGTGATCGCGCCGTCCAGGTACTGCTGCGTGACGGACACTACCTGCTGCTCGGCATCGTGCACGACAGGGTACTTCGAATCGGGGATGACCATGTCGTCTAAGCCGACCGACAGGCCCGAGCGGGTCGCGTACTGGAAGCCGAGCTCCTTGATCCGGTCCAGCATCTTGACCGTGGTTTCGAGGCCCAGGTTCAGGTAGCAGTAGTTCACCAGCTGTCCGATGCCCTTCTTCTTGAGCAGGCCGTTGATGTACGGCATCCCGTGCGCGAGCGCGTCGTTCAAGATGGCGCGGCCGACCGTGGTCGAGATGTACTGCCGGTCGTATTGGACAGGCTCAGTGTGGGTCAGATCCTGGTCGTCGTAGGCCGTCGTCATGTCGAGCACGGGTCCGGACCAGCGCAAGCGGATCGGGGTCAGGGTTTCGACCTCCTTTGCCTCCAGCGCCATCAGGACCTCTTCGGTGTTCGCGAACGCGCGGCCCTCGCCGCGCGTGCCCTTGCCGGCCTTGGTCAGGTAATACAGGCCGAGCACCATGTCCTGCGTCGGCACGGTGATCGGCTGGCCGGACGCGGGCGACAGGATGTTGTGCGAGGCAAGCATCAGCACCGACGCCTCGACCTGTGCTTCCGGCGAGAGCGGGATGTGCACGGCCATCTGGTCGCCGTCGAAGTCCGCGTTGAAGGCGGTGCAGACGAGCGGGTGAATCTTGATCGCCTTGCCTTCGACCAGCACGGGCTCAAACGCCTGGATGCCCAAGCGGTGCAGCGTCGGGGCGCGGTTCAGAAGGACTGGATGATCCTTGATGACCTCTTCCAGGATGTCCCAGACCACCGGCTCTTGGAGCTCCACCATCTCCTTGGCCTGCTTGATGGTGGTGCAGTGCCCGGTCTGCTCCAAACGGTGATAGATAAACGGCTTGAACAGTTCAAGCGCCATCTTCTTCGGCAGGCCGCACTGGTGCAGCTTGAGCTCGGGACCGACCACGATGACGGACCGTCCCGAGTAGTCCACGCGCTTGCCGAGCAGGTTCTGGCGGAAGCGGCCCTGCTTGCCCTTGAGCGTGTCCGAAAGCGACTTAAGCGGACGGTTGTTCGCGCCGCGCAGCACGCGCCCGCGCCGGCCGTTGTCGAACAAGGCATCGACCGCTTCCTGGAGCATGCGCTTTTCGTTGCGCACGATCACTTCGGGCGCATGGAGGTCCATCAGCTTCTTCAACCGGTTGTTCCGGTTGATGACGCGGCGGTACAGGTCGTTCAGGTCGGAGGTCGCGAAACGTCCGCCGTCGAGCGGAACGAGCGGGCGCAGCTCGGGCGGAATAACGGGGATCACGTCCAGGATCATCCACTGCGGCTTGTTGCCCGACTTGCGGAATGCCTCGACGACCTTGAGCCGCTTCGAATACTTGAGCCGCTTCTGAAGCGAGGTTTCGGTCTTCATCCGCTCGCGCAGCTCGATGCCGAGCTCCAGAATCTCCACGCGCTTGAGCAGTTCCTTGATCGCCTCGGCACCCATCATGCCGCGGAAGCCCGAGGGCCGGTACTGCTGGTCCAGCTCGCGGAACTTGGCCTCGTCCTTGATGATTTCGCGCTCCTTCACGGGCGCGTCGCCGGGGTCGACCACGACGTAGCTTTCGAAGTACAGCACGGCTTCGAGGTCGCGCAGCGAAATGTCGAGCAGGTGGCCGATGCGCGAAGGCAGGCCCTTGAAGAACCACACGTGCGAGCAGGGCGAGGCAAGCTCGATGTGCCCGAGCCGCTCACGCCGGACCTTGGACAGCGTAACCTCGACGCCGCACTTGTCGCAGATCACGCCGCGGTGCTTCATGCGCTTGTACTTGCCGCACAAGCACTCCCAGTCGGTGACCGGGCCGAAAATACGGGCGCAAAACAGCCCGTCCCGCTCCGGCTTGAAGGTGCGGTAGTTGATGGTTTCAGGCTTGGTAACCTCGCCGTGCGACCAGGAGCGGATTTTCTCGGGGCTGGCGAGCTGGATGCGGATTGCGTCGAAGTCGGTAATCGGGCCGGAAAGTTCGAATGGGCTGGAACGGTACAAGGGTGTTCCTCCTGCGCCTGAGGCGCTTTCGGTCCCGGGGCTTGTGTGTCGGTGGGCTGCCGTCCGCCCCCGGGAGCGCTTGCTCACGGGACGGCGACCCTTTTTTACAAAACTCGTGTCATCCTGAGCGAAGGCGGGGTCCCCAGCAAGCTTGCTTGCTGGGGTGCAAGCGAAGGATCTGCTTTCTCCTTCGCTTGCACCGGGAAACTAGTCCGCAGCCGCCATCAGGGGCTCGGGCGCGGGCAGTTTCGAGCCGTCCAGGTCTTCCTGCTTCATCAGTTCGACGTCCAAGCACAGCGCTTGGAGCTCGCGGATGAGCACGTTGAACGATTCCGGCACGCCCGGCTCGATCGCCGCCTCGCCCTTGACGATGGCCTCGTAGATCTTGGTGCGGCCGAACACGTCGTCGGACTTCGCGGTGAGGAGCTCCTGTAGAATGTAGGCCGCGCCATAGGCTTCGAGCGCCCACACCTCCATCTCGCCGAACCGCTGACCGCCGAACTGCGCCTTGCCGCCCAGCGGCTGCTGCGTGATCAGCGAGTACGGCCCGATCGAACGCGCGTGGATCTTGTCGTCGACCAGGTGCGACAGCTTGAGCATGTAGATGTAGCCGACCGTGACCGGCTGCTCAAACTGGTCGCCGGTCATGCCGTCGAACAGCGCCGTCTTCCCCGAGCTCGGCAGGCCGGCCGCGGCCAGCAATGCCTTGATCTCGGTTTCGCGCGCGCCGTCAAACACCGCCGTGCCGAACCAGATGCCGCGCTGCATTCCCTTGCCGACGCGCATCACCTGCTCATCGTCCAGCTCCAGCAGCTGCCGGAGCGCCGCCGTGCCCTTGAACTTTTCCCGGAAAGCTTCCCGGACTTCGTTCGCGTCTTGCGCCTTTTTCACGATTTCGGCCACTTGTGCTCCGAGCTCGTGCGCCGCCCAGCCCAGGTGCGTTTCCAGGATCTGCCCCACGTTCATACGCGAAGGCACGCCGAGGGGGTTCAGCACGATCTCAACCGGCTGCCCGTTCGGCAGGTACGGCATATCCTCCTCGGGCAGGATGCGCGCGATGACGCCCTTGTTCCCGTGGCGGCCCGCCATCTTGTCGCCGACCGAAAGCTTGCGCTTCATGGCGATGTACACCTTCACCAGCTTGATGACGCCGGGCGACAGCTCGTCGCCTTTTTGCAGCTTCGCGATCTTGTCGTTGGTGATCTTGCGGAGCACATCGATCTGACGCGAGGTCATCTCCTCAATCTCGTCGATCTGCTCATTCACCCGCGGGTCTTTATCGTTGTAACGGATGCGCTTGAGGTTCTTGGTCGAGATCAGCTCGATCGTTTCGCGGTCGAGGATCATGCCTTTGGACAGCAAGCGCTTATTGGTCCGCTCGTCATGGAGATCGGCCTGCACTTCCTTGCCGCCCAGGATCATCTCAAGCCGCTTCAAACGCTCGTCGGTGAGAATACGGATCTCATCCGCCAGATTCTTTTCAAGCTTCGCGACCTGTTCGGCCTCGATCTGGAGCGCCCGCTCGTCCTTTTCCTGGCCCTTGCGGGAGAAGATGCGTACGTCGACCACCGTGCCCTCGATGCCCGGAGGGCAGGTGAGCGAGGCGTCGCGCACGTCGCCGGCTTTTTCGCCGAAGATGGCGCGGAGCAGCTTTTCTTCCGGGGTGAGCTGGGTTTCGCCCTTGGGCGTCACCTTGCCGACCAGGATGTCATTGTGCCGGATCTTGGCGCCGATCCGGATCACGCCCGACTCGTCCAAGTCGCGCAGCGCGTGCTCCGAAACGTTGGGGATGTCGCGCGTGATCTCTTCCGGGCCCAGCTTCGTGTCGCGCGCCTCGATCTCGAACTCCTCGATGTGGACCGAGGTGTAGTAGTCCTCGCGGACCAACTTTTCCGAGATCAGGATCGCGTCCTCGAAGTTGTAGCCGCGCCACGGCATGAACGCGACCAGCACGTTCCGGCCCAGGCCGAGCTCGCCCTGCTCCGTGCACGGCCCATCCGCGATCACCTGGCCCTTGATCACGCGGTCGCCCTTGCGGACGATCGGCTTCTGGTTGATGCAGGTGTTCTGGTTGGACCGCTTGAACTTGGTGAGCTGGTAGATATCGGACCCCACCTCGCGCGACAGCTGTGTGGGGTGGTGCTCGCCTTCGACGCGGATGATGATGCGCTCCGAATCGACCGAGTCCACCACGCCATTGCGCCGGGCCGAGATGACCGCGCCCGAATCGCGCGCCGTCACGCCTTCCATGCCGGTGCCGACAAACGGGGCTTCCGCGACCAGCAAGGGCACGGACTGCCGCTGCATGTTCGCGCCCATCAGCGCACGGTTCGCGTCGTCGTGCTCCAGAAACGGTACGAGCGAGGCCGCGACGGACACGAGCTGCTTCGGGCTCACGTCGACGTAGTCGATCTCGTCGCGCGATACCAGCACGAAGTTGCCCTGCCGGCGCGCGTTCACGAGCTCGGCCGTGATGCGGAGCTCGTCGTCCAGCTCCACATTGGCCTGCGCGATGGTGTGGCGGTCTTCCTCCCACGCGGACAGGTAAAAGGAGAACGGATCGAACTCGATCGTCCGCTTGCCTTCCGCCTTCAGCGCCTCGTTGCGGGAGATCGCCTCGGTTTTTTCGAGGTGGTCGCCGACACGCAGCCCGCTTTCGCCCGCGTTCGTCACCTGCACGTAGTCGAGCAGCTGCGCCCCGCGCACCCGGCGGTACGGCGACTCGATAAAGCCGTACTCGTTAATGCGCGCGAAGCAGGACAGTGACGAGATCAGGCCGATGTTCGGGCCTTCCGGCGTTTCGATCGGGCAGATGCGGCCGTAGTGCGTCGGGTGGACGTCGCGGACCTCGAAGCCCGCGCGCTCGCGGCTCAAACCACCCGGCCCAAGCGCCGAAAGCCGCCGCTTGTGCGTGATCTCGGACAGGGGATTGGTCTGGTCCATGAACTGCGACAGCTGCGAGGACCCGAAGAACTCGCGGATGGCCGCCATGACCGGCTTCGCGTTGATCAGGTCGTGCGGCATCGCGGTCGACATCTCCTGGTACACGCTCATCTTTTCCTTGATGGCGCGCTCCATGCGCACAAGCCCGATGCGGAACTGATTTTCCATCAGCTCGCCGACCGCGCGCACACGCCGGTTGCCGAGGTGATCGATGTCGTCCACCGCACCGATGTTCTTGCGCAGCTTGAGCAGGTACTTGATCGTCGCGTAAAAGTCGTCCGGGGTCAGCGTCCGGTGGTCGAGCGAGGTCGCATCCTGGTTTTCATACAGCTTGATGTTGAACTTCAACCGGCCCACGCGCGAGAAATCGTACTTGCGCGGATCGAAGAACATCCCCTCGAACAGCGCGGTCGCCGTGTCGAGCGTCGGCGGGTCGCCCGGCCGCAGCTTGCGGTAGATCTCGATCAGTGCTTCCTCGGGCTTGCGGACCGAGTCGCGGCGCAGCGTGTTCGTGATCATATTGCCCACGTCGTCCTTCTCGGGAAAGAACACCTGGACTTCGCCGATGCCCGCTTGCGTGACCTTATGGAGCTTGTCAGGGGTCAGCTCCAGGTTGGCCTCAAGGAATACCTCGCCGGTTTCCGTATCAAGCGCGTCGGCTGCCAGCATCGCGCCGTCAATGTCCGCTGCTTCGACCTCAATCTCCTCGACGCCCGCGGCGCGCAGGTTCTTGAGGATGGACGGAGAAATCTTCCGGCCCGCGGGCACGATCTCGCTCCCGTTCACGGACACAGCCGTGGCCGGGCGCACGCCTTGCAGGTTCGTCGGACCCTCCGCGGGCAGCGTCCAGAACAGCTTGCCGTCGCGCATCTTGAGCGTGTCGACGGTATAGAACGCGCGCAGAATCTGCTCGTCCGTCCGTAGGCCGAGCGCGCGGAGGAAGATGGTGCCCAGGAACTTGCGCTTCCGGTCGATGCGGACGTACAGCGTGTTCTTCTGGTCGTATTCGAACTCCACCCACGAGCCGCGGTAGGGGATGATTTTGCCCAGAAAGTAGGTGCGGTTGTTCGCGGTCTCAAAGAACACGCCGGGCGAGCGGTGAAGCTGCGACACAATGACGCGTTCGGTCCCGTTCACGATGAACGTGCCGTTCTCGGTCATCAACGGGATGTCGCCGAAGAAGACTTCCTGCTCCTTGATGTCGCGGACGGACTTCGCGCCCGTGTCCGGGTCCTTGTCGTAGATCGTGAGCCGCACCGTGACCTTGAGCGGCGCGGAATAAGTCATGCCCCGCTCCTCGCACTCCGCCTGATCGTACTTAAGCTGCAAGCCCACAGGGTCGCCGCATTTGTTGCAGAAGTCCGGGGTGTTCTTGTTGTACGTGCCGCACTTGTGGCACAGCACCTCGCCCGGGTGGAACGGGTCGGTGATGACCATGTTGCCGCAGTTCCGGCAGGCCGTCCGCAAGTGGTGCAAACCCTTCAGGTGCCCGCACTTGCACTCCCAGTTGCCGATCGAGAAATCCACGAAGTCCAGCTGCGAGATGTTGCGGAAGTCCGTGATCGGGAACACGGAGGTGAACACCGAGTGGAGGCCGTTGTCGTCGCGCTCCGACGGCAGCTTGTCCATTTGAAGAAAGCGCTCGTAGCTGCGGCGCTGCACCTCGATCAGGTTCGGAATCTGAATGGGAGTGGGAATCTTGGAGAAGTCGAGTCGGCTGCGTAGGGCGCGGGTCTCGTTCGGCATCTAGGGCTCCTGTTCATCGTCCCCGGGAATGCGAGAGTCGGCGGGCCGCCCGGAGATGCCGCGGCCCACGCTTGTGCTGCACTTGCCCGGAGCGCTGCCCGCATCTTGCCGTCTCGCGTCAGCCGGATGCCGCCCGGATCTAATCCAACCACCACGCCGATTGCCAAAGGCAACTGTTTCGACGTATGGTGACTTCGTACCGTCAGTTCCGGGTTTTCGGAACGATAAAAGCCCGGAACGCGCCAAAGCCTGCAGCCCGCTGAGGGACCGCAAGCGGAAGATGCTTCACTAAAGGTCGGTTGCGCCGGAGGCGGCAATACGAGTCCGCTTGCCATGTTTGCGGATTCGGTTTACAAGATTGTCAGGTTGAGACGAAAAGCCAAGCGTGGGCTCGGAGTGCTGGGACACAAAGAAGAGTGTACTGCACTTTTGTAACCATTGCAAACCGAAAAAGGCTTCGGAGCTGGCGCATCCGAAGCCTTTTTCGTGTAAAGCGGTGCTGTTGAACTACTTGACTTCCACCGTCGCGACACCGTCGAACTTCTTCCGGATCGCCTCGGCGTCTTCCTTGGAGATGTTCTCCTTGAGCGGCTTCGGTGCGCCATCAACCAGGTCCTTAGCTTCCTTCAAGCCGAGCGAGGTCACTTCGCGGACGGCCTTGATGGTGTTGATCTTGTTCGCGCCCGCGTCCTTGAGGATGACCGTGAACTCGGTCTGCTCCACCGCCGCCTCGGCCGGCGCGCCCGCGCCGCCGCCGGCCATCATCACCGGTGCCGCGGCCGCCGCCGACACACCCAACCGCTCTTCCAGCTGACTCACCAGCGCCGCCGCATCCAGCAGCGTCAGCCCGACAATCTGTTCTTCCAACTGCGCCAAATCCGCCATGTTGCTTCTCCCTTGATCCTGTCTGTTGTGCTTCCTTTTTTTCTTGGCCGCCGACGAACCCGGTTTCCGATGTGCCCAGACCAGCACCCCGAGCTTGCCCCGCCAAACCTGTGGCCCGGGGAAATCGAAAACCCGGGCTAAATCCTTACTGGCCTTCGGCCGGCGCTTCCGTTGCCGCGGCTTCGGCCTGCGACTCCGGCGCGGGCTCCAGAGCAGCGCTTGCCGCCGGTGCTGCCTCAGCAGCGGCTGCCGGAGCAGGCGCTGCCGCCGCCCCGCCCGCCGTGCAGTTTTCTTTCTCACCCGCTTGATTGATGACTAC
>CAXTSB010000098.1:0-12825 GCA_964246845.1 uncultured Acidobacteriaceae bacterium
GATGACGGCGGCTCTGGAAGCGATGCTGGACATGGACGCGCTCCTGCACCTGCGGCCCGACCGGCGGCTGGAAGCCTGGGTCGGGGCGGCCCGCGCGCACGCGTCCGCTCCGGATGAGGCTGCCTACTACGACGAGAACGCCCGCCGCTTGATCACGACCTGGGGCTGGCCCGAGCTCTCTGACTACGCCTGCCGCGCCTGGTCGGGGCTCACCCGCGACTACTACGCCGCGCGCTGGCGGGCCTGGTTTGAAGCCCGGCGAAGCAAGGCCGACTTTTCGCTCGATCTTTGGCAGCAGACCTGGCTGTCGACCCCCTACAAGCCGAGCGGGCCCCGGCCCGTTCCCGACCTGTTCGCAGCCGCGGATGCCTTGCTGAAGCGGGCGGAAGGAGGAGCATGATCGACAAGCCCGGACGGCTGCTTTCCATCGATATTGTGCGCGGCATCACGGTCGCGTTCATGATCCTGGTCAATAACAACGGCTCGGGCGAGCTCTCGTACCGCGCGCTGAACCACGCGCAATGGAACGGCTTTACGCCGACCGACCTGGTGTTTCCGACGTTTCTGCTCCTCGTGGGCGTTTCACTCGTGCTGTCGAAGCGCACGCGGACAGCCCGGGAGGCTTTGCCGCACATCCTCAGGCGCACGGCGCTGCTGTTCCTGCTCGGGCTGGTCGTGAACGGGTTCCCCTTCTTCCACCTTGGAACGCTCCGGATTTACGGCGTACTCCAGCGCATCGCGGTGTGCTACCTGCTCGCAAGTTTGCTGCTGCTCGCTACCCGCAGGGTGGGCGTGTGGGCTTGGACGGCGGCCGCGCTGCTCGCGGGCTACTGGGCGCTGATGCGGTTCGGGCCGGTGCCGGGCCACGGCTTTCCCGTGCGCGACTTCCCGCTGCTCGACCCGGACCTGAACCCGGTCGCCTGGCTCGACCGGCATATCTTCCCCGGGCGACTGTACGAGGGCACGCGCGATCCCGAAGGGCTCCTGAGCGACGCGCCCGCGCTGGCAACCACCCTCCTGGGCATGCTGGCCGGCGTGTGGATCACCGGGGTGCGCGGGCTGCGGGAGAAAGCCCTCGGGCTGCTCGCGGCGGGAACGGCGCTGGTGCTCTCGGGGGCTTTGTGGAATCTGGAGATGCCGATCAACAAGAAGCTCTGGACCAGCTCGTATGTGCTCTACGCGGGCGGATGGAGCCTGCTCCTGATGGGGCTGGTGTTTTTGCTGGTCGAGGTGCGGGGGCTGAAAGGGCGCGGGTGGACGCCCTTTGTCATACTGGGGACGAACGCGATCACCGCCTATGTGCTTTCCGAGCTGCTCGCGTCGCTGATCTCGGTCGTCGACGTACACCCGCGGCAAAATCTCCAGCAGTGGCTGTATACGCACGTCTTCATGCCGATCGTGAACCCGGCGTTCGGCTCGCTCCTATACTCGCTCGCTTTCGTGCTGGTGTGCCTCGTGCCGGTTGCCGTGCTCTATCGGCGGCGCGTATTTCTCAAGCTATGATCCGTCGCCCCCTGCTGTTCGCGCTCGTTCCCGCCCTGCTCGGCTGCGCGCGGCACGATCTCGACCATGACATGCGGGAAGTCACGGTGGCCCGTTTGGAGGAGCTGTACCGCGCCAAGACCTACACCGTCGAGCAGGTCACACGGTGGCACCTCGCGCGCATCCGCCGCTACAACCCGGTGTACGCGCCGGTTGAGGACATTGACGAGGCCGGGGCGCTCGCGACCGCGCGGCGTGAGGATGCCGAGGGCGGACCGAAAGGTCCGCTGTGGGGCGTACCCATTGTGATTAAGGAGAACACCAGCGTCCAGGGGCTGGTCACGAGCGACGGCTGGGCCGGGTACAAGCTGCCCGGTCATACGCTGGTTGCCCCGCGCGACGCGCCCATTGTGGCCAAGCTGCGCGCGGCGGGCGCGGTGATCTTGGGCAAAACCAACATGCCGGATTTTGCGGCGTCCGATACGAACCGCTCGACCGCGTGGGGGCGCACCGGCAACGCCTATGACGTGCGCTTTTCGCCCGGAGGGTCGTCGGGCGGTACGGTCACGGCGCTGACGGCAGGGATGGCGGTGCTCGGCAACGGAACGGATACCGGCAACTCCATCCGCATGCCCGCGGCGACGAGCGCGGTCGTGGGCGTGTTCCCGACGCGCGGGTTGGTCAGCATTGAGGGCATCGCGCCGCTCGACTGGCAGCTGGACAACACCGGGCCGATCGCGCGTGATGTGACCGATGCGGCGATTGCGCTGGACGCGATGGCATCGCCGCCGGCCGAAGCTGAGAAAGGCCCGTACACCGCCTATTTGAAGCCGGACGCACTCAAGGGCAAGCGCTTCGGAGTGCCCGCGTTCATCCTCGCCGGGACGGGCATTCCATTCCAGGGCGGCAGCTCGCCGCAAGCGCGGGAGAAAGCCCGCATCCCGCTGCGCCCGGAAACACGCGCCGCGTTCCTGCGGGCGCTTGACGGCTTGCGCGCCGCCGGGGCGACGGTGATGTTTGACGATGCGATTCTGCCGGACTCCTTTGCGGAGGCCTGCTCGCACGTCGTGACCGCGCCGTACATCCGCGAAGGGACTGAAAACTTTCTCGCGCAGTACGGGCCGCCTGAGTACCGCTCGGCGGAAGCATACGCGCGCGTAACCGGCCATCCGCTGCCGGAGGTCATCCTGGGGCCGCCGCAGCCGCCGTTCGCCGCCAATCCGCGGGCCGCGGCAGATGTCACAAACCCGCGCGCCCGTGCGCTGGCGCTTTATGTCGCCACGCTCGACCGCCTCCACCTGGACGGCTACGTGTATCCCGCGACGCAGATGCCGCCCCCGGATGAAACCCTGCCGCAAGATGGCGGCATCAGCGGCGGCCCGCACTCGGACACGGGTTGGGTGAACATGCTCGGCGTCCCCGCCGTGGTGGTCCCGGGCGGCTGGTACCCCGGCGGGCTGCCGTTCGGGTTGGAGCTCAGCGCCCGGCCCTGGCGCGACGGCGACCTCCTAGGTTGGGCCTATGCATACGAGCAGGCCACGCACCACCGGCGTCCGCCCGTGCTGGTGGAGCGCGGGCTTTTGAGTGTGGTCCCGTAAACGCATCCTTTCGCGCGCCCACGTATCTTACGGGTATGCGGACCGGCTCCATCTGGGCAAGCTTGTTGGCGGTGCTGCTGCTGGCGCTTGGGCTCCTCGCGCCCGCTTGCGACGCCCAGTGCGCGCTCCCGCACGCTGCCTGCCACGTCGCAGCCGACTGCTCCATGCATCCCGCGCAAGCACACATCCACGCCGCGCCCATGACGCATGTGTGCGCGCCCGACCTGATCGCGCCCGGCGAGCAAAACCAGGCTGCCCCGCCGGTGCAGGCGCACGTGCAAGCCGTGCCGCTCGCACTCGCGGGCTGGGCCGCCCCGGCTCACAAGCCCGCACCTCCCGACCCAGCCGTCCCGCTCAGAACTCCGCTCCGCATCTAGTCTCCGGCCCGGTCGCGTCCGGTCGCGCCCATTTTGAGCGCGCCGCCCCACGTCGCTGCACACACCCGGAGCACACTCCATGGCAAACCGCCGTTCCTTTCTCCAGAGCGCCCTCGGCCTGGGCGCGGGCCTCCTTGCGTCCGACAAACTCGTCGCCCAAGCAGCCCGCGAGCCCGCGGCTCTCAACACTCCCGTCATCACAACCGACATCGGCGACCTGCCGTATGAGCTCGACAACGGTGTGAAAGTGTTCAAGCTGACCGCCGAGGTCGTCCGCCGGCAGATCGCCCCCAACAAAACCATCGACGTATGGGGCTACAACGGCTCGGCCCCCGGCCCCACTATCCAGGTCACGCAAGGCGACCGCATCCGGGTCGTGTTCGAGAATCAGCTCCCCGAGCCCACCTCCATCCATTGGCACGGCTTCGAGGATCGCATCGCGTTCGACGGCATGACCGGCATCAGCCAGGCTCCCGTGCGCCCAGGCGGGCGGTTCGTCTATGAGTTCGACATCCACCAGGAGGGGACCTACTTTTACCACTCGCACATGGCCATGCAGGAGATGGCCGGGATGCTGGGCGCGTTCATCATGCACCCCCGGCAGCCCTACACGCCGCACTGCGACAAGGACTTCGTACTGCACCTCCAGGAATACGCGGTGCTGCCGAACAACACCGTGCCGAACACCATGAACATGGAGTACAACTGGCTGACCCTGAACGGGCGCTCTGGCCCGGCCGCTACACCGCTCATCGTGCGCCTGGGCGACCGGGTGCGCATCCGCTTCGTGAACCTGGGCATGGATCACCATCCCATGCACCTCCATGGGCACACGTTCCACGTGACCGGGACCGAGGCCGGGCGCATCCCGGAGGCCGGCTGGTGGCCGGGCAATACCGTGCTCGTCGGCGTGGCGCAGGCGCGGGCCATCGAGTTCGTCGCGAACAACCCCGGCGACTGGATGCTCCACTGCCACCTGCCGCACCACATGATGAACCAGATGAGCTCGAACGTCGGGCTGATCAGCCGGGGGTTCGCGTCACAAAATCAGCCTGCCGGTTTAGACATGAACAACGGCATGGGCATGCTGAACGGCCAGCCCGGCGCGCCCGGCGGCGAGGACTACGGAACCAGCCTGGGCCGCGGCATGGGCTTCGGCTCGAACGCCGACATCGCAACCACCAACGGCCCCTTATCCGCGCCCGCCGCCACCGCCTCCATGGAAGGTATGATGGCCGAGATGCAGCCCGGCAAGGGTCACATCGCGCTCGGCCCCGAGCAGATGAGCAGCATGATGGCAATGAA
Source organism: uncultured Acidobacteriaceae bacterium (assembly GCA_964246845.1). Taxonomy (GTDB): domain Bacteria; phylum Acidobacteriota; class Terriglobia; order Terriglobales; family Acidobacteriaceae; genus EB88. Next base: position 4,763 of record CAXTSB010000098.1, read on the forward strand.
CATGGACGGCATCGGGGAAACAAACAGCGCCATCGCGCGCAACGCGAACGCGGTCCCGAACTTCCCGCAGGATGCCTACATGGAGTCGCCCATGATGGGCATGGAAACTTCCAAGATGCTCCGCATCCCGGAGAACCACGGCCTGCGCCCCGGCTGGAGCGGCTATATGCAGGGCATGATGACCTTTGTCCGCGTGCTCCCGCCGGAGATGTACGAGCAGGTGACCGCGGCCATGCGGGATGCTAAGCGGCCCAACGACCCTTACGCGGCCTTGCCGGCCTGAATAGGAGTATCGAGTGATGACACGCACATACATCCTCCTGGCCGGCGCATTGCTGGGCGCGGGAGCGGGATGGGGGCAGGACGCGATGCCCGGAATGCATATGGACGAGCCGGCCGCCCCGTCTCCTGCTCCCGCTCAGACGCAAACCCTCACCCGCGATACCGAGCACCTCCAGGAGCCGGAAAACCCGTTCTTCCACGTCGGGACCGACATACCCGCGCCGGAACTGTTGAACGAGGTCGCGAAACGTCCGCCCATGGACCTGCAGATATTTCTCGATTCGGCCGAGAAAGGAAACCCGACCCTTGCTCAAGCCCGCGCATACGTCGCGCGAAGTGAGGGCCAGGCGCGCCAGGCCGGGCTGTACCCCAACCCGCAAGGCAGCTACCAGGGCGAGCAAATCCGCGGCGGCGCGTACGGCGGCGGCGAGCAGGGCGGCTTCCTCCAGCAGCAGGTGGTGCTCGGGGGCAAGCTCGGCCTGCGGCGCGGCATCTACGCGCAGCAGGCGGCGTCGGATCGCATCGAGGTAGCCGCCCAACAGTTCCGCGTCCGCGACGATGTAGAGCAGGCTTTCTACTCCGCGCTCACGGCGCAGGCGCTTGCCGTGCTGCGGCAGCGTCTGCTCGGGGTCGCGGTGGATGCGCTCCGCACCGCGCACGAGCTCGAAAATGTAGGCCAGGCGGATGCGCCCGACGTGCTGCAGGCCGAGGTCGAAGCCGAGCAGGCCAAGATCGAGTTCGTCACGGCCCAGCGGGCCTTCTTGCAGGACTTCCGCGTGCTGGCCGCGCTCGCGAACCAGCCCGCGCTGCCGCCTTCGCCGCTCCGGGGAGAGCTCGAAACCCCGCCCGCGCTCGACGTGGAAAAGCAGGTCGCGGATGTGCTGGCAAACAGCCCCACCCTCAAGCGCGCCGAGCAGGAAGTGCGGGTGGCCGAGGCGCGGCTCAAGGACGCGAAGCGCGAGGCGGTGCCGGACCTCCTGCTGCGCGCGGGCGAGCAATACAGTGGCGAAACCCTGGTCGAAACGCCGCGCCGCACGGTGAGCGCGCAAAGCTTTGCCTCGGTCGGTGTGAACCTGCCGCTTTGGAACCGCAACGGGGGCAACATTGGGGCCGCGGAAGCGGAACTTGGCCGGGCAAGGGCCGAGGTGGACCGCACCCGTCTTGCCCTTCAAGCCCAGGCCGCCCCGCTGGCCGAGGACTACCAGGCGGCGCGGTTCAGCGCCGAGCGCTACCGCGGCGAGCTGATCCCGCGCGCCCGCCGCGCTTACGAGCTGTACCTGCTCAAGTACCAGCAGGCGGCCGAGGCCTACCCGCAAGTTCTGGTGTCGCAGCGCACGCTGTTTCAAACGCAAATCGGCTACCTGGAGGCGCTCGGAGGGGAGTGGTCCGCGGCCGCCGCGCTCCAAAACTACGGGCTGCGCGGCGGGCTGGAGATGCCGTCCGCGAGCGGCTCGAACGCAACCGATCTGAACCTGCCGATCGGGGGCGGAGGGGAGTAAGTGGTCACCTAGGGTGCGAGGCGGCGAGCACTCAGGCCTCACAGGGATGAGGTGTCATCCTGAACGAAGTGAAGGATCTGCTCTTTACCCGCACTGCAAAGGAAAGCAGATCCTTCGTCGCTTTGCTCCTCAAAATGCCACCGTTTTGTAATCTGACGCCGCTTACACCCTCCAAGCGCCCAGCCCCGCACTGTCCGGAATCGGACACACTGTCCATTTCCGGACACTTTTCCTGGGGTGTTGCACGCAGAATCAGTAACTTACGATGGCCCTTGAATTGCCAAAAGAACAAATGCCGGAGCAGGTCTGAACCCGGCAGGAGCCCGCGCCCATGGTTTCGCTTATCGCCTTCTTCCGCAGTTTCTGGCAGGACCTTCGCTACACCCTGCGCCAGCTCCGCAACGCGCCCGTCTACGCTCTCACCGCCGTGCTCACGCTCGCCCTCGGCCTGGGCGCGGCAACCGCGATGCTCGCGATCGTAGACTCCGTGCTGATCCGGCCCGTGGCCCTACCGCATGCGGAGCGGTTGTTCAGCCTGGCTCGCGTCATCCCGACCGGACAGCCAGACGGGTTCACTTTCACCGATTTTGACTCTCTCCGCGCCGGTGTGCACAGTATCGAAGCTTTTGCCGGTCAGGCTAGCCTGATCGGGCCTGTGACAACACCGGACGGCACTCGCATTGCGGATGTCGTCCAAGTTGAGCCTGACTTCTTCAGGGTGCCCGGTGTTTCAGCCCGCTTCGGTAGGGTTCTTACGGCGCAAGATGCACACGCGCAAGCAGCAGTGGTCAACGACAGCTTTTGGCAGAACCGGCTCGGCGGCAGCCATCGCGCCATTGGTGCTTTGATTCGGGTAAACAGCCGTGCTTACACCGTCATCGGCATCATGCCGCCCGGCTTTTCTTTCCCATCTACAGGAGGCAGCGAGGCCGTCTACCTGCCTCTGACCTTAAATGCCAAGGGCGAAGAGGTGCATGGGTTCACCAACGTTGGTATGACGGCGCGGCTGAAGCCAGGTGTCAGCCCTGCAACGGCATTGGCTGAAGCGCAAGCTATTTTTGCTCATGCGGCCAGGCCTGACCCGCAAAATCGCGGGAGAATGATCCTGCGCCCTTACCGCGATATGATTACAGGTGATGTGCAGCCCGCACTGCTGGCCTTGCTCGGAGCCTGCGCGCTTCTCCTGCTCATTGCCTGCGTCAACGCCGCCAACCTACAGATTGCCCGCGCGGCCAATCGCACGGGCGAGATCAGCGTCCGCGCCGCGCTGGGGGCAACGCGGGGCCGACTCCTGCGCCAGTTGGCGACAGAAAGTGTTGTAGTTTCGCTTCTCGGCGCGGCGCTCGGCCTTGTCCTCGCCGACGCCGTCATCCATGGCGTGCGCACCGCCTACGCCCTTCAGTTCCCCCGTTTTAACGAACTAACGCTGCATCCGGCGGTCTTTGCAGCCTGTGCATTCCTGGCGGTCCTGACCGGCATCCTGGCGGCGCTCGCACCCGCATGGAGCGTCGTGCGCACCGGTGCCGGGCTGGCCGTTACGCAAGCCGGGCGGATCACCCGGCGCTCGCGCGTGCCATCGGCATTGATTGCGGTTGAGCTTGCGCTTACATGCGCGCTGCTCGTCACGGCGGGCCTTTTCCTCCGCACCTTTCGTGCGTTGGAGCAGGCTCCGCTCGGCTTTGACCCACACCATGTCACTGAGGTCACGCTGATACCGCTCAACCCACAGGAGCCCGGCCTAGCGCTCAAGCAAACCTACACGCGCCTGCTCAGCCGGTTCGCTACATTGCCTGGCGTGGAAGCTGCGGCGACGCAAACCTCGCTCCCGTTTACAAACTTCAATCTGTCGATGACGAACACGTTCAAGATCGCGGGTCGTCCGGCGAACCAAACCGAGCAGACCGATAGCTCAATCGTGAACAGCGGGTACACCCGCGTCCTCCAAGTGCGTCCGCTTCAAGGGCGGGCCTTCACCGCCAGTGATGCAGAAGGCTCGCAACCGGTGTGCATGGTCAACGAACCTTTCGTGCGCCGTTACCTGCAAGGCCGCCGGGTACTTGGAGCCGTTTTCGAATTTACAAGCGACGCTACGGACGGCACCGACAATCGGCTCGTTAAAACGCCTCTGACCATTGTGGGCGTGCTTCCCGATCAGGTTACGGGGCGCAATTTGGCGAATCGCTCGGTACCGACGGTGTATCTTCCCTTTGCGCAGTTCCCAAAGACGACGCCTATGACGCAATTCCTTCTTGGCCTCGCGCCGCAGTTCGCGGTGCGCTCCTCCCTTCCGCAAGCCGCGCTGGAGCGCGAGCTGCGGGCGGCGCTGAAGGAGGCCGCGCCGGACATGGCAGAGATGCAGATTGCGTCGATGGAGGAGAGCATTGCGAACTCGCTCACGCGGCAGAAGCTCGCGCTTCGGCTCGCGGGCGGCTTTGGGCTGCTCGCGCTTCTGCTCGCCGCGGTCGGGATCTACGGGGTACTTGCCTCGTCCGTCGCGCAAAGGACGCGCGAGATCGGCATCCGGATCGCGCTCGGGGCGGCCCGCGGGCAAACCGTGCTGCTGGTGTTCCGGCAGGCGGCGTGGATGGTCCTGTTCGGGCTCGGCGCGGGCCTCCTGTGCGCCTGGCCCGCGGGGCGCGCGGTCAAGGCCTTTCTATACGGAGTGACCCCGCTCGACCCGCTTTCGCTCGGGCTCGCCGTGTTCGCCCTGCTGCTGGTGTGCGCGGCTGCCGCCGCCGTCCCGGCCTCCCGCGCGGCCCGGGTAGATCCTGTCATCGCGCTCAGATCGGAGTAACGCAATCATGGCCGCTTGGGATGACCTCCGCTTCGCCTTGCGCCAACTCCGCCGCCCGCTAGGCTTTGTCCTCACCGTCGTGCTCACGCCCGCACTCGGCACGGGAGCCGGCGCAAGCCGCCTGCCTGTGCACGTGGTGTACGGGGCCTCCCCGCTTGATCCCGTGGTGCTTGGAAGCGTGGCCTTTTCATGGCCGCGCTCGCACCCGGGGCCGGCTGGCTGCCCGCGCGCCGGGCCGGGCAGGTCGACCCTGCCACGCTGCTCCGGGAGGAATAAAAGCAGCGGGTTTGCGGTGAATGGTTCGGCCCCGGCGCAGGTTTCGCGTCGAGGCCGAGCAACTGCTTGATGAGGACAGAGAATCCGCATCCCGCGATTCCAAAAAGTTTTGTGAGACTTCAGGAAGTCCGGCACAGAACAGAACTGCCTTCCCGCTCGGATTTCGTACTCGCATTTGAGTCATTTGACGGAGCAGACTGGAGCGGAGGGCCCGGGCCGACGCTGTATACAACTGCTTCGGGTTCGCATCGTGGGCCCTCCTCGCTTCTCCATCAATCCATTACCGGTTTAGGGCGTCGAGTTAAACGTCCAGCTCAGGATTTTCTGGCTCGCTGTAAGTCCGCCGGTGCCGCCTGTAAAGCCGACGTATGCCGTGGGTCCTCCGACAACCTGGGTGAGATCACCGGAGATCGAGCCGGTGAGGGATTTGCCGGTCAGGGTGTCCTTGAGCGTGATCGTCAAAGTGCTGCCGTCGTAAGCTTCATGCACGGCCATGATATCGCCCGAGGCCAACACGATCCCGGAAGGGGTCAGGTCGCTGGAAGGCCCGATCGGGGGCGCGCCGTTCAGGTATATGCCCGTTGAGTTGCTGCCCTCGCCGGCATTGCTGTACACATCGAACTTGAGCGCGATGCTCTTTTGAATGCCCGCGGGACCGCCGAAATGGTCCGAGCCGTAGCCTAAACCGCCGCCGTATCCGCCGAGCGCCGCGGGCCCTACACCCTGAAGGGTGAATGTGATTCCGTCTGCGATCGGCGCGGGGCCGGACAGCTGGAAGGTGTAGTCAGTCGTGAACTTCCTGATCGACACCGGGGTCGCGTACCAGAAGCTGCCTGCCTGGTAAGAGCCGCCGGTGGTGAGCTGCAAGCGGCTGTCGTCCGAGTGAACCGCGCTGCCGTTCAGTTGAAGGCCGGCAACCGAGGCAAAGCCCATCGGGTAGTTGATGGTAGGCGCGCCCGCGATCGTATACATGCCGACAGCCGCACCGCTTTGGGCGGCTCCCGCTGAGATGGCCAAAGCTTGGAGCAGAACCGAGTTGTCGATATGGATGGGAGTCGTATACAGCGGAGAGTTGGCGGTCGGCGTCGAGCCGTCGATGGTGTAGTGGATCGCGGCCCCGGGCAGCGCGTCCGAGATAGTGACCACTTGCTCGGCGGTGTAGTTGCCGGGCGCGGGTGAGAAGCTCGGAAGCGGCGTCACGGGCGTCGGCCGCGCTAAAAGGCCGTACACGTCGACCTCATGCTGCGTCCCGACGTAGACTTGGCCGTTCGCAACCAGCGGCACCGTGAACTTTACCGCCGCGCCCGCGACGTCGCGCGAACCCATCTGCGAGCTGGTATAGAGCAGCCGCGATACGTTGGTTGCGTCGTAGGCTTCAAGAACGGCCGCGTTGCCGCCGGTGTAGCCGTCCGAGCGGATAGCCCAAAGCACCCCGCTGCCCGTACCATTCGAAGTAACAACGGGGCTTGCCCCAGGGAAGGACGAGGTTTCAGGACCGCGGTAGATGGGCGCTGTGCTCAAGCGGCCGTTCGCCAGCGAGAACTGCTTGAGGGTGGCCCCGCTTCCCCAAAAGTAGACGCTGCCGTTCCAGTAGGCCGGGGTGCTCCACAACCCGCCCGTCTGCCCGGCGACTTCCTGCGCGATGTTGTTGCTGCCCGTTGTGTAGCCGCCGAGGTTGTCGCGGTCAAGCACCTCGATGCGGCCGATCTTACCGACCTGGATCAACTCGTGCGGGTGAGCGCCGGGCTGGTCGGGAAGAATCAGAACGCCCCCCGAACCTTGGTCAAGGTCGGCGCGCGACAGATAGTCTTGGTCATAGGGCACCCAGGCGTCCGAAACCCGCAAACCCCCGCCGCTCACGTCGAGCGCTTCCACCCCGTCCCCAAAGCTTTGCGCGTTTGAGTAAGGAACGGCGGCGTTGAAGCTGCCGTTGCCGTTCGCGATGAACATGCGCCCCGGCCCGTTGTTTGTGTCCGCCGCAAGACCCGCGCCGGACATCCAGATGCCGTTCTCCGCGCCGCTCGGGCTGGTGCAGTAGATGCCGGTCTGCTGCAAGCTCACCGCGTCGTAGGCGAACACCCAGCCGTGGTACGGTCCGTTGTCGCCGTGCGAAGCCGCCGCGAAATACACATGGCCGTTCAAGAGGAGCAGCCCGGCGCGCTGCAACGCGAGCTTCGGCGCAAAGCCGACCTGCCCGCCGGACGAGCCGCTGCCGTTGCCCGGCACCGAACCCCCGATCACGACGGGGCTGTTTGGACGCTCCGCGCCGGTCGCGAGGTCGAGCGCATGGAGGCGGAGAACGTAGCTGCCGTTCTCTTTGCTCTTCGCGACGACATATATGGTCTTGGCCGCCGGGTCGATCACTGGCGTACTGGTGATGCCGACCTCGGGCACGATGTCGGAAGAACCCACGTCGCCGTTCGGCACCGTGGTCGCGCCCGCCGCCGCCCCGTGCGCCTGATCGATCAGGCTTGCCTGCCAGAGCGTCTGGTTCCCATCCGCGTCGAATGCGTACACGGAATCATGTTCTGTCGCGACATAGACGACGTTATGCGTGCCGCCCGCGATGGGAAGAGCCGCCATATAGAGCGGTTGCGCGTAGACGGAGCCGTCCACTGCGAAGGAGCGCAGCTTGCCGAAGCTGGCCGTGTTCACGTTGCCCGGGGCGAGCTGGGTTTCGCGGGTGTTTTGGCCCTGGCGGGTCGCGTCATAGCGCCAAGTGGTGACATTGGACTGCGCATGCAGCCGAGGTGCTGCTGTAAAGATCAAGCAGGAAAGAAACGGCAATACGGCTTTCCGCATAAGAGCTCCCTTGCGCAACAGTGCTTGCCGGCGCGGGCGCTCGCGCATCGCAGGCAGGGCGTCGATTTCAAGCCCTGCCGGGCGACCGTGTGCTGTCCCGTGAGTGTCGGCTGCGCCTTCTTTATCGGCACTTCAGCCAAATTCGTTCAGGGCAGCGCTCATTACCGAAGTACCGTACAGCGGAGATTTCCCGGGTGGAATGCTTGCGGCAGGACAGTACACGGCAGCATGCAAGCCGTGCACGTGCTCCATCAAGCCGATCAGAAAGAGCCAACCGGCCTTCGGCGGAAGTTCTACTCCCGCCGGAGCATGCGCGCCGGGTCGAGCAGCGACGCCCGGCGGGCCGGGACGGCAATCGCGAGCAGGGCGGGGGCGAGCAGGAGCACGGCCGAGGCGGCAAGCACGGGCAG
>CAXTSB010000099.1:0-534 GCA_964246845.1 uncultured Acidobacteriaceae bacterium
GCGCAAGAACTTGCGGCGCGAAACGGTATTGCCTGTCACTGTCCCTGGAATCTTCATAGCCTTCTTTCCGGGCGCGGTCGCTCCCGCCCCGCGCCGGTTATATGGGTAACGTTCTACAGCAAAGGATGGATGTTCCGATGCAAGGAAAAAGGGTTGTCCTCGGCTTGGACAACCCTCGATACGTTACCGAAGTAATAAGCGGGCTATGAGGGCGTGCCGACCAGAAGGATCGGCAGGGTCGGGCCGGGCGAACCGCCCTCGGGCTCCGCCGTGATGCCGAATGCCTTTGCAGCCCCGGCACCGGGAATGGCCGGCGCGAGGAGGCTGCCGTTGCCGTGCGGGTCCGGCGCAAAGGTTCCGACGGCGATCGGCTTGCCGCCGTCCGCGGGAATGATCCACAGCTCATACACCTTGCCCGGCGGCAGCGGCTGGAGGTTGCCTGCCTGGAGCAGCAGGGTGCCGATGGATTGGGCGTAGGTCGCCCGTGCCGAGGGCGGCGTCGGCGCTTTCGGTACGCTCAGAGTCACCCGCACT
>CAXTSB010000099.1:544-10144 GCA_964246845.1 uncultured Acidobacteriaceae bacterium
GAGGATGCGGGCGCCGCGCGCGGCTTCGGCTTGTGAACGGGCGGAAACCGCACGCTCCGACCGCAAGGCATTTTGGAGTTCGCCGCGGTTTTTTTCCACACCCGCGAGCGCGATGAGGGCAACGGCCGCAGCGGCCCACCCCGCCCAAGCCAGGGCCGGCGCCAAAGACCGTCGCGGAACTGACCGGCGCGGGCCGGCCGGCGCGTCCACCGGGCGCTTCCCGCGCCCCAGCTTCTTCAGGAAGCGGTCGCGCGCGCCTTGGGACAGCTCCACCGGTTCCACGGCAAGCGCATACGCGCCGAAGTCGCGGCGGATGGCGGCAAGCTCCGTCGAGCACAGGCCGCAGCCGCCCAAGTGCGCGCGAGCAGCGGCAGCCTCCTCGGGCGCGAGTGCGCCGAGAGCGTACAGCGCAAGGTCTTCCGGTTGGATGTGCTCTTGACCGCTCACCCTTGCGCCGCCTTTCTCAGCGTCAGGACAGCGCGCCTGAGCCGCGTTTTGATGGTGCCGAGCGGAGAGCCGAGCTTTTGCGCGATCTCCGCATGGCTGAGCCCGTCGAAAAACGCCAGGTTGAGCACCGTCTGCTGTTCCTCGGGCAGGTGGCCCATCATGGCGCGCGCCCGCTCCAGCAGGATGCGGTGCTCCCCTTCTTTTTCCACGTCCGAGGGCGAAATCAGATCCGCGTCCTCGGACGGGTCTGTGTCACGCCGACGGCGCATCTGGTCGATGGCGCGGTTGCGCGCCAGCACCGCGAACCAGCCCGCCAGGCTTCCGGAGGGCGCGTCCACCACCGGCGGCTTGCGCCAGATACGCAGGAACACATCCTGCATCACGTCTTCAGCGCCGGCCGGATCGCTCAGGACGCGCAGCGCCACTGCGTATACCACCGAGGAATGCCGGTCAAAAAGCGCCACCATGGCAGGCTGGTCTCCGGCCGCGATACGCCGGATCAAGGCGATGTCATTCTCTCCTCCGCCTTGCCCTGTGAGCTGCCTATCCATGGAACGCACCGCCCGCCGAAACGGGTTCACTCCTTTCCCGGCATTTCGCCGCGCCCAACCAAGCCTACAACGAATCAAGCGGCAGGGTACGACTTTCGTGGGAGGAGGGGCGCGGAAGGCCGTCAGCGCAGGGGCTTGCGGTCCTGCACGCCGACCCCTTGCTCGTAGACCAGGTTGCCGCCCAGGTGGGAGGAAAGCCCGAGCGCGAGAAAGCCCAGGCCGGACAACACGCGGGCCGCGGTGCGCCGCTTGGCTCCGCGGCGGCGCAGCACCCAGGACGCGCCGAACAACCCCAGCACGGCGGCATTGAGCGAGCCGTGGACCGCGCCGATGCGCGCAGCATCGCCTTTTGTGTCGGCCCAGTCATTGATGCCGGCCGCGGCCGAGCCGAGCGCGCCGACCAGCCCCAGCACAAGCGTTGCATCGGCCGCAGCGTCCATCGCCTTGCTCCCGTTCCAGGCGGCGAGCCCGTCGAACAGGACCGTGCCGGTCCATGCGCCGATCGGCACTTCGACCAAAATGGCGTGCAGCGGCTGGTGCAGCCAGGTACCGTGGAGCGCGTTGCGCAGAACATGGCCCGTGCGGCCCAGGCTGCCGAACGCCGTGTGCACCGCGTCGCGGACGGGCTTTTCGGCGGGCGCGGTCCAGGTTTGGGCGAGCGCCCACTTCGCGAGCGGATCTTTGGTGTTGTGAGAGAACATGCCCTGTTCGATGCTGCGGCGCGAATCCGTTGACGGCGGGGAACCGGGCGTTGATAGTATCAAAACACCACACCAGCCATCTCCGTCTCAGGAGCGGCCGCCCGCTTCCCCCAGAGGTCCCTTGTCTGAAAGTCCAATCCTGCCCGCTCCGCCCGTTCCCGGACTCAACCAGCCGATCGCCTACCCGGATCAAATCCTGGATGTGCTCGGCACCGAGTCGGAAGGCGACTTTGACGATCTCGCCGAACTGGCCGCGTCCGTGTGCTCCACGCCTGTGGCCTTGGTCACGCTTCTCGGGGCCGACGAGCAGTTCCACAAAGGTTCTGTCGGCGCCTGCGAACCCAGCGTACCCCGCGGCGATACGTTTTGCGACCACACGGTGCGCCAGGACGGCTTGTTCGTGGTCAAGGACGCGCAAGCCGACAAGCGCTTCAGCGCGAACCGGTTTGTCGTGAGGGAGCCGGGCATCCGTTTTTATGCCGGCCTCCCGGTGTACACCCCCACCGGCGACAAGGTCGGGGCGTTGTGCGTTATCGACTCCGTGCGCCGCGAGCTCAAGCCTTGGCAAAGCCGCTCCTTGACGCTGCTGGGAAGGCAGGTCAACGCCAGGTTGGAGCTGCGATTACGGCGGCGGGCCGCCGAGCTCGCGTTGGAGCAAGCGGCGCAAAACGACCTTCTGTTCACCACCTTCGCTGAAAGCCTGCCCTTCCCGTGCTATACCAAGGACCGCGAACACCGCCTGCTTTTCTATAACGGCCCCGTGGCCGCGCGCTTCGGCGTCAGCGAAACCGAATGGCTGGGCCGCACCAGCTTCGACCTTTGGCCGGTCTCGGTCGCCGAGCGCATCCACGCCGCCGAGGAGCATGTGTTCGCAACCGGCGAGCGGTCGGACATCGAGGTGACCGTGCCCGGGCGCGGCGGAGCGCCCGATGCTGCGTTCCTGCTGCACCAGCGGCTGTGCCGCCTTCCGGCGGGCGAGCCGGTGCTGTGCGTGCTCGCGCTGGAGGTCATGCGCTAGGGCTGCTACCAGGCGCCCTGCTTGGTTCCCCACCAATACACCAGGCCCAGGGTGGTGGTGGTTTGCGCGGGTTTGAGCACGCCGGGCGTTTGGCTCAGGAAAAAGGGCCGGTTTCCGAAATCCCGCCGGTATTCGCCGCGCATCAGGAACCCCGGCGCAAGCTGCCGGTCGGCAACGGCGGTGATCTCCTTGAGCGCCTGCGTCGTACCGCTGAACAGGCCGCCTCGGTCGTCGAAATACTCCACGCGGCCGGCGGCGTACCAACCCCGCGGAAGCGCGTACTTGGCGTAGAACGCGCCGATGACAACGCGGCCGGGCTGCTGCTCCCTGGAGCCGCGGTTCAGCACGTAATCGGCCTCGCCGAACAGAGTCAGGTGCTTCGTCGCGGTCCAGTTCGCATAGGTGTCGAAGATATGTTCGCGTCCGTCGGGCGCGGGGGTGATGTTTGCCGTCGGTAAGCCGGCCTGCGTCGGCAAGATAGGCAATCCCGGGTTCAGGGTCAGCGGGGTATCCCGGCCTTCCCGCCCGAAGTAGTAGTTCACGTTCCATGTCAATGACGATGCGGGCTTGAGCGTCCAAAGAAAGCCCTGCGACTTATCGCTGTTCAGGTCCTCGGTTTGCTGCGCGCCGTTCACCAGCAAATAAGTGAGGCTCGCCTTTGGGGTGAAGGCATATATCGCACGCAGGCCCGTGTGGTAGAACGGAAGAAAGTTGAAGCTGTACGCGCGGGAGTAGGCGACTTGATCCTTGGTATAGTTGCCCTCGTTGCCGAGCGAGCTCGCGAATTTACCGAAGTCGAGCTCAAGGCCTGAACCGACCGGCGCGAGATAACTGCCGTACGCCTGAAATAGGTTGCGCCACACCTGGGGTCTTTGCTCGTTCACGGGCGAGCCGCCGAGCGTTTCCGTCGCCTGCCCCCACAGCAGGTCGATGCGCCCGCCGGCGCGGTCTTCGGGCGTGGGCAGCTTCTCGAAAATCAGGTTGGCCTGGCTGATGCTGAAGCTGTTGCTGCTCACGTCATACGCGCGCAGGAGATTCACTCGTCCGGCGGGTTGGTTGTAGTTGTAGCCGTAGTAGCCGTCGACTCCGAAGTTCAGAGTCGTGTCGCGGAAAAACCGCAGCGTCGGCGCGTCTTCCTTCTTGAGAACGGGCAGCGGCTGAAGCTCTGCTGCCGCCATGCGCAGGTTTTCAACGGCGGCCTGCCCCTGCGGTGCATCCGGCCCGGACGCGCTGTCTACCTTCTCAAGCGCGTCCAGCCTCGTGTTGATGCGCGCAAGCTCCGCGCGCAGTGCTTGAATCTCCTCCGTGCGCCCGAGTTGCGGGTCGGGCGGTTGTTGGGCGAACGCGGCGGCGGCAAGCAGAAAGGGGGCGAGCGGGGAAGCCTTCATGGGCACCATTGTGCGGCCTCCTTCGCCTGCTCCAATGTTCGCTGAAAACAACGAGAGACTTGCTTCGTAGCTACAAAGCATGTACAACTACCTGATCGCGCATCCATTGGAGTTCGAGTGGGATCGAGCGAGTTATTGAACATATAGCCGCCCATGGCATTACCCCCGAGCAGGCCGAAGAAGCCCTGCTGAACAATCCGGTCTTTCTGAGATCAAATATGCGCGGCACCGAGGTGCGCACTGTATTTCTTGGGAAGACTGGAGAGGCACAAGTTCCCCTGGTAGTCACGACTCTCCGGTCGGGTGCCGTGCGCGTTGTCACGGCATGGAAAGCAAGCAAAAGATGGAGGAAACTGTGGACAAACCTCAAAACATCGGCCTCGACCTGAAGATAGAGGTACCGGAGTTCGCAACGGAAGCCGAGGAAGCGGCATGGTGGCCGACCCAGGAAGATAAGCTGTTCGAGGCTTTCGAGAAAGCTGCCGGTGCCGGAAAATTGCGGGCTGCTGCCTATGTGCGTAAGCCGCTGCCGACGACCACCATCCGCCTCGACCCCGCCGACATCGCTCTGGCGAAAGAGCAGGCCGCCGCGAAGGGGCTGCGCTACCAGACATACCTGAAAATGGTTCTGCACGAGGCGCTTCGCGCGGGAAAGCCGTAGACGGCCTGGAAAGGCCGCGTCACGGCTTGCCCGCGAGCCCGGCCGTGATCATGGGCAGCCCGGTCGCGGGCCAATGGTCCACCCGCGCGGCCGCGTTTGCCTCCAATCCCTCGCCCGGTGCGACATCCACGTTCCACCCGTCCACCGAAATCACCGGTTGGCTTCCCTTCAGGTCCGCTTGCGCCGCATCGACCGTCACGGTCCGGCTTTCGCTCGGCGCGAGCGACAGGTAATTGTCAGAAAAGTACGCGGGCAGCACACGCTCGCCGCCCGCGCCCCGGCGCAGTTGCAGGTGCGTCATCAGCGCGACCGTCTGCCCCGGATTCCGCAGGGTCACATCGAGCAGCACGCGCCCGTTTGCGTCATGCCGGGCCACGCTGCCCGTCAGCTGCACCGTTTTCATGCCGTTCAAGGACGACAGGTCATCTCCCTGCGCGGGCTTGGCCTTCCAGTACAAGTTGCGCGAAAGCACCGCACCGTCCGCCGCTTTCATCTCGAGCTTGATGAAGTACACGCCCGAGGCTTTTTCCGGGACCGGGACAGCCCCGAGCTCCGCGACTGAGTCGGCTTGCGCGTTCGCCGGAAAATCCTGTTCCAGCACCGAAATGCTGGTCTCGCCCTCCTCGGGCGCGGTGTTCAGGATGGACAGGTGGACGGTGCCGCTGACCGGCTCGGGGCGGTTGTTGACCACCTCAAGCCCGCCCGTGGCTTCGTTCATCTGCACATGGACCGGCTCAGCGGCGGACTTGACCGCGTACAGCGAGCTGTTCGGGTCCAGGTCGTACGCGTAAAGCTGCCAAACGAAACTGGGCTGCGCCGGCGCGCTCATCCAGGTCAGGATGCCCGTCGCCGGCGCGAACAGCTTCGCGTTGCGGCCTTCGTACATCGCGCGGAACGCCTCGTAGTTCATCAGCTGCGCCTTGCGTACGAAGTCGGCCAGGTTGGCCACGCGCCCGTACCGCCCCGCCAGCACGTAGGGGTAAGTATCGCCATGCTGCGCACCGCGCGCCAGGTCGTGCTCGGCCCAGGCGTCGTCGATCCGCTCCCAATCTTGCTCGGGCATCATGGCGTGGACCGACTCCAGCGTCGGCACGGAAACCGAACCGGTTTCAGTCTTGAACGGCGCGTCGTACACGTAGAACGCGCGCGGCTCGCGCCAGTAGTACGGTCCGTGCGAGATCACCCCGCGCCCGTCCGTGGAACTCGGCTGATACAGCCGCACCGGGTCGAGCTCGGGCAGCAGCTTGCGCAGCTCCGCGTCGATCTCGGGCGGCGGCGGCCCCTCATTACGGGCGCACCACAGCGCGATCGAGGGGTGGTTGCGGAAGCGGAGCAGCTTATCGCGGACGTTCGCCAGGTAAGTCGGCAAGTCGTCCGGGTCGGGCCCGTCGAGCGGGTTGGGTTGGAAGAACTCGTCCCACACCAGGATCCCGTACTTATCGCACAGCGCGTAAAAGTCCTCGCCCGTGCTTTGGCCCACCCAGTTGCGGATCATGTTCAGGTTCGCGAGTTGGTGCATGCGGATTTCCGCGTCGAGCCGCTCGCGCGGGATGCGCTTCAAGCCCTCGTCGAGGCCCCAGTCGCCGCCGCGGATGAATACTTTGACGCCGTTCACGGAAATCGTCAGCGCGTCTTGCCCGCCGTAGGTGATCTTCCGGATGCCGAACTGTGTGTCGAGCGCGTCCGAATCGCTTCCCTTCTGGACAAAGTGCAGGTGCAGCTGCTGGAGGTTCTGCGGGCCGTAACCGTTCGGCCACCACAGCTGCGGGTTCGCCACATGCCGCGGGTCGAACGCGACCGCCTGCTTGCTGTGCGGCGCGACCGTGACCTGCCGCGAAAAGTTTTCCGTGCCGAACGAGCCTTGGAGCGTCCCGGTCTGTGCGCGGTCGGTCAGGTTTTCCAGAGTGGCTTTTACGGAAACGTCCGCCGTGTCCGTACGCGGCAGCGGCAGGTCGGTCGTGACGTACGGGTCCTCAACCCGCACCGGCCCGGTGGCACTCAGGTACACGCGCTGCCACAGCCCCATATCTCGGTCGCGGATGGCGGGCAGCCAGTCCCAGCCGATGGTGGACAGAAACGTCGGCCCGTCCGTCGCGGTGACGCCGCCGTTCAGCCCCAGGCCGTTCGCGATGGTGTGCTCGTGCGGCACGCCGGGGTGCGGCTGCGGGCTGACCTTGACCGCGATGACGGCCGCTTCGCCCGGCTTGACCAGGCGTGTGATGTCGAAGCGCCCGCGCAGGAACGCACCCTTCATCGCACCCACCTGCGTGCCGTTGACCCACACCTCCGCCGCGTAGTTCGCGCCGTCAAGGTTCAGCGCGACCTCCTTGCCTTTGTATCCGCGCGGGACCGTGACCGCCGTGCGGTACCACCAGGGCGTTTTGTTCAGCGTTTCTGGGATCGGCCGCATGTTTTCGCCGTACAACGGCTCGGGGTACACGCCGTCGTTCACCAAGCTGGTGAGCACGGTACCGGGCACGGTCGCTTTCATCCAGGCCTGCGCGTTAAAAGCCGCCGAGGACACCGCCGCGCCCGCTTCCGGTATCTTGGCCGCGTCCTCCAGCTGCCAACCCGTCGAAAGCTCCACCGGCGCGGGCAGCTCGGCGGCCCACGCCGTACCCGCCCACATCATCGCCATTCCCAAAACAAATCCGCGCACGCATGCTCCTTCGCTTTCCAGCCGCATTCTATCTTCAAAACACACTTAGAATGAGGCGGATGGAAACCGAGCTCATCCGCGCGAACAGCGCAGCCAAGATTCTTTTCGCGAGCCTGGTCGACACCACGATCGAGTTTTTCGATTTTTACATCTACGCGACCGCCGCGGTGCTGGTGTTTCCGCGCCTGTTCTTCCCGAACCCGAGCACGGCGACGCTGGCCTCGCTCGCGACCTTCGGCGTCGCGTTCTTCGCGCGGCCGGTCGGGGCATTGCTGTTCGGCCATTTTGGCGACCGCATCGGGCGCAAGCGCACCCTGGTGCTGGCGCTGTTGAGCATGGGGCTGTCCACCATCGTCATCGGCCTGCTGCCGACCTACCGCACACTCGGGCTGCTTGCGCCCGCCCTGTTGGCCCTGTGCCGGTTCGGGCAGGGCCTGGGGTTGGGCGGCGAGTGGGGCGGTGCCGTCCTGCTAGCCGTTGAGAACGCCCCGCCGGGCCGGCGCGCCCTGTACGGCATGTTTCCGCAGCTCGGCGCGCCTTTGGGCTTTCTGCTTTCGGGCGGCGCGTTTTTGCTGCTGTCGCGCTTCCTGACCGATCGGCAGTTTTTTGCCTGGGGCTGGCGGCTGCCGTTCCTTGCGAGCGCCGTGCTTGTGTTTGTCGGGCTTTATGTACGGCTGGCGTTAACCGAAACGCTCGCCTTTCGGCAAACGCTCGAACGCAAGGAGGCTGTGCGCGTTCCCGTCGGCATCGTCGTGACACGCCATTGGCGCGCGCTTACCTCGGGCGTGCTTCTATGCCTGGCGAACTTCGTCATGTTCTATACGCTGAGCGTGTTCACGCTCACCTGGGGCACCACCGCGCTCGGCTACAGCCGGGGCAGCTTTCTCCGCCTCCAACTCGCGACCATCGTCTTCTTCGCGCTCGGCATTCCGCTCGCAAGCAAGCTGGCCGAGCGCGGGCGCCGCCGGATTCTTCTCCTCGCCACCATCCTCATCGGGCTGTTCGGCTTCGCGTTCGCGCCTTTGTTTACAGCCGGGTCGTGGGGCACGGCAGCCATGCTGACGCTCGGTTTTTCACTCATGGGCTTCGCGTACGGCCCGCTCGGCACCGCCCTGGCCGAGCTCTTCCCGACCCCGGTGCGCTACACGGGCTCGTCGCTTGCCTTTTCGCTCGCAGGCATCCTGGGCGCATCGCTCGCGCCGTATATTTCGCTGTACCTGGCCAAGCGGTACGGGCTCCAAGCGGTCGGCTGGTACATCACGGCTTCGGCCGCGCTCACCCTCGTCGGGCTGCTCACCATCCCGGAAACGCGGGACCACGCCTTGTAAGCCGTTTTGCATCTACCTGTGCGGGAAAGGAGCTGCGGCGGGGTGAAAGACGAGTGAACAAGGGACCACTGATCGGCCTCGCCGGAGTCATTGTCGCCGCGCTCAGCGTGGAGCTGAACGGCGCGCTTTCCTCGCTCGCCATGCCCGACATCCTGGGCCACCTCGGCGTGTCGCACGACGCCGGGCTTTGGTTCACCAGCCTGTACTCGTCGGGCGAAGTCCTGGGCATGTCCATCGGCGCGTGGTGGGCCGCCACCGTGTCGCTGCGGCGGTTCGCGCTGTTCGCCATCGTGCTGGCCTGCACGGTGACCGTGCTCATCCCGCTTCACTCCAATCTGCCCTGGCTGTACACGCTGCGTACGCTGCAGGGCTTGTCCACGGGGCTGACGATTCCGCTTTTAATCACCTCGGCACTCCGCGCGCTCGGGCCGCCGATCCGGCTGTTCGGCTTGGCCGGCTACGGGCTGACGGCAACCCTGTTCCCCAACCTGAGCGCGGCCGCCGCAGGCTTGTGGACCGACTATGTGGGCTGGCATTTCGTGTTCTACCAGGCCGTCCCGCTCGACACGCTCGCGTTTCTGCTGGTATGGCAGGGTATGCCGGGCGAGCCGTACCGGTGGGAGCGGCTCAAGCTGTTCGATTGGCGCGGCGCGCTGCTGGTGGCCGCGGGCTTCGGCTCGCTCACCACTCTGCTGATCCAAGGCGACCGCGTGGACTGGTTTCATGCGCGCTGGATTTGCGTGCTCGCGCTGGTCAGCGCCGTGTGCATCCCGCTGCTTCTGCTCAACGAGTGGTTTCATCCGCTGCCGCTGTTGAAGCTGCAACTGTTGGGCCGGCGCAACTTCGC
>CAXTSB010000099.1:10154-12801 GCA_964246845.1 uncultured Acidobacteriaceae bacterium
GTGCAGCGGCGCTCGGGACCTTTGTCATCATCAGCGTTTCTTCATCGACTATCCCGATCGGCTACCTCCAACAAGTGCAGGGATACCGGCCGCTTGAGGCACAGCTCATCACAACCGAGATCGCACTGGCACAGCTCCTTTTGCTGCCGCTCATGGCTGTGATCCTCAACATCGAGTGGGTCGACGCGCGATGGGTCAGCTTTGCGGGCCTCCTTTGCATCCTGACCGCGTGCATCGGCGACTCGTATCTCGATTCAGACTGGAACCGGGCGCAGTTTTATTTGTGGCAAGGGTTTCAAGCCGTCGGACAAGCCGCTGTGGTCATGCCGCTGCTTATGTTTGCAACCAACGTCGTCAAGCCCGAGGAAGGGCCGCTCGCGACCGCGCTCGTCAACACGCCGCGCGCGGTCACCGAAGCCGCCGGCACTTGGCTGCTGACACTGGTGGCGCGGCTGCGCGGGCACCTGCACTCCGACCGCATCGCGGACCAGCTCGGGCTGGATCGCTTCCGCCTCATCCAAGGCCGGGGCGCACCCGGCATCTATCCCACGCCGCTGTTGGCTTCGGGCGCACCGCGCAGCCCCATGAGCCTGCGCGAGCTGAACGGGGTCGCGCAGCAGCAAACAGCGGTGCTGACCTTTTCCGATCAGTTCATCATCATCGGCGGCCTCACCGTGCTCTTGATAATCGTGCTTTGGGTGCTCACTGAGCGTACCTACCCGCCGCGCATCGCGCTGGCCAAGCAGTAGGCGGGCGGGATGGCCGAACAGATGCCGCCCGGCGCGCCGCTCACGCCGCCGAAACCGAAGCCTAAGCCCGCGCCGAAGCGTAAACCGCTATGGCCGTGGTTTGTGGGCGGGGCAGTGATTCTCGGCTTTATCACCCTGGTGCTCCTGCGGCTTTACAAGCCGAGCGCGGTAGTGGAAACAACAGACGCCCGCGTCGCCGGGCACTATGCCACGGTTGCGCCGCGCATCGCGGGGCAGGTGATCCAGGTGCCGGTCGATGACAACCAGGCCGTGCGCGCCGGTCAGCTTTTGCTGGAGCTCGACCCGCGCGACCAAGAGGCGGCGGTCGCGAACGCCGAGGCCAATCTCCAGCGCGACCGCGCCCGGATCAACACAGCGGCGGCCAACCTGAGCCGGCAGCCCGCGCTGATCGGGCAGGCCGCGGCTGCGGTGCCCTCGGCGCAAGCACGCATCACGCTTGCCGAGCAGAACCTGCGCCGCTACGCGAACCTGGCCCAAACCGGCGCGGGTACCGTGCAGAACCGGCAGCAGGCCGAAGCGGCCCTGAAGGAAGCGCAGGCCGACCTCCAAGGCGCACAGGCGGGTCTCCTGGCCGCTCGGCAGCAGACGATGTTTCTTCAATCCGAGCAGGCCGCCGCCCGCGCGCAGGTGCGGAGCGACGAAGCCATGCTCGGGCAGGCGCGGCTCAACCTGAGCTACACGCGCGTGGCGGCGGCGCTCGACGGCACCGTCGGCCAGAAAACCGTGCAGGTGGGTGACTACATCGCGGCCGGGAGCCCGGTGATGAGCGTCGTTCCGCTCGAGCACGTGTACATCGACGCGAACTACCGCGAGATCGCGCTCACGCACGTGCTGCCCGGCCAGCATGTGCGCATCCATGT
Source organism: uncultured Acidobacteriaceae bacterium (assembly GCA_964246845.1). GTDB lineage: Bacteria > Acidobacteriota > Terriglobia > Terriglobales > Acidobacteriaceae > EB88. Next base: position 11,785 of record CAXTSB010000099.1, read on the forward strand.
GGACGCGTACAACATCGACCTCCACGGACATGTGGACTCGCTCGCGCCCGCGACCGGCGCGACATTTTCGGCCATCCCGCCGGAGAACGCGACCGGCAACTTCACCAAGATCGTGCAGCGGCTCACGGTCAAAATCCTGGTCGACCCGGGCCAGCCGCTCGCGGGGCTGCTCCGGGTCGGCTTGAACGTGGAAACCTTTATCGACACGGGGCTGGCGCCGGTGGTGAGCGAGCAAACCCGTCGCGGAACGGCCGCGCCGCCGGTGACCGCGCGGTGAAGCGGCTCGCCCCCTTCGCTTGCCTCGTGCTCGCCGGCTGCACGGTCGGCCCCCGCTATTCACCGTCCAAGGTCCAAAGCCCGCCCGCGTTCGCGCCGCAGCCTGCCGATGTCCCAAGCACGACCTTCGGCGGCGCGGTGGACCTGAGCTGGTGGGACAGCTTCCACGACGGGGAGCTGTCCTCGCTCATCCACCGGCTGGCGAAGCAAAACCTCGACCTGCGCGCCGCGGCCGAGCGCGTGGAGCAGGCGCGCGCGGAAAAGAAGGTCGTCCGCTCGGCCGCGCTGCCGCAAATCGGCGGATCGGCAGCCTACGCCCGCACCCGGCAAAGCCCGCAAGGCTTCATCTCGCTGCTCCAGCCCGCGCCGGGCGCGTCAAACGAATACAACTTTTTCAGCGACGCGCTCCAAAGCTCTTGGGACCTGGATTTGTTCGGCCGTCTGCGGCACTTGGCGGAGGCCGCGCAGGCTGAAAGCGACGCCGCGGTGGAAGACCGGCGGGGCTTGGCGCTGGCCGCCGCCGCCGAGCTCGCGCAGGACTACATGCAGCTGCGCGGCGCGCAAACCCGCGAACGCGTACTGCGCGAAAGCCTGGGCATCGCCGACCGCGACCTCCTGCTGATCAAAGACCAGGTCGCGAACGGGGTCGCCACCAAGGCCGACATCGCGACGGCCTTGGCGCAACGGGCCACCCTGGCCGCGCTTCTGCCGCCGGTCGAGACCGAGAAAGCAAGCCTGATG
>CAXTSB010000100.1:0-1178 GCA_964246845.1 uncultured Acidobacteriaceae bacterium
CCCCGCGCTCGCCCAGCGCGGGCGGGCGGCGCACGGCGGCCCGCAGCGCCTTGACCCAGCGGTTCGCGGGGGATTGTACAATCCTGATACGCGCCTGGAGTTCCGGGTGCACGGGGACGATTGTAGCGGCGGGCGTCCGAATCATTGAAAGTTGGAGAAGCCGTGTCGGCAGAGATGTTGCGCCTGCATCCGGATGAGCCGGAAGCGGATCGTGTGCGGTATATCGTGGGGTGCCTGCAAAAAGGGCAGGTGGTCGGGATGCCGACGGACACCTTTTACGGGCTGGCGGTGGATCCGGTGAACCTCCGCGCGGTCGAAAGCATTTACGAGATCAAGATGCGCATGAAGCACAAGCCCTTGTCGCTCCTGATCGCGAGCGTGGCGCAAGCCTACGGGCTCGCGCGGGAAATCGGCGCGGAGTTCGACAAGCTGGCGGAGCGGTTCTGGCCGGGTCCGTTGACGATCATCGTCAAGGCGAGTTCACGGCTGCCCCTGCGCTCGACCGCAAACACGGGCAACGTGGCTTTGCGCATCCCGGACGCGGCGATTCCGCGCGCGGTGGTGGAGGCGTTCGGGCTGCCGATCACCGCGACCAGCGCCAATCTGCGCAACGCCCCCGAGTGTACCTATGCCAATTGCGTACGCGACCAGATCGGCGACCGCATTCCATTGATCGTCGACGGCGGGCCGACCGGACACGCGCAGCCGACCACCATTGTCGACCTTTCACGCGGCGAGGGCCAGTGGGAGATCCTGCGGGAAGGCGCGATCCCGACCTACGATATCGCACTTGCGTTGAGCCGCTGAGGGGCATGCTGCGCCGCGCCGCAGGTGCTTTGGCGCTGGCCGGGCTCGTCTGGCTCGGCTCCGTGGTCTGGCGCATCCGCTGGTACGCGACCCACGACGAGGCGCGCCCGGCGGATGCCGTCGCGGTGTTCGGCGCGGCCGAGTACGACGGGCGGCCTTCCCCGGTGCTGCGCGCGCGGCTCCAACAAGGCTTGGCGCTGTACCGCGAAAAGCTCGCGCCCGTGGTGATTACGCTTGGCGGCGGCACTGCCGGCGACGGCTTTTCCGAGGGCGAGGTCGGGGAAAAGTACCTGCTGGCGCGCGGCGTCCCGGAGCGGGCGGTCATCGCGGAAACCGAGTCGGCCGACACGCGGGCTTCCGCGCGCGCTCTC
>CAXTSB010000100.1:1188-2395 GCA_964246845.1 uncultured Acidobacteriaceae bacterium
CGCCCGCGCGAACGGCTACCGGCGCATCCTCGCGGTCAGCGACGGCACGCACCTGTTCCGCATTCGTGAACTATGCCGGGCGGAAGGGCTGGAGGTGTGGACCTCGCCGCGCCGCGCGGAGGTCGCGCTGCCTTGGCGCGAACGCGTGAAACGGGTGGGGCATGAGGTGGCGAGCTACGCGGGGTGGCGGGTAGGAATCTTGCGATAAGAGGCGACTATAGCACCAAAATTTATTTGGCGAAAATCGACTATGCCTTCCCCGCGACTTGTTATCGTCTGTGGTCTTCCAGGTTCGGGCAAAACCACGCTTGCGCGCCGACTTGAATCCGCGCTGCCGGCTATTCGGATGTCCGCCGACGATTGGATGTCTGCGCTGTCCATCAACCTGCACGAGGAAAAGCAGCGGGACAAGATCGAAACTCTCCAATGGCAGTTGACGAAACGGCTGCTCTCGCTCGGACAGAGCGTCATCATCGAATGGGGTTCGTGGGGTAAGTGGGAAAGGGATAAGCATAGGACGGAAGCCCGGGCCGTGGGTGCAAGCGTAGAGCTGCACTTCCTTTCCGCGCCTTTGGAGGAACTCTTCCGGCGTATCCAAGCGCGCAACATGGAAGATCCGCTTGTCCGCTGGGAAGACGTGCAGGAGTGGAGCCGCTGCTTCCAAGCGCCGACACCTGAAGAGCTGGCTCTCTTCGATCCGCCTTTGCTTACGTGATGAGCGGACCCAAGCTCAGTGCAAGCCCGGCCGCAAACACCGTCGACAGGAAATTCACCGCGTCGTTGTTCAACCAGCCCCGGCGCTCCGCGAGCTGCCCGAGCAGCGAGTCGAAGAACATGCCCGCGACGCCGCAGCCGGCTCCCAGCCACAGATATGCCCATGGCAGCCCCAGCACGGGGCGGGCGGCCAGCGCGACCAGCAAGGCTCCCAAAACACCGGCGAGGGTGCCGAGCGGCGAAACCGCGCCGTCGGTCCCGGGCTCGGCGGGTTGCAAGGTGAGCAGCATGCGCGGGCGTCCCGGCGCGAGCCTGCCGAGCTCGGAGGCGAGGGTGTCCGCCGCGGCTTCGGCCAAGGCGGCGACCAAAGCGGTATGGGCCAGGACCTCGCCATACGGATTGATCGCGGCCCCGGCGAGCGCGGCCGCACCAAGATTGGCCGCGACCTGCGCCGCGGTGCGGCCGTGTTCACCCTCGTCCGCGAGGGCGGCGG
>CAXTSB010000100.1:2405-8007 GCA_964246845.1 uncultured Acidobacteriaceae bacterium
CGCTCGGCGCGCGCCGGGTGGGCCGCGCCGAGCGTCAGCACCAGCGATGCCACAAGCAGCCACAAAGGCGAGCGCGCCGGCGAAGGCGTGAGCCCATAGCAGAAGGCCAGCAGCGCGCCCGCGAGCGCGGCAGGCACGGTGGCCGCCTTCGCCAGTAGCACCAGCGCCGCGAGCGCGACCGACGCGGCGGCGGCGGCAAGGAGGATCCGGGTGGATGGAACAGAGATCGTCTGCGCCAGCGCGTAGACAGCAGCCGCGGGCAGCACGAAAAGCAGAACCAGGCGGGACTGCAGGCGACGGGCCATACAAGCAAGAGTGGGGGCGCAAGGGGATGGGGTCAAGCACTTCCGCCTTGTATGGGGCTGAAAGAGGAGTGCCTCGGCTACAATCGTGGGTACGGTTCGGCTGCTGCTCGGCGCGGCCTTTAAAACCGGCGCGGATGCCTGAAGCAGTGAGGGGTTTGTTGATTAAGCAAAACGTATGGGGAGCGGCGGGCTTGTTGCTCGCGCTTGTGAGTGTAGGCTGCAGCAACCGGACGCAGCCCACGGTGACGCCGGTGTCGCCGACCGGGCCGGCAAGCCAGCCCGTCGGGGCGTTTGCCCTGGTGCTGACCCAGCCTGCGCTGCGTCCCGCGGCATCGGCGACCAACCCGTGCGCCGCCCCGCTTACGCAAAGCGCGACAGGCGGCACCACACTTTACCAGCAGCCCACGGTCGCCACGCTGATCGATGTTTCCGGCGACAGCGTGCTCGCCCAGGCGACCCTCGGCTTCGGCACGCTTACCTCGGGTATTTCCGCCGCGACCAACCTGGTGTACGCGCTGAACTGCGACGGCACCATCTCCACCGTGCCGTTGGTCGCGGGTTTGCAGACCAACAACATCGCGACCACAACCCTGTTTTCCTCCGCGCAAAGCGGGCAAACCACGGCCGCGCAGGCCACCGTGCAAGCCAACATCGCGGTGCAGAACAATGCCCTGTACACGGTCAACCTGAACCGCACCTTGACGGTCAACGGCGTGGTGTTCGGCAGCGTAGGCGCGCTCACCTCGACGGCGACGCCGAGCGTGCTCCAGGAGATCGCGGTCGCGCCCGCCCCGGTGACGATCGCGAGCGCGCCGACCTCGCAGCGCGTGTATGTGGTAAGCCAAGGCGCCACCGGTTCCGGCGCGAGCTGGGGTGTGTGCGCCAACCCCGCCGCCGTGACCGCGCCGGGCGAGGTGGACGGCATCGACACCAGCACCAACTCGGTCACCAGCCGCATTCCGGCCGGTATCTGCCCGGTTTTCGGGCTTACGACGCCGGACGGCCTGCGGACGTTCGTCCTCAACCGCGGTTCGGGTACGATCACGGTCATCAACTCGCAGCAGAACACGCTGGATACGCAATTCAACGCGGCTGGCACCATCCCCGTCGGCGCGGGACCGGTCTATGCCGCGTACTTTCCGCAGCGGCAGCTCCTGGTAACGGCCAACTACGACGCAGGCAGCATCTCGTTCATCAATGTCCCGCTCGACTCGCTGGGCAATGACGGCCCGGGGTTCGGGCAGGTGCTCGCGACGGTGCCGGTGGGCGCGTTCCCCGCCGCGCTCACCATCCTGGCCGACGGCAGCCGCGTGTACACCGCGCTCCAGGGCGACCCGACTTCCGCAACCGCCACGGGCGCGATCGCGGTGGTGAACGCGGCCAATTTCACGCTCCAAAACACGATTGCCGTGCCGGGCCATCCGCGCGCGATCGCCTCGACCTACAACACCCCGATCGGCAAGGTGTACACGGTCGCGCCCGACTCGCAGCTGCTGACCATCCTCCGCACCGACACCGATACCATCTCCGCGCAAGTACAGGTGCAGGGCTGCGGCGTCGACGTACACACCAACTATCAGTATGCGGGGCAGAGCAACATCGCGGGCACCAGCGTCACGGCCGAAACAATTGTGAACACAAGCGACGCTCCCGGCTCCGGTGCGCCGACTATCTCGTTCACGCCGCCCAATCCCGCTTCGCTTTGCCCGTAAGCTTTTGTCCATAGCGAAAGTCCGGTTGGACAAGCTGCTGGTCGAGCGCGGGCTTGCTCCTTCGCGGGAGCGGGCCCAGGCCGTTCTGCTCGCGGGCCGGGTGCTGGTCGACGAGCAGAAACAAACCAAGGCCGGTCTCGCGGTCGCGCCCGACGCAGCATTGCGCCTGCTCGGGGACGACATGCCGTTTGTGAGCCGGGGCGGGCTGAAGCTGGCCCATGCGCTTGCTGTTTGGGGAATCGACCTGCGCGGCCGCGACTGCCTGGACATCGGCGCGTCCACGGGCGGCTTTACCGACTGCATGCTCCAAGCCGGCGCGCGGAGCGTGCTCGCGGTCGATACCGGATGGAGGCAGATTGCGGCCAAGCTGCGGACGGACCCTCGCGTGCGCCTCCTGGAACGCACCAACGCACGTCTGCTCGCGCCGGGCTCGCTCGGTGCGGAGGCTGTATTCCTGGCGATGGACGTTTCCTTCATCTCGGCGGCGCTGGTTTTGCCGCCTGTATTGGCCGCCGCGCCAGGCGTGCGCGAGGCCGTGGTGCTGGTTAAGCCGCAGTTTGAGGCGGGACGTGAATGGGTCGGCAAGGGCGGCATCGTGCGCTCGCCCGAAGCGCACGCACTGGCGCGGGAGAAAGTGCGCGTCGCTGCGCTCGCGTGCGGGTCAGTCTCGGTTGAGCTTACCGACTCGCCCATCACCGGCGCTGAAGGTAATCGGGAGTTCCTGCTCCATGCGTCGTTTCCGCGTAACTGCCGGCCGGACAATTAGACTTGATTCAATGCCCGTCATCGCGATCGTTTCCAAGCCGAACAAGCCGGAGCTGGCCGGGATCCTTGAAGAGCTTGTCGGGTGGCTGCGCGGGCGCGGCTTCGAGCCCATGCTCGATCCGGTCGGCGGCAGCTACACCGCAGCCGCGCCCGTGCTCGAACGGAGGCAGATGTGCCGGCACCGTCCCGTGCTGGTGATCGTGCTGGGCGGCGACGGCACGCTGCTTGCGGCCGCTCGGGTGTTCGCGCACCTGGACGCGCCGATCCTGAGCGTGAACCTGGGCTCGCTCGGGTTCCTCACCGAGGTGCGCCTAAGCGAGCTCTACCCCACGCTTGAAGCCTGGTGCGAGGAGTGCGGCTCCTACGAGACCCGCGCCATGCTCCACGCCGAACTGTGGCGAGGCGGCGAGAGGACCTATGAGCACGAAGCGCTGAATGACGCGGTGATCAGCAAGGGAACCATCGCGCGCATGGGCCAGTTCAGCGTCTCCGTCGACGGCCATCTGGCTGCCGAATACCGGGCCGACGGCATGATCGTCGCGACCCCGACCGGTTCAACCGCGTACTCGCTTTCAGCCAACGGGCCGGTGCTGGAGCCCTCGGTCGATGCGCACATCGTCACCCCGGTCTGCCCGCACCTGTTGACTATGCGGCCGCTGGTGGTGCGCGGCGAAGCAGAGCTGCGCGTGCGCGTGGTGGACGGCGGCGAGCCGATGTTCTTGACGGTGGACGGGCAAGAGTCGGTCGAGCTTCGGGGCGGCGACGAGCTTGTGTGCCGGCGCTCGGCGCATCGGGTACGCTTGCTGCGGGTCGGGTCGGGTTCGTTCTACGACGTACTGCGGACCAAGCTGAAGTGGGGGGAGCGGTAAAAAGCTTGAACCCGCGGAAATCAGGAACTACTCTCAAGAACGAGGCGGCATATGTCGGAGTGGGATCAGGCCGAGCAGTTGGCGCGGATTGAAAAATCGATTGCGGAAACACGGAAGTTTGCGGCCGAACAGCAAAAGCTCAGCGAGGAAGCTCTGAAGTTCCGCCGGGACCGTACCCTCGCTCCGCTTGTGTTGCTGGCCGGTCTTATCGGAGGCATCCTGGCGTCGGTTGCCGGCAAGCTGATTCACTGAGCGGCCGTTCCGTCCAGATACGCCGTGCGCAGGAAGTCGAAGCTGCCGCTTGGCGAAAGCGTAAGCGGGCTTAAGCGTCGGCTGCTGACCGCAACCGTGTCCAGGTACCAAAGATTCAGCACCGGCAGGTCTTCAGCGAGCTGCGCCTGCACGGCTCGATAATCACGAACCTGCGCGTCCCGGTCGGAGGACCGCGCGGCATCGGCCGTCAGCGCGTCCACCTTGGCGTTTGAGTAGAAGCCGCGGTTCGCGCCGTGCGGCGGGACGTGCGAGGTGGTGTAGGCGTAGGAAAGGATGTCGGGCGACTCGTTGCCGCCGATCCAACGCGAAGGCGCGATCTGGAACGAGCCGCGCGTGATGTCGGCGTAGAAAGTCGCGAACTCATAGGAGCGCAGGTCGAGCCGGACCCCGACCGCCGCAAGCTGCGCCTGGAGAACCGCCGCGAGCAGGCGCGTGGTTTCGTCGGTAGACGACTTGAGCGTGAGGTGAAAGCGCACTCCGTCCGGCCCGCGCCGGCAGCCGGCTTGATCGAGCAATGCGTTCGCCGCGACGGGGTCGTAGCGGGCCTGCCCGACGGGCGAAAACGCCCAGTGTTCGGGCGGCAGCACGCTTGGCGCGGGGCGTGCGCGGCTGTCGAACAGCGTGCGGATGATCAAGTCGCGGTCGATCGCGAAGCTGAGTGCGCGGCGCACCCGAGCCTCGCGCAGCACAGGATCGCGCAGGTTCATCGTCAGATAGTTCAGCGTGGTCCCGGGCGCGTCCTCCACGCGGAGGTTCCGGTCGCGGGCCAGCGTGGGAAGCAGGTCGGTCGGCAGCGCGTTCACCTCCACATCCGCCGAGCCTTTTTGGAGTTCCAGCGCGCGGGTGATGGCGTCAGGAACGACCGAAAACCGGACCCGCTCCAAAGCGGGCGCGCCGCCCCAATACCCCGGATTGCGCTCGACCACAACCTCCTTATCCTGCTGTTGGCTTACGAAGCGGTATGGCCCCGAGCCGACCGGATGCCGCCAGAAATCACGCCCGCTGCCGTAGGGAATGATGCCGAACGCGCCGTCGGCCAGGTTGGGCAGCAGGGCATTGTCAGGCTGCTTGAGGTGTACGACCACGGTGGCGGGGTCGGGTGCTTCGACCGCTGTCACGAACTTATATGAAGCGGTTTTGATCGTCGCCGGCGCGCCCGACAGCAGGGTGTCGAGCGTGTACTTGACGTCCTTCGCGGTCAGCGGCGCGCCGGTTGCGAAGCGCACATCCGGACGCAGATGAAAAATATAGGTGAGCGAGTCCGGCTGGTCCCAAGACGCGGCGAGCATGGGGCCAATGCCGAAGTGCGCATCGCGGCGGACGAGTGCGTCGAACAGGAGCGAGTCGATGCGCTCGGACTGAGCGTCCGTGCCCACGCGAGGATCGAGGTTTGCCGGGCTGGACTCGATCAGCACCGTCACCAGATGGGGGTCGCGAGCCTTCGCGCAACCCGCCGCGAGCAGCAGCAGGAGCAGCAGTCTACGCACAAGTGACCTGGCCTAGGACCACCTCCCGCCGCGCACCGGTCGCGGAGGGGATGTTGCCGGGCAGCTTGTGCCGGCTCAGGTAGGCAAGCAGCGCGAACGCGGCGGCCTCTTTCGCTTCGACCGGCAGCGGCGTGGGCAGGGACCGGTCGTCTGAGTTCATGATCGCGGCTTGCGGTGCCGGCGGGCGGGTG
>CAXTSB010000100.1:8017-12777 GCA_964246845.1 uncultured Acidobacteriaceae bacterium
TCTTTCTCAACGCGAGATTTTTAGCGCCGCCGCCGGACAAGATCAGGTCACACCCGCCCGCCGGCACCGCAAGCGCGACCGAACGCGCGGTGAGCGCGGTCGCGGTTGCGAGCGCGTCCTCGGGGCGGTCGCTGTGCTCACGGCAGAGCGCAAGCAGGCGCGCTGCGTAGGCAGGCCCGAACTGCTCGCGCCCGGTAGTCTTGGGAGGCCGGGCCGCGAAGAACGGCTCGCGCAGGAGCACCTCGAGCACGGGGGTGAGCACGGTGCCCCGCGCCGCGATCTTACCTTGCGGGTCGTAGGGCTGCCCGAACAGCTGCGCCGCGAGCGCGTCGATGACCATGTTGCCCGGGCCGGTATCGCAGGCCGTCACCTCGCCTGTCGGCGGCACCACGGTCAGGTTCGCGATGCCGCCGATGTTTTGCAGCACGCGCGTTCGGGTCGGGTGGCGGTAGAGCATTGCGTCCAGCATGGGCACCAGCGGCGCGCCCCCGCCGCCCGCGACGAGGTCGGCGGGGCGAAAGTTTGAGTACACCGGCACGCCGGCGGCCGCGGCCAGCGGGGCCATTTCGCCGATCTGCCAGGTGCAGGCGAAGCTCGCTCCAAGAAACTCTTCCGGCTCGGCTTGGTGGTAAATCGTCTGCCCGTGGCAGCCGACCAGATCGACCGCGAGCGGGTGCGCGGCAAGCGCGGCCCGGTAGGCCTCGGCGTAGAGGAGGCCCAAACGCCAGTGCAGACGGGCCAGGGTTTGCGTGCTGGTGTGCAGCGCGTTCTGCGCTGCCAGGACCGCCTCGCGCAGCTCGGCCGGGAACGGATGGGAGCTCGTATGGAGCAAGGTGAGCGCGAGCTGTGGGCCGGCCGGCTTGGATGCCTCCTGCCCCGACCGCGACGTGACCTTGATCGATGCCCCAAACAGCTTGGAGCCGGCTTGGAACAGCACTTTTTCGCCGGTCTCCTTGGGAGCGGGCCCGATGCGGACCAGAGCTATGTCGATGCCGTCGGCGGACGTGCCGCTCATCAGGCCCGCGACGTTCAGGGTTTCCAATTTCATAGCGCGTTCTCAAAACCTCCTGTCTGCCGCGACGCGACCGGTACTTCAACCCCCAGCCCCCCCCACCCCGCCACCGCATCAAGCTCGGCCCGCAACACCCGCAGGTAGGCCCCCCCCCCCCGCCCCGGCGCTTCGGTCGCGTCGCGGGGCAGCAGCGGCGAAAGCAGGCGGTGCTTGTGCGCTTGCACGCGCGCGGCGGTTCGGCGCACCCGGTCACGGAAGGCTGCGGAGCGTTCCGCCTCGCCCAGCACTGCCTCGTACGCGCGTAGGATCAGCGCGGGGTCGCGGCACACCTCCAGCAAGTCCGTGCCCGCGAGCAATGCTTCCACGCTCGCTTCCTCAATGCCGGTTTGCGACAGCAGCCCGCCCATCTCCATATCATCGGACAAGATCAGCCCTTCGTAGTCGAGTTTGCGCCGGAGGACCTCCGTCAGCCAATAGCGCGAGGTGGACGCGAGGCGGTCATCGGCCGCGGGGTACATAGCGTGCGCGGCCATGACGATGGGGAGCTTCGAGGCGAGTTCTCGGTAAGGACGGAGATCCTCGGCCCACAACCGCTCAAAGGTATGCGGGATGGACGGGGTGGCGTGGTGCGAGTCGAGCGCGCTGCCGCCCAGGCCGGGAAAGTGCTTGCCGCACGCGAGCACCCGCTCGGCGTGGAGGCCTTCGATGAAGGCTCCCGCATAGGCGAGCACCTCGCTCGGGGTAGGCCCGGCGGAGCGCGTGCGCAGAACGGGGCAATGGAGATCGAGCACCGGCGCGAGCGGCGTGTGGAAGCCTAGCAGGCGGCAGGCGCGCCCGATCAGCTCGCCGTGCCTGCGGGCAAGCGCCGCGCTCCCGTGTACGGCAACTGCGGCCGGCGAAGGCGTGGGCCCGAGGAGGTCGCGCAGCCGGTCGACCAGGCCGCCTTCCAGGTCGAGCGCGCGCAGGAACGGGATACGCTCGCCGTCTCCGCCGGCCGCCTCGGCGGCTTCGCGCAGCAGCGCCGTAGTTTGCGCCGCGGCCTCGATATTGCGCCGGAACAGGATCACCCCGCCCGGCCGGAGCAGGCGCAGGATTGCGCGCTCCACCGGTGTCAAGGACGGACCGGAAAGGCCGATGAGGAAAAGCTGGCCGATCTGATGGCGGAGGGTGCTCACGGATTTCCTTTCAGCGGTTCAGGCCACCTATGGAAAGGAAGCAGCGATGTTAAGGCTTCGCTATGGTTGCGGCCTAGAATAATCTCTGCTTGCAAGTTAGCTTCGTCGATGCTTCGCATAAATTCTCGACAAGCTCCGCATGGAGGAAGAACATAGAAGCTCCCTTCAGAACAATGCCTCCAAACCGCAACGATTTTTACGAATTTGTACTCACCGGCAGTCACCATTGCAGCAAGTGCATTGCGTTCGGCACAGATGCCCCATCCGGGCGTGTCGATGCTTACGCCGGTATAAGTATTGCCTGCTGGAGTGAGCAGTGCAGCGGCGACATCGCCGAACTGACGATCCCGTACGAGCTTAGGCCGTAATGTATTTACGGCTAAGTGAATTAAGTCATCGTTACTCACGCGGTCCCTCCCGCAGCTCCGCCTGCAGCTCCTCCAGCAGCTGCAAGGCCTGCATGGGGCTGGTTTGGTGCAGGTCGGCGCCCTGCACGCGGTCGATGACGCGCTGCGAAAGCGGCGTGTACAGGGTGCGCTGGACCGGCGCGTCCGTCTCCGCCGCGAGCTCGCGGCGCTCGGCGCGCTCGTGCGCGCGCAGCCCCTCGCGGGCCCGCTTCAGCACCCGTCCCCGGCCCCCCGCGAGCCGCGCCACATCGATCCCATAGCTTTTGCTGGCAGCACCGGACTCGATCGCATGGAGAAAGACAATCCCGCCGGGCGTTTCCTTCACCGTGGCACGCACGTTCGCGAGGCGCGGCAGTTGGTCGGCGAGCAGCGTCAGCTCGTGGTAGTGCGTGGCGAACAGCGTGCGCGCGTTGACGTGATTGTGGAGGTGTTCGAGCGCTGCCCAGGCTAGGGCGAGACCGTCAAACGTTGCGGTGCCGCGGCCCATTTCGTCGAGCAGGATCAGCGAGCGCGGCGTCGCGGTGTTCAGGATCGCCGCGGTTTCGGTCATCTCGACCATGAACGTGGAGCGCCCTCCGGCCAGGTTGTCGCTCGCACCGATGCGGGTATACACGCGGTCCGCGGGCGTATACCGCATTTGTCTTGCCGGAACAAAAGACCCCATCTGCGCCAGGATCACGAGCAGCGCGGCCTGGCGCAGGTAGGTGCTTTTACCGCCCATGTTGGGTCCGGTGATGAGCAGGGTTGAGGTGCGGGCGGAGTCGAGATACAGGTCGTTCGGCTTGAACCGGCTGCCGCCCGCGCGGTCGAGCCGGGATTCGCGCACCGGATGCCGGGCGGCCGCCGCGTGGGGCCCCGCCGGGCCGTGGGGGCGCCGGTCCGGGTCGCCCCCGGCGCGCTCTGCGGCGAGGTGGGCGAAGTCGGCCAAGAGGTCCACCTCAGCCACGGCGGCGGCGGTCGCGCGGATGCGTCCGGCGCAGTCGAGCACGGCCCGGCGCAGCTCCGCGAAGAGAGCGCGCTCAATCTCCAGCGAGCTCTCATCGGCGGTCAGGATGCGATGCTCCAGCTCTTTCAGCTCGGGCGTGGTGAAGCGCTCGGCGTTCACCAGCGTTTGCTTGCGCTCGTAGTCGGCGGGCACATGCTTCAGGTTGGCGCGGGTGATCTCCAGGTAGTACCCGAACACACTGTTGAACCGCACCTTGAGCGAGCCGATGCCGGTGCGGGCGCGCTCCCGCTCCTCAATCGCCGCCACAGCCGCGCGCGCCCCCGTGCCGGTCGAGCGCAGCTCGTCAAGCTCCGCGTGGACGCCGGGGGCGATCGCGCCGCCCTCGGCGAGCGTGGCGGGCGGGTTGGCCACAAGCGTTTCCGCGATCCGGCTTTCGAGCGGCTCCAGCGTGTCGAGGCCGCGCCGCAGCGCACGCCAAGCCGGGTCGTCCAGCCGGTCAAGCGCACGGCAGATATGCGGGAGCGCACGCAGGGAGGCTCCCAGCGCTTGCAGATCGCGCGGCCCCGCGTTCTCCAGCGCGACCCGGGACAGGAGCCGCTCCAGGTCGAGCACGCCGCCGAGCGCCCGGCGCAGCTCTTCGCGGTCGATCAGTTTGGTACGGAGCTCGCGGACGGCGGCATACCGGGCGCAGATCGCGCCCGCATCGGCGAGCGGGCGCAGAATCTGGGCGCGCAGATGGCGCTTGCCCATCGGCGTTTGGCAGCAGTCGAGTGTGTGGGCGAGCGTGGACTCGGGGCCGCCGGAGCGGAACAGCGGGTCTGTAAGTTCCAGGTTTCTTACGGAAACCTGGTCTAGGACCAGGTGAGAGAGCTGCTCCTCGAACCGGAGCGTGTCAACATACGCGAGCGCGTTGCGCTGGGTGCTTTGCGCGTAGTGGAGCGCGGCTCCCGACGCGATCGCCGCCGCCGGGTGCGCGCCAAGCCCGAAGCCGTCGAGCGAGGCCGCCCCGAGCTGCCGGGCAAGCAGGGGCAGGGCATAGTCCGCGGTGAACACCCAAGAGTCCAATGCTGTCTTGGTCCGGATTTGGTCGAGCGCCGCAGTAAACGGGGCGCTTGCGGCAAGCAGCGGGTTTTCCGTCGGCAGCAGCAGTTCGGTCGCGCCCCCCCGCCCCCGCCCCAACGCGCCCCCCGCGGGCGCGGGGAGCCCGGCCCCCACCCCCC
>CAXTSB010000101.1:0-12583 GCA_964246845.1 uncultured Acidobacteriaceae bacterium
GTCTTCGCTTTGCCCGCGAAGGCGTGGTGTGCATCACGGTGGCGTACCGCCTGGGAGTGTTCGGGTTTCTCGACCTCCAACCGCTGCTGGGCGCAACATACCGCGGCACCGCCGACAACGGCCTTACCGACCTCCTCGAAGCGCTCCGCTGGGTCCAGCGCAACATCGAGGCTTTCGGCGGCGACCCCGCGCGCGTGACCGTCGGCGGCGAGTCGGCCGGGGCCAAGCTCACCTGCATTCTGATGGGCGTGCCGGAAGCGCGGGGCTTGTTCACGGGCATGATTTCGGAAAGCGGCGGCGCGGAGCGTGTGTGGACAGAAGCGCAGGCGGGCGCGGTCGCCGAAGGCTTCGGACGCATTTGGGCGGAGGAGAACCCCGGCGCGCTGCTCACGACCGGACTGCCGGAGGACCTCCTCACGGCACAAAAGGCACTGTTCGCGAGCTGGCCCGCGCACTTCCCATTGCGGCCGCAGATCGCCCCGCCGCTCCTGCCGCGCTTGCCGGTCGAGTCCGTCGCCCGGGGAAGCGCGCGCGGCAAGCGCCTCTTGATCGGGACCAACCTGGATGAAAGCGCGCTGTTTCTCGGGCCGCACCCGAAATCGGTCGATGCAGCCGACCTCGGCAACCTGCCGCTCGCGCGGTTTGAGCCCGTGTTGGACAAGTACCGGACGCTCTACCCCGGCATGGACGACGGACGCCGGCGCATCCGGGCCGTGACCGCGGAGGAGTACTGGGTGCCCTCGACCCGGGTTGTGGAAGCGCACCTGCGGGGCGGCGGCCGCGCCTGGGCCTACCGGCTCGATTACGCGCCGACGGATGGGAGGCTGCGCGGCTACGCATTCCACTCGGAAGACGTGCGCCTGGTGTGGGCCGAGCCCGGCGGGGGCCGCGAAGACCGCTCAAAGGAAGCCGTGCTGGGCACCGAAATGCATACGGCTTGGACGGCGTTCATCAAGGGCGGCGCACCGAGTGCTCCCGGCTTGCCCGCTTGGCCGGAGTACCGCCTGCCCGCCCGCACCACGATGCTGCTGGATGGCACCAGCAACCTCGCGAGCGGCCCCGCCGAAGCCGAACTGCGGCTGTGGCGGGGCATTCTTTAATCCACTCCGGACTACACGGCGGGCGACAGTAAAAGAGGTTCGATCGGCGGCTGCGGCTTCACCTCCGGAACTTTCACATCCAGCGCCTTGCCCGCCGCCAACTCTGAAAACACGTGATTCGCCGTGTCCTCGATGCGCGTGGAAGCGATATGAAGCTTCCGCACCGCCTGCATCGTGACCACCGCCATGAGAAACCTGTTCTCCATATTCGCCCCTGCCGCATACACCAGCTGTGACCGCATCCTGCCTCTTTTCCGGAAAGTCGAGTCCGAGCCGGGTTGCCATGCCTGCCTGAGCCTTATCCCTTTCTCCATCCTAGGGGCAGACCGGCGGCCGTGCGGGCAGCTGGAGATTTAAGTTGCGGGTCGATTCCCAAAACGGAACCGGAGCTATTCAGCCGCCAACTCTTTCGCGAGCGTCGGTTTGTGCCGGGCTCCGCGGCGCTCGGCGCGCTCCCGGGCGTCGGGGATCACACGCGGCGGCGGGGGCATGCCCACGCGCTCGCGGGCGTTGCGCTTCACTGCCTTCGCCACGGAAAACCGCTTGGGTCTACGACCTTTCATCGCCCGCCTTTCACTATCGAAGATAATAGCCGTATGGAAGAACGCGATTTCTTCAACGAAGCACCCGAGCAGCGCACCCATACGCTGACCTGCCCGCACTGCGGCAAGCCGGACGAGTATCAGATCGGCTGGCTGGTGCGAAGGAAAAAGCCTCAGCTCGGGCGCGGCGCGGACGAGCGCGACCGGGCCCGCTTCGCCAAGGCGCAGTCCTACATGGTGCGCCGCGCCGACCAGCTGGCTTGCAAGAACATACGCTGCCGCAAGCGTTTTGAGGTTGCCGGGGTGCAGTCGGTTGCTTTTCTGTAGGGGCGGGCGGCTAACTCTTTTGAAGCGCCCAAGGGTGCACGCTCATCCAACCAGCGACTCTCACTTTCAGGCCGGAAGCGGCTCCGCCGGCCCGCCCGCATCCCGAGGTTGCACCTGTGACGTACCCCGCTCGCCTTGCTCTCCTTTCCGCCGCGCTGATTCCTTTTCTGCTCGCGGGCTGCGCCCATAAGCCGGCGCAAGCCGCCGGCGGCGGTTTCGCGCTGCCGCCGGGCGGCCTGCCCGTGCAGACCTTGAACGTCGCAGCCCATCCGGTGCCGCTCGGCGACACCTACGTGGCCACCATCAAAAGCCGCCGCACCGCGAACATCAACCCGCAGGTGGACGGCAACCTGACCAACATCGCCGTCACCTCCGGTCAGCACGTCGCCAAGGGCCAGGTCCTGATGGAGATCGATCCGATCAAGCAGCAGGCCACGCTGGAGTCTTCGGCGGCGACCGAGCAGCAGAAGCTGGCCGTATATGAGTATAACCAGGCGCAGGTGGAGCGGCAGCGCAAGCTGTTTGAAGCAGGCATCACCTCGCGCGACGCTTACGACCAGGCGCTCCAAAACTTCCGCAACTCAAAGGCCGACTACGAGTCTTCCGTCGCGACCACATCGACCCAGAAGCGCCAGCTCGGCTACTACCGGCTCGTCGCGCCGTTTGACGGCGTGGTGGGCGACGTGCCGGTGCACATCGGCGATTACGTCAGCTCGACGACGCTGTTGACCACGCTGGACGCGAACACCGATCTTGAGGCCTACATTTACGTGCCGACCGAGCGCGCGGGCGAGCTCCGCCTCGGCTTGCCGGTCACCATCCTCGACGCGGACGGGAACCCGGTCGAATCGACCAAGGTGGATTTCCTTTCGCCGCAGGTCGACAACGGCCTTCAAGGCATTCTGGTGAAGGCGCCGGTCATGTCCTCCACGGCGGCCCGGATGCGCAATCAGCAGCTGGTGAAGGCGCGCGTCACCTGGACTTCCAAGCCGCTCCCGACCGTACCGGTGCTTGCCGTCACCCGCTTGGGCGGCCAAGCTTTCGTGTACGTGGCCCAGGACGCCGGCCCCGGCAAATACACCGCGCACCAGATTCCCGTCCAGCTCGGCGATACGGTCGGCAACGACTACGCGGTGGAAGGCGGCCTCGCCCAGGGTCAAAAAGTTATCTTGTCCAGCTTGTCGCTCCTGGTCGACGGGATGCCCGTCCACCCGCTGGGCTGAGGCAGTTTTCCTGCAAGATGCCGGGCGCGGAAACCATCCCGACTCAGCTTCTCCGTCCCACGGCACCGGCAGGAAAACTACAATAGCCGCACCGGTCCTGAAAGGATTCACCCGTGGTCGAGTTTTTCATCCGCCGCCCTGTTTTCGCCTCGGTCTGCGCGCTGCTCATCATCCTGGCCGGCGCGGTTTCCATTCCCAACCTGCCCATCGCGCAGTACCCGCAGCTCGCGCCGCCGCAGGTCGTGGTGTCCAGCAACTACGTCGGCGCCAACTCCTCCGTCGTCGAGTCCGCCGTGACGCGCCCGCTGGAAACCGCGATCAACGGCGTGCCGGGGATGCAATATATCTCCTCGACTTCGGGCTCGGACGGCACCAGCGCCATCACAACGACGTTCAATACGGGCTACGACCTCGACATCGCGGCGGTCGACGTCCAAAACCGCATCTCGTCCGCCACCGGGCAGCTGCCGGCCGAGGTGAACCAGAGCGGCATCACCATCACCAAGGCGAACTCGAACTTCGTGTTCGGCGCGGGCATGTATTCGCCCGACGGCCGCTACTCGCCCCTGTTCATTTCCAACTACCTTGACGTGTACGTGAAGGACGCGCTCAAACGCGTCAAGGGCGTCGGCGACGTCCAGATTTTCGGCGAGCGCAAATATGCCATGCGGTTGTGGGTGGATCCTACGCGCCTGGCTGCCCGCAACCTGACCGCGACCGACATCATTGCAGCCGTGCAAGAGCAAAATGTCGAAGTGCCCGCCGGCCAAATCGGCCAGCCGCCCAACAACTCCGGCCAAAGCTTCCAGATCACCGTAAACGCCATCGGACGGCTTTCCACGCCCGAGCAGTTCGACGACATCATCGTCAAGAACACGCCCAACGGCGTGGTGCGCTTCGGCGAGGTGGGCCACGCCGAGCTCGGCGCGGAAACCTACTCAACCGACCTGAAATATTCCGGCATCAGCGCCGTCGGCTTCGGCGTGCAGCAGCTGTCCAACGCCAATGCCCTTGATGTCGACCGGGAAGGCAAGGCCGCGCTCCTGGAGCTGTCAAAGTCTTTCCCGCCGGGGCTGAAGTATGTGGTCGCGTTCGACACCACGACCGTGGTCGCCGAAGGCATCAAGGACGTCATCAAGACCCTGCTGACCGCGATCGTCATCGTCATCGCCGTCATCTACTTTTTCCTCCAGGATTGGCGCGCGGTCATCATCCCCGCCGTCACCATTCCCGTATCGCTGATCGGCACGTTCGCGTTCCTGAATGCGTTCGGCTTTTCCATCAACACGCTGACGCTGTTCGGCATCACGCTCGCGACAGGGCTGGTGGTGGACGACGCTATCGTGGTCATCGAAAACGTACAGCGCCATATCACGGACGGCATCGCCGACGCGCACGAAGCCACCTCGATCGCCATGAGCGAGGTCACGAGCGCCGTTGTCGCGACTTCGCTGGTGCTGATCTCCGTGTTCATTCCAGTGTCGTTCTTCCCCGGCACGACGGGTTTGCTTTATAAGCAGTTCGCGCTCACCATCGCGTTCTCGATCGCGATTTCCGCGTTCAATGCTCTCACGCTCTCGCCGGCGCTTGCGGCGCTGCTCCTGCGCAAGGAGAAGCACAAACGCGGCATCCTGGGCCTGATCGACCGGGGCATCCGCGGGGTGGTGCGCGGCTACGGTCGCGCGATCCATCTGGTTGTCCGCCTCCGCTGGGTCATGCTCCTGCTCTTTGTCGCGGGTCTTGCGTACACGGTCGTGTTTTACCGGGCGTACCCGACGGCGTTCGTCCCGCAAGAGGACCAGGGCTACCTGATTGCGCAAGTGCAGTCGCCGCAGGGCGCATCGCTCGCTTACACCGAAGGTATCCAGGACCGCATGGCGGCTGTGCTGAAAAACGAAAAGGACATCTTCGGCACCTTTGCAATCGCCGGATTCTCCTTCGCGGGCAGCGCTCCCAACTACGGCATTGTCTTTCTCCCACTCACGCCCATCACGGAGCGCACCGGGCCGCAGGACACCGCGGCCGCCATCGTGGCGCGTATCCGCCCCTTGCTCCTCCAAATTCCCGGCGCGCTTGTGATCCCGTTCGAGCCGCCGGCCATCCAAGGCATCGGCTCGTTCGGCGGCTTCCAGTTCGAGCTGCAGGATCTGGGCCGCAACACGCTCCAGGACCTGGACCGCGTCGCTCACCAAATTGTCGCGCGCGGCAACTCCGGCAAGGAGCTCGTGGGGCTGTTCACCTCCTTCCGCTCCAACGACCCGCAGCTGCTGGTTTCCATCGACCGCGAAAAAGCGAAATCGCTCGGCGTGCCCTTTTCCGAGATCTCGAACGCGCTTTCGGTATTCATGGGTTCGGACTACATCAACAATTTCGACTTCAACAACCGCTCCTACCGCGTATACGCGCAGGCCGACCAGCAGTTCCGCCGCACCGCGGCCGACATCCGCCAGTTCTATGTCCGGTCGAACACGGGCGGCCTGGTTCCCTTGCAGAACTTCGCCACGCTCCAGGAAACTTCGGCCCCGGCGGTCATCAGCCACTACAACCTGTTCCGCTCGGTCGAGATCGACGGCTCCGCCGCGCCCGGTTTGAGTTCGAGCGAAGGCCTGCTCAACATGCAGAACCTGGCCCAGCAGACGATGAGCCAAGGCATGAGCTATAGCTGGACGGGCTTAGCGCTTGAAGAGCTTGAGTCGGCGGGCAAAACGGTCATCATCTTCGGCCTGGGAATCCTAGTCGTCTATCTGACGCTTTCCGCGCAGTACGAGAGCTTCGCGCTGCCGTTCATCATTCTTCTGGCCGTGCCCATGGCCGTGCTCGGCGCGCTGCTCGCGCAGGCTCTGCGCGGGCTGCCGAACGACGTGTACTGCCAGATCGGCCTAGTGCTGCTGATCGGGCTTTCCGCCAAGAACTCCATCCTGATCGTCGAGTTCGCCGAGCAGCTGCGCAAGGCCGGCCGGCCCATCGTCGACGCGGCGATCGAGGCCGCCGAACTTCGGCTCCGCCCAATCCTGATGACCTCGTTCGCGTTTATTCTCGGCGTTCTGCCGCTCGTGTTCGCGCATGGGGCGGGCGAGAACGGCCGCCACTCGGTCGGCACTTCCATCGTGGGCGGCATGCTCCTGTCCACCGTGCTCAACCTGTTTTTCATTCCCGTGTTGTATGTGCTGCTGCAAACGCTGCTCGGCGCGGGCGGCAAGGGTTCCAAGCCGCATGTTGAGGCGCGTTCGGTGCGGCCGCGTGTGGAAGCCGAGGAGCGCGAGCCGGCTTACCAGTACCGCAAGCCTGAACCAGGGCTGCCCAGCCACTCCTGACCGGCCTGGTGAGGGCATCTTCCATGCCCTCACCATCCGCGCGGTAACAGCACAGCTTCCACGGCATCCCACCGCTGTGCACATGGACAAGGGAGCAGGATTGGTGCTGGGCGGCGGCGGCCCGCTCGGCGTGGTTTGGATGGCGCAGATGTTGAGCGGGTGGGCGGCCGCCTGGCTGCGCGCGCACCCGGAAAACGCGGACCCGCTCCGCCCTTTCACCAAGGGCCGGATCGTGGGAACGTCAGCGGGTTCGATTATCGGAGCTTGGCTGGCCGTGCACGGGTCGCTTGATGAGTTTGTCGCGCGGCAAACACAGCCGCTTGATCCATTTATCGCCAAAAAGCCGAACCTGCTGCCCTTCGTGCTTGCTTATCTCAAAGCCAAGCTCTTTTCGCGCGGCGTCGAGGGTTTCCGCAAATCCATGGGCCGCAGCTCGCTCCGCGCCGCCGTTCCCGGCAGCGAGGCCTGGGTCGAACTGGTCGGCCGCGCCTTTTTGCCGGCCGGGGAGTGGACGCCGGATTGCGACTTCCTGGTTACCGTCATCGATACGGAGACAGCGGAACTTCAGGCCTGGAGTCCACGCTCCGGCGTGCCGCTCGCCACGGCGGTGGCGGCCTCCTGCGCCATGCCCTGCACCTACCCCCTGGTGCATCACGGCGGCCGCACTTGGATGGACGGCGGCATCGGCTCCACCACCAATGCTGACCTTGCTTCCGGCTGTAGACGCGTCGTCATCCTCGACCCGCTCGGCCAATCGTTCGGCACCACCTCCGGGCTTGGCGGCGAGCAGGCGCGGCTCCGCGCCGAAGGCAGCCAAAGTATGCTGTTTCAGCCGAGCATGGCGGTCAAGCGCGCAATCGGCCCAAACTTCTTCGACACCAGCAAGCTGCCCCGCGTCGCGGACCTCGCCCGCGAGCAAGCCGAGCGCTCGGCCGAGGAAGTTCGGCAGTTCCTATGCGGCGCGGGGTGAAATCGGTATGCAATACTGAAGAGGCTGGCCCCAAGCCGGGATGGCGGAACTGGCAGACGCAGCGGACTCAAAATCCGCCGAGGGCAACTTCGTGGGGGTTCGACCCCCCCTCCCGGCACCATCCTGGATGCAGCACTTATCGCTCGGCAAAATGTACCGCGCAAAAGACGCGAAAAGAGGACGATCCTCTTTTTGCGCAAGCGTGACGGCAGTCAAGCCTCCGCACCCAAGCCGGATCGCTTACGTCTTCGATCTTGAGCAGTGCGCTGCCGGGAACAATATAGGTTGAGAGGCGGCTCAGAGATGCCTAGTCTGGCGCGGGGCGCTGTCGGCTGAAGCAGGAACGAGGTAAGGCAATCTACAGCCGGAACAGCGTACCGCCTTGAGGCGGTAAAGGCTGCTCAACAACAATGTGCCTGCGAATGGAGCGGCTCGGTAGATCAACCTTGTATCGTTCCAGACGGGAGCCGAAGCCGGGCAGGTAGTTCGAGGCCTGGGTGCAACAAAACCTGAGAGGAGCGGGCCCAAGGAACACCAAGCGGTGAAGCCTTAAGCCAATTTAAAGCTGAGACCGCGCTGACCGGAATCCCGGTTCAAGCCACGCTCCGAAGTCACAGCAGCGGCTGTACCGCTGCCTTTGGAGTAGCCCAAGATGGACAGCGGAGCCGCAGGTACAAGCTGGCGAAAAGTACCAAAGGCGATCCTTCAGAGTACCCAGCAACCGGCAGTTACCGTTCAGCGGCCCGCACTCGCCCTTCGGCGCGCAGCTCCGCCGCCAGCCCCTCCAGGAACGTCGCTGGGCTCACTGTTTCCGGTATCCGCGCTTCCATCTTGGCGGCTATCTCCCGCGCCAGCTTGGCCGCAAGCGCCTCGGAGGCGGCAAAAGGTAAATCGAGCCGGCGCGCGGCATAGCTTTCGATGAGCGCCAAGTCGACCGCAGTCAGCCGGGCAAGACGATCCGCCGGTAAACCAGTCGCGGCCGCTGCCTCGAAATGAAGCACGGGCAGCGAAGGCGTGAGCAGGTTCGTGCGGGGAGCGACAGCGGCCGGGAGGTTATGCTGCTCATGCACCACCAGCGTTCCGGCGGCCAGGTCGCCCAAGCGCTGCTGCCGTCGCGTCCAAAAGATAGAGACCGCCCCGGCTGTGTAGAGCGCGGGTAGGAAATCGACAACCCGCAGCAGATTGCGAAGCAGCGCCTCCCAAAAGGTCACCGCGCGCCCGCTTTCGCTGATGACCCGGAGCCGCAGCATGCGCTTGCCCGGCGTTTGCCCCTTCCAGAAAGCCTCAAAAAAAGCGAAATAGCCCCATTGCAGAAGAAACGGAATGAGGATCCACGCCGCCCGCATCCACGCGACGGCCTGTCCGGGGAGCCGTAAGTCCGCCATCGCCCAGCAGATAAGCGCGATCAGAAGGGCTCCGCCTTGGAGGGTGTAGTCCAAGAAGAGCGCGAGCCCGCGGCTGCCCACCCCGGCCGGCGCGAACTCAAGCGCGATCAGCTCGGGAGTGGCGATGCTAAGCTGGTCTCCGTCGGGCATCAGGCGCCCATCGCTCCCACGAATCACAAGGTATGATAACGAAGCTCTGGATCAACAAGCGCAGGCCCGGGTGGGAGCAGCTGGCCGCGCTCGTCGACCGCGCCGACCGGAAAGGCTTGCCGAGCCTCCGGCCCGTGGAGCTGCGCACCCTGGCGCTTTTGTATCGCGAAGCCGCGGGTGATTTATCGCGGGTGCGAGAGGACCGTTCAGCCCGCACGCTCGCCGCGGAGCTGAACGCGCTCGTCAGCCGCGCCCACGGACTGATGTACGCGCAGGCGCGGCGCGGCGGGTTACGCGCCGTTCTTCAATTTTTCGGCTCAGAATATCCAGCGCTGTTCCGCCGCCTGCTGCCGTATGTCTTGTTTTCGCTCACGCTGCTTGTGTGCGGCGCGCTGTCCGGCGCGCTGCTTGCGGCGGCTCGCCCACAGTTCGCGCTGCACCTGCTGGGCCCGCGGATGATCTCCACCATCGAAGCGCACCGGATGTGGACCGAACGCATCAATGCCGTCGCCCCCGCGGCTTCAAGCGGCATTATGACGAACAATCTGAGCGTCACATTTCTCGCCTTTGCCGCCCAGCTCACGGCGGGGCTCGGAACCCTTTACATGATCGCCTGGAATGGGATTCTGCTCGGGGTCATCGCGATGGTGTGCCGGGAGCACGGGATGAGCTTGCAGCTGTGGAGCTTTGTCGCGCCGCACGGCTCACTCGAGCTCCCCGCGATCGTGATCGGTGGCGCGGCCGGCTTTCGCCTCGCGAGCGGGCTCCTGTTTCCCGGCGTGTGGAGCCGAAGGCATTCGCTCGCGCTCGCTGGGGCTGAGGCGACGCGTTTGATCGCGGGGGTGGTCCCGCTGCTGGTGGTTGCCGGCTTGTTTGAAGGTTTTTTCTCGCCCACCCATGCCCCGGCAGCGCTTAAAGTCCTGGTCGGGGCGGTTCTGTTTTCACTGTTGAATCTGTGGCTGCTGCGTCCCCCAACAGCGGCTATGCCTCAGGCCAGCGATCGCTCCTTGATCTCCAGATAGCGGTTCAGCATCTCGCTTTCGAGCCGGTCGAGGGAGGCTTCGAGCGTCAGAGCGCCTTCCGCACGCAACCGCCGAAGCAGCAGCCGGCGGCGGAAGAGCATGTCCTGCGCCGCGGCGCGCGCAAACATCGCTTCCACATCCGCGGGGCTTCGGGCGGCAAGGGCGCGCAAACCTTCCTCGCGAGGCACGGCGAACAGCAGGAGGTGCCGACTCAAAAGGCGGGCGGCACCGTCGATGACCTCCGGCCGTCGAACGGTTTCCGCGAAGTCCGTAAGCCACAGCACGAGCGCGCGGGTGGGTTGGGAGCGGCCCAGGGCAGCGCTCGCCAGCAGGTGGTCGGCCTCGCCGCTTTCGGCCGGGAGGCAGGCCAGCGCATCCATCAGACGCCGGTACTGGCCCAGTCCGCGACCTGGGAGTATAAGCGAGCGCACTTCGCGGCCATAGGCCAGCAGACCGACCCGATCGCCCGTGAGCAATGCCATCCGCCCGACCGCAAGCGCGGTCGCCGCCGTGTAGTCGAGCTTGCTGTGCGGCCCCACCCGGGCGCGAAGCAGCCGCCCGGCATCGACTACCAGCCACACCGGACGGCTGCGCTCGATTTGGTACTGCTTGGCAATGAGAACACCGCGGCGGGCGGTCGCGGTCCAAGCGACATCCCGGAGCTCGTCGCCGCCCTCGCGGTATTCGCGCAGGCTTTCAAGCTCACGCCCCTGCCCGCGGGTCCGCAGCTTTCGCATCGCGGCCTCGATCCGGCGGGTGCGGAGGAGGCTGAGCGCGCCGCCGCCGTTCTCGTGCATGGCCGGGTATACCCGCACTGTTTGCCCGAGGTTTGCGACCGCCCAACTCTCCGCCAAACCCAGAAAGCTCCGCAGACGCAGAAACACCTCGCCGGCTTCGGCGTCCCCGCGCTCGGACGGGATAACAGTGTAGGCGATCATAGCCGGCCCGCTCGCGGAGGCGGAGAACGCCCGCCAAAGCGGCGCGTCCGGAACGAGCGCGGGTGGAAGCGCGTCGAGTGCTTCGCCGCGTAAGTGCTTGCCTGAGCTGATTGTGAGCTCGATCTCGACCGGCCGGCCCAGCACGGCCATGCCCCGCCAGGCGCGTGCCGTCGCGATAAGCGATGGGGCAGGTATGTGGGCGGCGTCGTAAACAGCCAAGGCAAGTATCGCGCAGTCCCAAATCGGCGCGGCAAACAGAAAAGGGTGGAACGCAAAAGCCGGAGCAAGCAGAAGCAGACCGGCGGCGAGCAGCAGCAGGGCGCGCGGCGTCAGCGCATAGGGGAAGCGGCCATGCGCGCGCGCCCTTGCCTCCATGGGCAAAGGGGTCAGGCCCGGGTTCACGCTTTCAGTTCCGTACGGGGCACGGGGACGGCCGCCAAAACCTCTCGTATGACGCGCGCGGCGTCCTGGCCATCGAGCTCCGCCTCCGGGCGCAGCACCAAGCGGTGCCCCAGCACCGGCGGCGCGGCCTGCTTCACATCGTCCGGCAGCAGATAGCCCCGACCGTCGATTGCGGCATAAGCCCGCGCGACCAGCATTAGTGCGACCGCCGCCCGCGGGCTCGCGCCCAGGGCCACGGCCGGCCACTCACGGGTGCGGCGCACGATGGCGAGCAGGTACTCGTATAAGGCAGGCTCAATCCGCACGTCGAGAACCTCGCGTTGCGCCCGGCCGAGCAAGCTTTCCGGCACGGGCGCCATCGCGGGCGCGTCCTCCCGATGGCGTTGGAGAATCAACAGCTCATCTTCAGCCGATGGATAGCCGACTTCGATCTTCATCAGGAAGCGATCCAGCTGCGCTTCGGGCAGCGGGTAGGTGCCTTCGAAATCGACCGGATTCTGCGTCGCGAACACCGTAAACAGCTCGGGAAGCGTATGGCGCGCGCCGTCGATGGTGACCTGGCGCTCTTCCATGCACTCCAAGAGCGCGGCCTGCGTGCGCGGCGGCATGCGGTTGATCTCGTCGACCAGCAGAAAGCCCGTAAACACCGGCCCCGGGTGCAGCACGAACTCCTGCGTTTGCAGGCGAAAGATGTTGGAGCCCAAGATGTCGGCCGGCAGGAGGTCAGGCGTGGACTGCACCCGCTGGAACCCGAGCCCGAGCACTTCGCCGAGCAGCTTCACGGCGAGCGTCTTGCCCAATCCCGGTACGCCCTCGATCAGCGCATGGCCGCGGCACAGGGACGCGATGAGCGCTTGATCGATGAGCGTGGCTTGCCCGGCGATAACGCGGCCCAGCTCGCGCCGGCCATGGGTCAGCAGCTCGGCTGCCGCGCCTGCTTCACTTCGCAATCGAAACCTCCGTTTGGCGCGCGCTTATCTTTCGCTCGTAATCGTAAAGGGCGAGCACGAGCGGCAACGCGTCGCGCGGGCGCACCGGTTCGTCGGCGGCAGCCTCAGCGCGGCGCAGAACCGCAATGGTTTGAGGGCCGCTTCCAAGCCGCGCCGCAAGCTCCTCGACCCCGGCCCCGGCGGGCAGCCCGGCATCCCGCTCCGCCGCGAGCCGCAGTGCGGCATAGGCCGCCGCCGCCGCGCCCCCTCCGGCATAGGCC
>CAXTSB010000102.1:0-10535 GCA_964246845.1 uncultured Acidobacteriaceae bacterium
CGGACAGCACCCCCTTGCCGTAGTAACAGGCGGAGACGGCGGCGCGGCACGCCGCGCCGCCCAAGCCCGCCGCGAGCGAACCGGCAAGCCCGGCGGAGAGCAATCCGTTTCCGGAAGCGGAGTCGGAAGCCGCGCAGAAAGCCGCCAATGCAGGCGATGCGAACGCCGAGGCCGGGCCGGCTGATGACGGCGCGGACCGCACCGTGCCGGCGAGTTCATCGCGTTCGCGGTTGAAGGGCATCGACCTGCTCGGCGACAAGGACGACCGTGCAGCCAATGGCGCGGGCGGTACGATCGTGAATCCCGACCTGGCCAAGGAAGATGTGCGGGTGGGTCAGCTTTATATGGCCAGCGACAACTATGCGGGCGCGTATGTGCGGTTCAAGGAGGCAACGGTGGTCGGCCCGGGAAACGCCGATGCTGTGTTCTATTTGGCGGAAGCCGCGCGCAAGACGGCGCACCTGGATGAGGCTGCGTCGAACTACAAGCTCTACCTGGATGCCGAGCCCAAGGGCAAGCACAGCAAGGATGCCAAGAAGGCGCTTGTGGAGCTCGCGGGTAAGTAGCTATCGCGCGTTTCGTTTCAGCGCCAAAAGTGAAAGTACCAGGTGAGCATTTCGCGCCCGCGGAACAGGACTACGAGCCCCGCCGCGCATAGGAATGATCCGAAGGGGAGCCGCAGGGCGGCGGCGGCCCGGCCCTTGGCAAGCAGCGCGCCTACCCCGATGCATGCGCCGACTGCGGTGCCGAGTACAAGCGTCAGCAGAAAGCCGCCGAACCCGAGCCAAGCTCCGAGCAGGGCGGCGAGCTTGATGTCGCCCTGGCCCATACCTTCGCGCCCGCGCAACGCTTTGTAGCTCCCAGCCACTAGCTGTAGAGTTATTCCCCCGAACGCTGCGCCATAGAAACTGGCGAGCCAAGGACCCCAATCAGGCAGCATGATAGGCGCTCCCGCGCCGAGCCGAAGGTTTGTCGCAAGCCCGCCGCCCGCATGCAAGGGCTGGATCAGGCCTAGTAAAACTCCAGTGACGGTGAATGTGTCGGGCAGCAGCAGTGTTTCCGCATCCATCGCCAGCAGCCCCAACAGCAGGAAGCAAAGCGCAGCCGCTTCAATCGCTGTTGCAGTGGCTCCGAAGCGGTGGAAGCACCCCGTCCAGAGCGCGGCGAGCCCCGCCTCGATCAGCGGGTAGCGCAGTGAGATGCGCGCCCGACAGGCCCGGCAGCGGCCGCGCAGCAGCGCGTAGCTCACGAGCGGAATGTTGTCCCAGGCCCGGATAGGTGTCCCACACCGAGGGCAGTGCGAGCCCGGCCAGGCGATCGACTCATGCCTGGGCAGCCGCGCGATACAGACATTGAGGAAGCTGCCGAACAGCAGACCCGCAAGCACCACGACTACAACGGCAAGCGTCACGGTCCCCAGTGTAGGGCAGCTTTGCGCTTTCTCCACCCGCTACCATGGTCCTATGACTCCGGAAAAGAACCTCGAAGCCGGCGAGCTTTTCGCCGAGGCCGCCGCCATCATGGCGCGCCTGCGCGGCCCGGGCGGCTGCCCTTGGGACCGTGAACAGACCCCTGACTCGATCCGCCCGTACACGCTGGAGGAGACCTACGAAGTTCTGGACGCGATTGAGCGCCGCGACCCCGCGGACCTATGCGAGGAGCTCGGCGACCTGCTCCTGCAAGTGCTGTTCTATGCGCAAATGGCCGCCGAACAAGGCGAGTTCAGGATCGCGGACGTGGTCGAGGGCCTGAACCGCAAGCTGGTCCGGAGGCATCCGCATGTCTTCGGCGCGGAGGCGGCAGCGGCTGCCGGCAACCGGGCAGAGCTTATTGAAGCTGGCGAGGGGATCGACGCGGGCCAAGTCCTGAACAATTGGCAGGCGATCAAGCGCATGGAGAAGACGGCAAAGCCGGCGGCCGCGGGCCGGCTCGCGGGTGTCCTGCGCGCGCAGCCTGCGCTGCTGGAAGCGCAAAAACTCGGGTCGGCTGCGGCCAAATGCGGCTTCGATTGGCCGGACGCGCGCGGCATTCTGGCCAAGGTGCGCGAGGAGGCCGATGAAGTGGAAGCGGAGATCGCGGACGGCGCGCCGTCGCGCGCTCTCCAGATGGAGGTCGGCGACCTGTTATTCGTGGTCGTCAACCTGGCCCGGCACCTGCGGGTGGACGCGGAAACCGCTCTGCGCGACGCGAATTCGAAATTCCGCTCGCGGTTCGCGGGGATGGAAGCCGCCGAGGGGCCGGCGCTGGAGGAGCGGTCGCTGGAGGAGCTGGAAAGTTTGTGGGCCGAAAGCAAGCGTCGCGAGCAGGCCGCCGGCCAAACGGCCTGAGCTCGATTCCACAGGTGTATCGCCAACTCCCCCGCGCCGCTTGCGTCTAAGCATGGGTGGACAGCCGCGAACAGCGGCCGCGAGGAGACTGGATGACACCGCAAGAGCAGGACATGCTGAACGACCTGGTACGCAAGATAAACGGCGCGCCGTTGCAGGACAAGGATGATGACGCGGAGCGGCTCCTGAACAGCGGATTGGGCCGCAATCCGGACGCGCTTTACGTGATGGCGCAAACGATCTTGGTGCAGAACATCGCGCTTGAACAGGCGAAGCGGCAAATGTCCACGCTGCAGCAAGGCGGGGCACAGGCAAAGCCGAAAAGCTTTCTCGGCAGCCTGTTCGGCCACGACAACCCGCAGCCGCAAGCACCGCCGCCGCCCCAGCAGAGCTACCAAACCGTGCAGTATGCGCCGCAAGGCGGCCAGCAGTATGCGCCGGCAGCGAGCGGCCAGCCCAGCTTTCTGCGCTCGGCGGCGACGACGGCGGCCGGGGTTGCCGCCGGAGCGCTTGCCTTCCAAGGCGTCGAGTCCCTGCTGCACGGCGGTCTCGGCGGCGGTGGAGGCTTTGGGGGCGAGGGTTTCGGCGGCGGCTATGGGGATGCGCCGCGCGAAGAGATCGTGAATAATTATTACGGCGACAGCGGCGGCAATGACGCGGGAAGCGGCTACGATGCCGGTTCAGGAGATGTCGGCGCTCAAGATACGAGCTACGACGACTTTTCAGACGGCGGCGGAGATTTCGGCGGCGACGACACGAACTTTTCTTAGGCTGGGTTTGCTGCACGGGTGGAGCGCCGATACTTTATCCGTGCAGCGTCAGTTTGCTTGCACGGCGGCTCTTCCGGGCGTTTTGCGTGAGAAGCCCTCAAGCGGCATCGCCGCCAGTTCAGTGATGGCCGCGCTGACGCTCATGGGCTCAATCGGGTGAAAGTCGGATAAATTCTCCGTTGTGTTGATGTCGAGCGACTTCACCAGAAGGATCTTGCCTGTCAGGTTCAGGCGCATGTGCGTCGGCTCCCAATGGTGATCGCCGACATCTTCCTGCTCGACAAGGATGGTGCCGCCCTTGAAGAGCCGCCCGACCACGCCCCACCCGAAATTAACATCCGTGACCAGATGCGCTTGGAAGCGCGCCAACCTTTGCTGGCCCGCATCGATCCACAGCTCACCCGTCATGCCGTGGTACACCTCGGCTTCGCGACTGGGCGGCGTCCAGTTCGGATTGGGCGCGAACAGCAGGCGGTGGCAGGGTCCGTTCGGGCCGGGCACCATGCCGGCGTACGTATACAGGAAGGCCTGCGGCAGCAGCTGTGTCATCGTATTTGCGCGCTCGCCGTCGGCGTGCTCACGCTTGGTGCGCTTGGCCTGCGCGTCTGGATCGCCGCGCAGCTTTGTCAAACGGGCAAGCTCCGCTTGGTTGTCGTCCGCACTCAGCGGTTTCCCGTCGCGCTCCAGCAGCCGTGCCACTGTCCCATCATGGGTTTCCAAGACTTCCTTCAGTGTGGTCTTGCCGTCCTCCTCCTTCCTGTACAGGTAGCGGAAGGGATGGTCCGCGCCGCTGCGCTGTTCGTTGTACGCGGCATTGCGGACCAGCTGAACGACGTCGGGCGCCGACGTCCCGCCCTGCGCGTAACAGGCAGCCGTGAGCAGACACACACTGCCCACCAAGGCAAGCAGAAACAGGCCGAACTCGTGCAAGGGTCGCGAAGGGTTCACTGGGAGGCGCATGCGCATCGTTCTTTATCCTTATCGGCAAAACGCGCTCGCGCGTTAGGGTTCCCGGATTCGACTCTCGGTTTCGCTCCCGGTTTCGACACTGTGGTTGGACGCAGCCCAGGGTAACTCCGTGTGCACACCTCGGCCCGGTTCGCCCTCGACTTTCAAAATGCCTGTTGTACAGTGAGGGTGAACGAGGAGATGCAAAGGATGGCAGTGGTGGAAGGGGTGAGCGCAAGCATCGGCAAAAGCTTGCAGGTGCGTGGGGAAGTGCGCGGAAGCGAGGACCTGGTGGTGGACGGCTTCGTGGAAGGAACAATCACGCTGTCCGGCAGCCGCTTGACCATCGGCGCAAACGCCAAGGTGCATGCGAACGTCGCCGCGCGCGATGTGAT
This sequence comes from uncultured Acidobacteriaceae bacterium, assembly GCA_964246845.1. GTDB lineage: Bacteria > Acidobacteriota > Terriglobia > Terriglobales > Acidobacteriaceae > EB88. The sequence goes on from CAXTSB010000102.1 coordinate 4,441, forward strand.
CATCCTCGGCCAGCTTAACGGCAATATCGCCGCGACCGGTCGGGTGGAGCTGCGCTCCGGCGCATCCTTGGTCGGCGACATCCAGGCGTCGCGGCTTTCCATCGAGGAAAACTCCGGCTTTTCCGGCAAGGTCGACCTTATCCAGTCCAGCGCCGCCGCCGTCGGCGCGAGCGGACAAAACGCGCAAGCCGCCAATTAGTCCGCACCCCGCCGAGGTTTCACACGTGCTCCGCACCCTATTCCTGAAGCGCGACGCCCAAGAGTACGTCCGCCCGACACGCCTGACCGGCCCCAGAGTGCCGCGCCACTCGAGCGCCTGGGCCGCCCTACGCAAGCATCTCGCAGTCGAGCCAAACCTTCGCGTGCTCGACGTGGGCCCGACCTCGCCGGCAAACGTGAAGTATCTGACCGAAGCAGGCCACGGCATCTGGATGGCCGACCTTGCCGCGGAGTCGCTGCGCGGCGGCTGGGAGCTGCCTCCGCCCGAGCCGGGGGAAGCTCCAGCCTTCAACACGGAGCAGTTCCTGGTGGAGAACATGGATTTCGGAGGGCGCCAATTCGACGTGGTGCTCCTTTGGACCGCGCTGGACTACATCCCCGAACCGCTGGTGCAGCCGCTCGTGCAGGAACTGCACCGGGCCATGCGCCCCGGCGGACGGCTGCTCGCGATTTTCCATACCAAAATGGTCGGGCCGAATACCGAGTACTACCGCTACCATCTCACCGAAGCCGACCAGGTCGAAATGCAGGAAACGGAGAAGTTTCCGATCCGGCGCGTGTACACCAACCGCAACATCGAGAAACTTTTCGCCGCGTTCAGCAGCACACGCTTCTTCCTCGCCAAGGACAATCTTTACGAGGTTTTGATTACGCGCTGAGCCGCGCGGCGGGCCAAAGACTTGCCTGTGCAGGCTCCTTTTTCGGCGCGGCGGCCGGAACGGGTTCACGGGTGAGAATGGCATTCATGCTCCGGTGCTGGAGTCCATGCCGGCGCGCCGTGGCCGCGACCATCGCCCTGACCCGCGCGGCATAGGCCGGGCTTTGAAAAGCGTCCTCCCGGAAGCGGTCCGCGTACAAGCGCCGCAGGGCCGGGAACTCTTCCTCAATAAATCGGAAGAATGTTTCGCGCGAGCAAGCCTTCAAAAAAAGCGGCTCGGCTGAAAAAAAGCTTGCCCCCGCGCGGGCGGCCTCGCGGGCAACCAGGTTCAATGCCGGGCCGTTGTCCGTGATCCCCGGCAGCAGCGGCGAGCACAACACACCGACCGTCAGCCCCGCCGCGCGCAGCTGCTCCACGGCGCGGAACCGCAAGTCCGGCCTCGGCGCACGCGGCTCCAGCTTGCGCGCGAGCTTGGCGTCGGTAGTGGTGATGGTGATGTGCAGCGTAAGGGTGTTCCGCGCGGCGATGGCGGTCAGCAGATCGATATCGCGGGTGATCAGCGTGGACTTCGTGACCAGCCCGATCCGCAGCCCGGAGTGCCGGGCGAACACCTCCAGCAGCCCGCGCGTAACACGCATGTGCCGTTCGATCGGCTGGTATGGGTCGGTCGCCGTGCCGATGGCGATCTCTTCGGAAGGGTCCAAATGGCGCAGCTCCTGCTCCAGGAGCCAAGGCAGGTTTTGCTTGGCGTAGATCTCGCGCTCAAACGACTCGGGGTTCTCGAAGTTCAGGAACTCGTGCGTGTAGCGCGCGTAGCAGTAGCGGCAGGCAAACTCGCAGCCCCGGTACGGGTTGAGGGTACGCGCAAACCACAGCTTGCGCTTGGAAACAGAGCGGTTCAGGGCCGACTTCGCCGGCAGTGCATGGAAACGGACCAGGTGCCCCGCTCCGGTTTGCGGCGCTTCGGCGGCGAGCCGGGCCAAACCGGATGTTTCTTGCAGGATGGGGAAGAGGTTTGCCTTTTGTTCGCCCATGCAACTAAGGTATGCTCATTGAAGGCGAAAAGCAAGCGAAAGTCTTATGCTGCCGAAGATACGTCCAAAGCCCGCCGTGTGGTCACAAGGCGGACGCCCCGCTTCGGCCGCAGCGTGACGGCAGGCTCCAGGACAAGCTCGGCTTCCGCCCCGGGTTCCAGGGTCACCGTCCAGTCGCGCGCAACCGTCGCCAGCGTGAGCACCCCTTCCATCCAGGCCAGCCCCTCGCCGATACACTGGCGCGAGCCGGCCGCGAATGGAAAGTATGCGAAGCGGTGCCGCCCGGTACGCTCGGGAGCATCCGGCAGGAAGCGTTCCGGCTTGAATCTGTCCGGCTCGGGCCAGAAGCGCGGGTCGCGGTGGATCACCCATTGCGGGGCCATCAGCACCGCGCCTTTCGGCACCGTAAACCCGCGCCACTGGTAGGTTTCAGCGGCGGTGCGGGCCACGGTCCACACCGGCGGGTACAGCCGCATGGCTTCCGCGAAGCAGGCATACGCGTAGGGCAGCTTCGCGTAATCGGCGGCCTCGGCATCGCGGCTGCCCAGTACAGCCGCTGCTTCCTTTTGCAGGCGCTGCTGCGCCTCCGGATGGCGGGCCAGCAGCCACAATGCGAAGGACAAGCCGTTCGCAATTGTTTCGTTGCCGGCCAGCAGCGCCGTGATGCACTCGGCGCGCACCTGCTCGTCCGACATCCCGCCCGTGCCGCCTTCGTCATCCTGCGCGGCGAGCAGCATGGATAAGAGGTCGCCGCGGTCCCGTCCGTCCGCGCGATGATCCGCGATGATGCCGTTAACCAAGGCATCGAGCTCGGTCCGGGACTCGCGGATGCGGGCCATGCGCGGCACCGGCAGCTGCAGGATCAAGCGCGAAAAGGGAAGAAACGCGAGCGGCAGAAAGCTCATGAACGCATCCACGGCCGCCGCGACACGCCGGTTTACCGATTCGAGCTCCGAGTCGAAAAGCGTTTTGCCCACGATGCGCAAGGACAAGGTCTGCATGTCGCCATAGATGTTTCTCAACTCGCCGTCCTGCCAGAGCGCGGTAAGCTCTGAGGCATACTGCCCGATCACCCGCCCGTAGCCGGCGATGCGGTCGCGGTGAAAGGCAGGCTGCGCGAGCCGCCGCTGCCGCATGTGGAAGGGATCCTCGCTGGACAGAAGACCGTCGCCCAGGATGTAGCGCGCCTTCTGCATCACGATGCCGCGGTGGTGCCGGCGTGCATCGGTGATCAGGAGGTCGTGCACCAGATCGGGATGGCTGGCCTGATAGATGTGGAAGCCGAGCGCCCGGTAATGGAGCAGGTCGCCGTACCGCTCAAAGCATTGGTCGATGAACTCCAGCGCGCTGAGCCGGAACAGGTCGCCGCGCGCGAACCGGGCAAGGTAGGAGGGACCCGGCGGATAATCCCTGCCGGATCGGATCACTGGCGGAGGCGCGGCGCTCATGGGGATAGGGTACAAGGCATTGCGGCCCCCGCGCGGACCAGCGGCGCAAGCACTTTTGAGCGGACAGGCAACGGGACCGGCGGCATGTGCTCCTTAGTGGGTAGGGGAGGCGCACATGCGCGTTGGGCACGGTTTTGTTTTGGCTATGGTTTTCACAGTGGGAGCTAGCGCGGCACAGGGCCAAACCGCATCATCAGCGGACAAGGATTTTCTGAAGGACACCGTGCAGGATTCGAACTATGAAATCGAAAGCGGCCGCTTAGCGCTCCAAAAGAGCAGCAGCGCCGACGTAAAGCAGTACGCGAACATGATCATCCAAGATCACACGCAGCTGGAACAGCAGGAGGCCGCAGCCGAAAAAGCGGCAAACACCGATGCGAAGCCCGTGCTCGACATGTCGGTCTCGGATGCCGCCTCTTACTCCAAGCTGAAGTTGCTCAGCGGCGACAGCTTCGACCAGGCGTACATCAAGGGCTTGCTCAAGGGCAATGATGAAGCCGTCCAGAAAGCGAAGCAGGAAGCACAGTCAAGCACGGTTCCGGCGATCCAAAAGCTGGCGACGCACCGCGCCGCGCTCGACACCAAACATGCCCAACGGGCGAAGCTGCTCGCCGAGGCGCACCATATCAGCGCGGGCCAATAAACTTGCGGGCGGGGGCGTCTACACCTCGCGCCGCCCCTCCAAGGAGCGCGCCATCGAGACTTCGTCCACGTACTCGATGTCGCTTCCGGCGGGGACGCCCGTGGCGATCCGGGTGATCCGGAGCGGATGCTCCTTGACGGTCTTACGCAGCACGTCGGCGAGGTAGTTCGCGGTTGCCTCGCCTTCAATGGTCGGCGAGGTCGCGAGGATCACCTCATCGACATCGCCCCGGGCCGCGCGGGCGATCAGGTTCTGCGCCCGCAGCTGCTCCGGCCCGACGCCGTGCAGGGGTGAGAGCGTCCCGTGCAGCACGTGGTAAACGCCGTTATACGCCCGGGTACGCTCGACCGAGTCGATGGAGGTCGGCTCCTCCACCACGCACACCATCCGGCCGTTGCGCGTCGGCGAGTCGCAATATACGCACGGGTCAATATCGGTCACGTTGTTGCACACCGAGCACAAGCGGAGCTCGCGCTTGAGCGAGCGCACCGCATCGGCAAGCGCGGAGGCGTCGTCGGGCGAAGAGCGCAGGATGTGAAACGCATAGCGCTGGGCGCTCTTTTGGCCGACGCCGGGGAGCTTGCGCAGCTCCTCGATCAGGCGCGCCATGGGTTCGGCAAAGCGGGGCGGCATCGGTGGTTAGAAGCAGTTCCGGGCGGGGCTGCAAAAGAAAAGCCCGCTTCAAGGCGGGCTTTTGCTTCGCGCTGAACTATCCGGCCTTTTCGAGCAGCGTAAACGAAAGGTCCCGTTTCTTGACCATCTCCGCCGTGATTTCCAGGTCCTTGATCTTCTTGTTGCCGGGCAGGTGATACATCAGGTCGAGCATCAGCTCTTCCAAGATCATGCGCAATCCGCGCGCCCCGACCTTGCGCCGCAGCGCTTCCTGCGCGACCGACTTGGCCGCCTCGGCCGAAAACGACAGGTGCACGCCCTCGTACTCAAACAGCTTCTGGTACTGCTTCAGGATCGCGTTGCGGGGCTTGGTCAGGATTTCGACCAGCGCCACTTCGTCCAACTCGTCGAGAATGCCGATCACCGGCAGGCGGCCCACAAACTCGGGGATGAGCCCGAACTTGATCAGGTCCTGCGGCTCGGCTTGGCGCAGCAGTTCGGTGTCGCGCTGCTGGCGCACATCCACCAGACCCTCGGCGAGCTGCTTTTCTGTCAGCGCCTTAAAGCCCAGCGCCTTTTTCCCGACCCGTCGCCCGACCACGCGCTCCAACCCGACAAACGCCCCGCCGCAGATGAACAGGATATTGGTCGTGTCGACCGGCGTGAACTCCTGGTGCGGGTGCTTGCGGCCGCCTTGCGGGGGCACATTCGCAACCGTGCCTTCCAGAATCTTCAGGAGGGCCTGCTGCACGCCTTCGCCCGACACATCGCGGGTGATGGAAGGGTTCTCGTCCTTGCGGCCGATTTTGTCGATCTCGTCGATGTAGATGATGCCGGACTGCGCGCGCGCTACATCGCCGTCGGCTGCCTGGAGCAGCTTCAGAATGATGTTTTCCACATCCTCGCCCACGTACCCGGCCTCGGTCAGCGTGGTCGCGTCCACGATGGCGAACGGCACGTCGAGCATCTTGGCAAGCGTGTGCGCGAGCAGCGTTTTGCCCGAGCCGGTCGGTCCGACCAACAAGATGTTTGACTTCGAAAGCTCCACATCATTGCCGCGCGCCCGGTTCATCTGGATGCGCTTGTAGTGGTTGTAGACAGCGACCGCGAGCTTCTTCTTGGTCTGGTCCTGGCCGATCACATACTCGTCCAAGAACGCCCGGACCTCGAGCGGCTTGGGCAGGTGCGTGGGCGCGGCACCCTTGGGGGTTTCGCTGCGGTCGTCCTCAAGGATGGAGTTGCAGACCGCGACGCACTCGTCGCAGATGTAGGCGCGGGGATAGTCGCTGGGCGAGGAGATCAGCTTCGCGACCGCGTCCTGGGATTTGTGGCAGAACGAGCAGCGGAGGGCGTCGTCGGAACCGGTGCGCGTTTTCATAAGCTGCTCCTGGGTTGGCGGGGGCCGCTACGTGCGCGGCCGGTCGATGATTTCGTCGATGATGCCGTATTCCTTGGCCTGGTGCGCGTTCATGATGAAGTCG
>CAXTSB010000102.1:10545-12547 GCA_964246845.1 uncultured Acidobacteriaceae bacterium
ACCTGATGTCGAAGCACACCGGCCAGCCGCTCGACCTGATCGAGCGCGCCGTGGAGCGCGACATCAGGTTGTTCGTGATCTCGCGGATGCGCAGGATTTCGCGCGCGTGGATGTCGATGTCCGTCGCCTGCCCGCTCAGCCCGCCCATCGAAGGCTGGTGAATCAGGATGCGCGAGTTCGGCAGCCCGAACCGCTTGCCCTTGGTACCGGCCTGGAGCAGGAACGCGCCCATGGAGGCCGCCTGCCCGATGCAATAGGTCACCACGTCGTTCTTGATGAACTGCATGGTGTCGTAAATGGCGAGCCCCGCCGTGATGGAGCCGCCCGGCGAATTGATGTAAAGCTGGATGTCCTTTTCCGGGTCCTCGCCGGACAGGAAAAGCATTTGCGCGATGATGAGATTTGCGATCTGGTCGTCAATCGGCGTGCCCAGAAAGATGATGTTGTCGCGCAGCAGACGGGAGTAGATGTCGTAGGCGCGCTCGCCCCGGCTCGTCTGCTCCACAACCATCGGTACCAGTGCCATTTGTTTTCCTTTACTCCCTATTGTCCCAGCTTCTCATAGAGCAGTGCGCCAGTCTTTTCGCGGCGTATCTGCTCGCGCACCCGCTCAATCGAGCCGTCTTTTTCGAGGCGCTCGCGCAGGGTGTGTACCGGCTCGCGGGTTTGCACGGCCAGCACTTCCAGCTCGCGTTCAAGCTCGCCGTCGGCCACCTCGACGCCCTCCAACTGCGCGATCTTGTCGAGCAGCAAGGTCCCCTGCACCTCGCCGAACGCTCCCTCGCGTTGAGCTTGGCGCAGGCGCGGGAAGTCCAGCTGCCGCATCTGCTCTTCCTGCATGCCCTGTTGGGCCAAGGCGCGCAGCCCCCGGTCCAGCCGCGCATCGATCGCCTGCTGCACCAGCGTTTCCGGGATGGGGAACTTGTACCGCTCCGCCAGTGCTTCCAGAACCTTGTCCTTGGTCGCGGCCTCGGCTCCCCGGCGCTTGTCGGCGCTCAGGTGTTCGCGCAGCTTGCCTTGGAACTCTTCAAGCGTGTCATAGTTCCCGAGCTCCTTCGCGAAGTCGTCGTTGAGCTCCGGCGCGCTCTTGCGCTTGATGCCCTTGACCTCGACCTCATAGGCAATGGTCTTACCCTGCAGCCGCGGCTCGCCGAAGTCAGCAGGGTAGCTGACCTCGAACTTGAGCTCCTGGCCCGGCCTGGCGCCGCGCAAGGCGTCGTTGAACGCCGGCAGGGTGTTCGCGGAGCCGACTTCGAGCTGAATGTCCTGCCCGGCGATCGGCTCGTCCAGTGTTTCGCCGTTCTGCACCGCGCCGTTGAAGGTGATCACCGCGTAGTCGCCGTCCGCGAGTTCGCGGTCCTCCTCAATCGGCTCCATCGTCAAGCGAGAATCGCGCACGCGCGCCATCTCGGCATGGAACTCATCCTCGGTCAGCTCGGCGGCCTCGCGCGGGACGCGGATGTCCTGCCAGCCGTCCAGATTGATTTCCGGCATGACCTCGAACAGCGCCTTGAAGCGCAGCGGCTGCCCGTCCTCCAGCTCCAGCTCGGTTACCTGCGGCTGCGAGATCGGCATGACGCCCTTCGCATCGAGCGCCGCGCGGAAGTGGTTCGGCAGCAGCTGCTCGACCACATCCTGGCGGATTTGCTCGTCGAACCGCTTGCGGATCAGCGTGGGCGGCACCTTGCCCGCGCGGAAACCCGGAATGCGCGCCTGGCGGGTGTAATTTTTGAGCACGCGGCGGAACGCGCCCGCCACCTCATCGGTGGGGATCACGACCTCGACGTCGCGAGTGCATTCCGGATTGAGAGGCGGCGGCGCACCCTGGTGAGTATGCACTTCAGGCTGGGCTTCAAGCAGGCTCGGGTCTGCTTCAGGTGCGGAGGTGATCTCCTCAGGGGTGGTCGCGAGTGTTTCGGCTGTGCTCAACGTGGGGCCTTCCGGGTGGGGCTCGTCCCCGGCGGTGCGGGGCGTTCCGCGCGGCGTCGGCTCGGGGCTCGGG
>CAXTSB010000103.1:0-12142 GCA_964246845.1 uncultured Acidobacteriaceae bacterium
ACCACCGCCCGGCTTGCCGGGCAGATCGCGACCGAAAGCCTGACGGTCGCGTTCCTGGGCGCGGCGCTCGGGCTGCTGTTCGCCCATGCCGCCGTGGCCGGCACCCGCGCCGCGTACGGGACCGAGTACACGCGTTTCGACGAGCTGGCACTGCACCCGCGTGCGTTTGTCGGGTGCGCGCTGCTGGCCGTCGCCGCAGGCCTGCTGGCGGCGCTTGCGCCCGCGCTGTCCGCGTTTGCGCGGGCTAAGTCGCTGCGCACCACGCAAACCGCTTATGTGACTCGGCGCTCGCGCGTAAGCGAAGGCTTGGTCGCCGGCGAGGTCGCGCTTACCTGCGTGCTGCTGGTGTGCGCCGGGCTGTTCCTGCGGACCTTCCACGCGCTCACGGAAACGCCGCTCGGCTTCGACCCGCGCCATGTGACCACGATGACCTTGACGGCGTTCGACCAAGCGGAGCCCGCGCCGGAGCTCCAGCGCACTTACGACCGCGTGCTCGCGCGTTTGACGCGCATCCCCGGCGTGGAGGCCGCAGCCACCCAAACCTCCCTGCCGTTCGCCGCTTCCAACCTCCTGCTCGCGAATGACTTCCGGATCGCCGGGCAGCCGAAGACCGCCGACAACGGCGCGACCGTCTCGCTCCTCAACCCGGACTACTCCCGCGCCCTACGCGTGAGCCCAGTGGAGGGCAGGTTTCTCCGCCCCGGCGACACCGCGTCTGCCCCGCGCGTTTGCCTGGTAAACCAAGCTTTTATCCGGCGCTTTTTGCCGGGCGGCCGCGCAGTCGGGCAAACGCTCGACTACAAGCCGCAGCGGCTCGACGACCCCGAGCCGCAGGTGCCGACGCTTCCGTACACAATCGTCGGCGTGCTGCCCGACGCCTACGACGGCCACAACCTGTTCACCCCGCCCGGGCCGACCATCTTTTTTTCCTACGCGCAGTACCCGATGAACTCTAAACAGTCCGGCAACTTCTTTCTCGCGCCGTCCTTCGCGGTCCGCTCCGCCCTGCCCCAGGCTGCCTTGGAGAAGCAGCTCCGCGTCGCCCTGGCTGAAGCCGCCCCAGATTTAATTCTGGAGCGTGTCGCCACTCTTGAGGCAGATTTCAACGCGACGCTCGCCATGCAACGGCTGGCGCGGCGGCTCGGTTCCGGATTCGGTCTGCTTGCGCTCGCGCTGGCTGCGGTGGGTTTATACGGGGTGTTGGCTGCATCATTCGGACAACGGCGGCGCGAGATCGGCATCCGCTTGGCCCTAGGAGCATCGCGCGGGCAGACCGTCCAGCTTGTGCTGCGTAAGGCCGCAGGCATATTCGCGGTCGGGCTTGTGGCGGGCCTCCTCGCAGCCTGGCCCGCAACGCGCGCCATACGCGGCTTTCTGTACGGCATCGCGCCGCTCGACCCACTTTCCTTTGCCGCCGCCCTCGTGCTCCTCACCCTTATCGGCGCGCTCGCTGCATGGGTGCCCGCCTGGCGCGCCGCATTAACCGATCCGGCCGAAGTCCTCAGGTCGGAGTGAATAGACTGTTGCAGGGCCGAGGCGATTACGGAGGTGCGTCAAGCCGCGCCTTAATCCGAAGCAGGTCCTTTACAACGCTGCCTGTCACTTATTCAAAGGATGAATCAACACGCTCAACATATGTCCCGATAATCAATGCAACTCGTTCAAGAAACTCCTGATCCTTGCCGGTAAAGGCCGCGGGAACATGGCTGTCTATGTCGATTTCGCCGATGACCTTGCCGCGGGCGCGGATGGGAATCACGATCTCCGACCTGGTCTCGATGGAGCAGGATAAATAGCGCGGGTCGGCATGGACATCGTCGACCACAAGCGATTGCCCCGTACTTACAGCCGCGCCGCAGATTCCTTCGCTTACCGGAATGCGGACGTGCGGCGTCGGCGCCCCGACAAACGGGCCGAGAATCAGCATAGCCGCATCCCGCGGGTCGATCATATAGAATCCCGTCCAGTGATAGTAGGTCAGATTCCTCGACAGCAGTGCAACAACAGCTTGCTGAAGGCTGTCAAGCGAGGCGGCCCGCGCACTTGCGGTTTGTATCTCGGCAAGCAGCCGGCTCATGTCGGCATCGGAGATGCTTTGCATCATCGCTCGATTGTACAAACCATTTGCAGGAGATTCGGCTGCCGGTACAGGCCGCTCCACCCGCCCCGGGAGCATGACGGCGGGATCGCGGCAGCGAACGCCGGGTCAAGCTATGTTTCGGACAGCCGGCGGATGTACGATCGAAGCCGCATGCGCTTCCAACGATTCTTCAGCATTTCTCTCTTGCTGCCCTTTGCCGGAGGCGTCCCGAGCCCGCGGGGAGCAAAGCCGGCCGCCGAGCCGCACCTCCGCAGCCATGTTTTCGTATACAGCCTCATGGACGGCAAGTCGCGCGAGGTGTTTACGGACGACTCGGTTTGGGAAGCGCCGAACTGGTCGCCGGACGGGAAATACCTGCTTGTAAACCACGCCGGGGGGCTGTACAGGCTTCTGCTCAACGGGGACGGCCCGGCGAAGCCGCGGCAGCTGAAGCTGCCCGCCGGCTTGGACTGCAACAACGATAAAGCGCTTTCCCCCGACGGGAGCAAGCTCGCGTTTTCAGCGTCGACCCCGCAAAGCCGCGGGTCCGAAGTCTTCCTGGCCGGCGCGGACGGCGGCAGTCCGAAGCAGATGACGACCGACGTGCCCAGCTATTTCCACGGCTGGTCCCCTGACGCAAACACGCTGGCCTTTGTCGCGCAGCGCGGGGGCAGCGGGCAATTCGACATCTATCGCATCCCGGCGGGCGGCGGCGCGGAAACCCGTTTAACGGCGGACCCGCACCACGACGACGGGCCGGACTATTCGCCGGACGGGAAATGGATTTATATCAACTCCGACCGCTCCGGGAAGGAGGCGATTTGGCGCTTTCCTGCCGCAAGCAACGGCCCGGCCGACAAGGAAGCCGAGGCGGTGGTGAGCGACGCGGACGAGGACTGGTTCCCCCACATCGCGCCGGACGGCAAAAAGCTGGTGTACATCACCTACCCGGCGGGTACCCCGACGCACAACTCACGCGAGCTTTCGGTGAGTTTGCGCATGGTTCCGATCGACCGCGACCTGGTCGGCGGCAGCCCGCGCACCCTGGTGACGCTGCACGGCGGACAAGGTTCGTTGAACGTGAACTCCTGGGCGCCGGACTCCGCGCGCTTTGCCTATATCAGCTACGAAAGCCTGCCCTGAAAGGAGCTTGCATGACGAAGCACCTTGTGGGTTTTCTGTCGGCAGCCCTTCTGCTGCCGCAAGCACCCCAGGTTCCCGACTGGGCGCTGCCCGGCTCGCCCACGCACAAGCAGGTGCCGCCGCCGGCGGGCTTCCATCGGCCCACGCGAACCGAACAGGCGCCGCTCGGCATCTTCGAGGGCCAATCAGATGTCGGCGGCGCGCTTGTGCCGGGAGCATCAAGCTATGACGCGGCTTCGGGAACTTACACAATCCGCTCAGCGGGCTATAACATCTGGTACACGCGCGACGAGTTCCGGTTTGTGTGGAAGCGCATGTCGGGCGATGTATCGCTTGCGGCGGATGCGTCCTTTCCCAACCCGAACGGCTACGACGACCGCAAGGCCGTGCTCGTCATCCGCCAAAGCCTGGACGACGACTCCGCCGAGGTCGTGGTCGGGGAGCACGGCGGAGGGCTCATCCACCTGGCCGAGCGGGCGCAAGCAGGCGCGACGATGAACGATGCACAGTTCCGCTTCGGCGGCACCCTGGCCGGGGTGAAGGCACGGCGCATCGGCATCGAGAAGCGCGGCGGCGCGGCGGCGATCTTTATCGCGCTCGGAGACGAGCCGCCGCATCAGTTCGGGCCGCCCATGCAAATCACCTTGAAAGATCCCTTCTACGTCGGCATCGGGTTCTGCTCGCACTTGCCCGCGACGGCGGATGCCGCGGTATTTACCCATGTTTCGTTGGCCGGGCAAGCCGGGCAAATCCGTTAAAGCCTCGCCGACAAATCTCATTTGCAGCAAACGCCTGTCCGCGATTGACAAGCACTGCGGTTGCGGACCACGCTTTTGGGGTGCGGGTTTTTGCCGCGAGGAGGTGCGATCCGATGGCCACTGCCGCCCGAACAGCCGTGCCCGATGTGTTCATGCAGCTGGACGAGCCGTTCCGGCTGAACCCCGAACAAATTCGTTTCTACGGCGAAAACGGCTATATCAAGCTGAAGCACGTGCTTTCTCCCGAGCTGCTGGAGCATTACCGGCAAGCCATCCACGCCCGCGTCGCCGAGCTTTCCGCCGATGCCCTGCCCATGGAGCAGCGAACCACCTATGGCAAGGCATTTCTCCAGATCATGAATCTTTGGACCGAGTCTCCCGAGGTGCGGGAGTTTGTTTTCGGCAAGCGCCTCGCCCGCATCGCTTCTGAACTCATGGGGGTGTCCGGCGTCCGCATCTACCACGACCAAGCGCTTTATAAAGAGCCCGGCGGCGGCATCACGCCGTTTCACGCCGACCAATATTACTGGCCCGTGGACAGCGACAAGACCATCACGGCATGGGTGCCGCTCCAGTCCACACCGCTGCCGCTCGGCCCCCTCGCGTTTTCCGAGGGCAGCCACCGGCTCGAGGTGGGCCGTGACTTGGAGATTTCCGACGAAAGTGAAGCCGCGCTCCAGCGGGCGCTCGGCGATCTGCACTTGGAGGACAGCGCGTACGACCTCGGCGATGTCAGCTTCCACTCCGGCTGGACGTTTCACCGCGCCGGCGCGAACTCCAGCGAGCGGCCGCGTGAGGTGATGACGATGATCTACATGGACGAAAATATCCGCGTCACCGAACCGCGCAATAAGAATCATATTCTCGACCTTCAACGGTGGGCTCCCGGCCTCCAAGCCGGCGATGTGCTTGCCTCGCGCTTAAACCCGGTGATCTACTCCGCCCATTCCTTGTAGGGCCGGCGAACAACCGGCGCAGCCGTGGAGCCGCCTTCGTATGAACCTGTTCCGTCTTGTTCTTTTGGCGGCTTTGCCGCTTCATGGGCAGCAGCCCAGCGCTCCGGCTTCCATCCATATCGACCCGGGCCGGGTTGTGAACCATGTCAGCCCGCGCATGTATGCCGCCTTCACCGAAATGATGGCCGAAGACGTGAAGCGCGGACTGACCGCCGAAATGCTGCTTGACCGCTCATTCGAGCAGCCGACCGATTATCTCGGCCTGCCCGCGCATTGGCGGCTCGAACCGGACGAACGCAACGACAATGTCGGGGCGGTTAAGTTTGCACAGACGACCGAGCAGGCTTACCCGCTCATGGATGCGGCGACCAAGGAAGCGAACCACGCGCTCCGCGTGAAGCTCGCGCCCGAGGACATTACGGACGCCCGGCGCGGGTTCTCGCAGGGCCGGCTTTCCGTGCGCGCCGGCCAAGCCTACCGAGGCTACTTTTGGGCGAAGCTTCCCTCATCCGGCGGCTACGCCGGCCAAGTCCGCGTGGCGCTGGAGCAGGACGTGACTGACGGCAAAACATATGCCCAAGCGGCGGTGTCCGGCATCGCGGGCGACTGGCGGCGCTATGCGTTCACCCTGACGCCGTCCGAAACGGACCGCTTTGCAAAGCTCACTTTCCTATTCGACGGACGCGGCACCTTGTTTCTCGACGAGCTCTCGCTGGAGCCGGCCGACGCGCGCGGCGAGGTCCGCCCGGACTCGGAAGCCATGATCGCCGAGCTGCACCCGTCCTTCATTCGCTGGCCGGGCGGCAACGTGGCGCAGGATTATCACTGGCAGTGGGGCATCGGCCCGCGCGACCTTCGTCCGGTGTGGGTGAACCGCAGCTGGAGCAACGCGCCCGAGCCCGATGACCTGGGCACGGACGAGTACCTCGCCCTGTGCGGGCGACTCCATATCGAGCCCAGCATCACCGTCAATGTCGACGGCGCGGGCGCCACCCCCGAAGAGGCCGCCGCCTGGGTCGAGTACGTGAACGGGCCGGCCGACTCAAGGTATGGCGCCATGCGCGCCGCGAACGGACACCCGGCACCCTACGGCGTGCGCCAGTGGGAGCTCGGCAACGAGATCTTCGGCAGCTGGGTGCGCGGCCACGTGACGGCGGAGCAGTACGCCGAAGCCGCCGTACGCTACGCGCGGGCGATGCGCGCGGTCGACCCGAGCCTTCGCTTCATTGCGGTGGGCGAAGGACCTTTCCCGGATGCTCCCAATGCCGACGCTTGGGACAGCGCCGTGCTCCGCACCGCCGGCGCTGACATTCAGTATCTGGCCGTTCACGACTACACCACTGCCGCCGAAAACGCCAAAGCGCCTGACCCGCGCGCTGCCGTGATGGCGCGCGCCGGAGCATTCGAGGCCGACTACCGCCACATCGGCGACCTGATTCATCAACTCGCGCCCAGCCGCGACATCAAAATCATCGTCAACGAATGGAATCTGTTTTATGACGCCGCCACAATCCAGTCCATGGACGGAGCGGTATATGCCTCGCGCATGATGAACGGATTTGAGCGGGACGGGGATGTCGTCGAGGCGAACTCGATCTCCGACCTGCTGAACGGTTGGGTCGGCGGCGTGATCCAAGCGAGCCGGGACCGCGTGTACGGCACGGCCGAGTTCTACGCCGTCGATTTGTACAGCCGCCACCTAGGCACGGACCGCCTGGATACCGCGATCAGCTCACCGGCGCTCCCGGGCGGTCCTCCCGCGCTGGACGGAGTGGCGACCCGCTCCGCGGACCGGTCGCAACTCTTCTTTAAAGTGTCGAACGCCGACCCGGAACACCCGGTCGCGGCGCGCATCGATGTTGCCGGCATCGATAAGCTGGGTGAGGTGCAACTCGCCCTGCTCCGTGCTGAGAACCGGAGCACCCGCAACAGCTTCGAGGCTCCCCGGGCTGTTGCGCCGGTCGAGCAAACCCTGCACTGCAAGCGGACCTGCGATGTGGAGCTGCCGGCGGACTCGGTCGCGGTGCTTACCTTCCGGCTCAAGCCGTCGACCTAGAGCAAACGCCCGCGTTCCGCTTGGTAGGTACGCCGGATGCCCTCCCGCAAGGAGACTTCAGCGCTCCAGCCGAACGCGCGCATGCGCGACACGTCAAGCAGCTTGCGCGGCGCGCCTTCCGGCTTGGTCGCGTCGAACCGCAGCCGACCCCGGTAGCCGAGCACATTGCTGACGGTTTCCGCCAGCTCGCGGATGGATACATCCTCGCCCGCGCCGACATTGACGAGCGGCGGCGCATCCGGCGGCAGCAGGGTGCTGTAGTGTTCCTCGTCGAGCTCCATTAGAAAGGCACAAGCCTCCGCTAGGTCGTCGGCATATAGGAACTCGCGCCGCGCCTCACCCGTGCCCCATACGGTAATCTCGGGCGCGTTCGCAGTGACGGCCTCGGCGGTTCGGCGCATCAGCGCCGGGAGTACATGGGCTTCGGCGTGATAACGGTCACCCGGCCCGTACAGGTTGGGCGGAGCCGCCGCCAACCAGCGCGCGCCGTACTGCCGGTTCGCGGCCCAGCAGCCCTCGATTCCGGCGATCTTCGCGAGCGCGTAGGGTCGCACGGAGGGCTCCAGCGGCCCGGTCAGCAGCGCCTCCTCGCGCATGGGCTGCGGGCAGTCGCGCGGGTATACGGCGCTTGAGGCAAGGAACAGCAGCCGGTCGACCCCGGCCTTGCGCGCTGCTTCCATCACAGCGGTTTGGATCAGGAGATTGTCCGCGAGAAACTCGAACGGCGCGGCGGCGTGAGCGGCAATCCCGCCCACCCTGGCCGCGGCCAGAACCACGTACTCCGGTCGTTCCCGCTCGAAAAAGCGCACCACCGCCGGGGCGCCGCGCAGGTCGAGCACGGCGCGCTCCGCCGTGATTACCTTGCAGCCCCGGCGCGCGAGCGCCCGCACCACCGCCGAGCCGACCAAGCCCCGGTGCCCCGCGACAAACACGCGGCTGTGCTGCGTCATCGGCACAGCTCCCGATACTACGCTTGACACCTCTGCGCGCAAGCGCCTAAGCTCCGTGCGTTTCGTCCAAGGCGCTTTCCCCTACAAGCATGAGGTCTCACGGAATGCAGACAAAATGGAGGGCATGGCCGCTTGCCGCCGTGCTCACATGCAGCGCGATGCGCGCGGGCGCGCAGGCGACCACGGCAACGCTGGTGGGCTCGGTCAACGACCCGTCCGGGGCAGCGGTCGCGAACGCGACGGTGGAGCTCACCGAGCAGGCCACGGGGCTCAAGTACACGCACCCCACCAATGAAACCGGCAACTACGAGTTCACCTTTTTGCCGCCCGGCGTGTACACGGTGCGTGTGTCCGAGACAGGCTTTGAGAGCACAGTCACCAAGGACGTGCAGGTGTCGGTGAACCAAACCGTGCGCACCGATGTGGAGCTGAAAACCGGCAACGCGAGCGAAAGCGTGACGGTGACCGACCAAACGCCGCCGCTCCAAACCGACCGCGCGGACGTGAGCGCGCAGATCGCGAGCAAGCAAATCGTGGACCTGCCGGTCGGCAACTCCCGCAACTTCCAAGCACTGGAATCGCTGGTGCCGGGGGTGAGCCCGCCGATCTACGACCACTCGTCGTTTTTCGACGCGCAGAACTCGCAATCCTTCAACGTAAACGGGCAGGCGGAAACGGCGAACAACCTCCAGCTCGAAGGCATCGACGACAACGAGCGCACGGGCCTTTTGCAGGTCTACGTGCCGCCGGCGGCGGCGATCCAAACCGTGGACGTCGAAACGAGCAACTACGCGCCGGAGTTCGGGCGCTCCGCGGGCGCGGTGACGAATGTGATCCTGCGCTCGGGCGCGAACGACCTGCACGGCTCGGTGTACGAGTACAACGAGGTGAGCGCCTACAACGCGCGCAACTACTTCAACCGGACCGGGCAGTTCCCGCGCTTTACCAACAACTATTACGGGGCGACGGTAGGCGGGCCGGTGATCAAGAACCGGACTTTTTTCTTCGGCGACTTCCTCCAGTACCGCAACGCGCAGTCGCAGTTCAACCTGTTCACGATCCCCACGGCGGCGTTTCGCGCGGGCGACCTGAGCGCGAGCACGACGCCCATCTACGATCCGGCCACCGGCAACGCGAACACCGGTGTGGGGCGGACGCAGTTCGCCGGCAACCAGATTCCGCAGGCGCGGTTCAGCCCGGTGGCGCGCAATGTTCTCGCGCTGATTCCGCTCCCGAACACGGGCGGCCCGGGGGCGCTCGTCAACAACTACCAGGTCAATACCAACTTCGACCAAACCACGACCACCTACGACATCAAGATCGACCACCACCTGCGCGCAGCCGACCAGGTGAGCTACCGCTTCAGTCACCAGAGCACCGACACGTTTCAAGGCCCGGCGTTCGGGCAGGCGGGCGGGCCAGGCTCGAGCGGCGCGAACGGGACCAACCGGGTCTTCAACACAGCAGCCGATTACAACCACGTTTTCTCGCCGACCCTGTTTACCGAGGTGCGGGTGGGCGTGGACCACTACCGCAACAATGTGCGGCAGATCGACTTCGGCACCGACGCCTCGGACGCGGTCGGGATTCCGGGGGTGAACGTGAGCCCGTTCACGAGCGGGCTTTCGCAGGTCACCATCAACACCTATTCCTCGCCGATCGTGGGCTACTCCGCCTCGTTCCCGTGGAACCGCGGCGAGACCAACATCTCCTTCGCGAACACCTGGACGCGCATCCTGGGCAACCACTCGCTCAAGTTCGGGGCGGAGATCCGCCGGGTGCGCGACGACCTGACGCAAGGGCAAACCTTCGGGCCGCGCGGCGCGTTCACCTATGCCGACGGGCAAACCGGCGTTCCCGGCGGCCGGTTGAGCTTCGGGAACGACTTCGCGTCGTTTCTGCTCGATGTGCCGAGCACGGTCGGGCGCGACGTCAACATCAACGACGCTTCCTGGCGGCAGACTTTATATTTCGGCTTCATCCAGGACGCGTGGCAGGCGACGCACGACCTGACCGTCACCTACGGCCTGCGATGGGAGTTTTACCCGCCCGCCACGCCGCGCGCGACCGGCGGGTTCTCGCAGTACAACCCGGCGGACAATACGCTTGAGGTCGCGGGGTACGGGGCGGTCCCGAAGGACCTGGGTTTGCGGCGGAACTACCGCGACTTCCAGCCGCGGATCGGCCTGGCTTACCGGGCGGGATCAAAAACCGTGGCGCGGGCCGGTTTCGGCATCAGCAATACGCCGTTCCAAGACAACAACTACGCCTTCAACTCTCCCGTGCGGCAAAACATCTCCTTCCCTGCCCCGAACTCATTCGCGGCTTCCCCGGCAAACTTGACGACAGGCTTCCCTGCCGCGCCGGCTGTCGCGATCCCGGCGAGCGGCATCCTCACTGCTCCGATCGCGTCGCAGTGGGTGGTGGTTAATCCCCAATACAAGGACCCGACCGTGCTCTCCTACAACCTGACCGTGGAACGGGAGCTCGGCAAGGGTTGGGTGGGGACAGCGGCGTATGTAGGCAACGTAGGGCGGCAGATACCGGCGATCTTCAACCTGAATGCGGCGACTGTGGCCGGGTTGGGCCGCAACGGGCAGCCGGAGTTCGGGACATTCGGGCGCACGGCCGTGACCAACGAGTATGGGCGCGGCACCAACTCCAACTACAACGGCCTGCAGGCGCGGCTCAACCACCGGTTCGCGAACGGGATTTCCTCCACCTCCAGCTACGCCTACCAAAAGGCGCTCGGGTTCATCTCGACCGGCGGCGGGCTGGGCGCGTTCAACTTCTACCTGGACCCGGCGCGCGACTACGCGCCCCTGAACTGGAACCGCACCCACACCTTCACTCAAAGCTTTGTGTACGAGCTGCCGGCGGGCAAGGGCAAACGCTTCTTGCAGAGCGGCCCGGCCGGAGCAATTCTGGGCGGCTGGCAGGTAAGCGGCGTGCTTTCATCCGAAACCGGAACGCCCTTGTTCATCACCGCGAGCGCGGCCAACCTGAACGCGCCGGGCAACACCCAGGTACCGAACCTGGTCGCGCCGTTCCGCCGCATCAAGAGCATCGGGGCGAACCGGCAGTGGTTTGACCGCAACTCGTTCGCCGCGCCGACCGGAACCACCTACGGCAACCTGGGCAAGAACGTGTACAGCGGGCCGGGGTTCACCACGTTTGACTCAACCCTGACCCGGACGATCGCGCTGACGGAACGCGTCGCGCTGCAACTGCGGGCCGACGGCTTTAACGCGCTCAATCACCCGGCATTTGCAAACCCCAATGTGGACTCGACCAGCACGAGCTTCGGACAGGTGACGAACACTGCGACGGCGGGACTGGGACAGCGGCAGCTGCAGTTCGCGGGGACGCTCACTTTTTGAGCAGGGAGGTCTGGGTTTGAGGTCTAGGATGGAAGCCATGCACACACGCCGGATGTTTCTAGGCTCGCTCGCGGCCGCGGGGATCGTCGCGTCGGCGCGCGGGCAAGCCGCGCCCGACCCGTTCCGCTTAGCCGTCATCAACGATGAGATTTCAGACGACCTCGAACACGCGGCGCAGGTTGCGGCGCATGACTTCGGGCTCGGGTGGATCGAGATGCGGAGCGCGGGCGGCAAAAATGTTTCGGCGCTGAGCGACAAGGAGGTCGAGGACGCGCGCAAGATCCTCGCCGCGCATAAACTGCGGGTCACCGACCTGGCGAGCCCGCTGTTCAAGGTGGACTTCCCCGGCGCGCCGGTCTCGAAGTCGCCCGAGCGCCCGCATGACGAGTTCCATGTACACGAAGACCCGGCCGCACAAGACATGCTTCTCGATCGGCTGATCGTGATCGCGAAGGCGCTCGGGACCGAGCGCATCCGGTGCTTCGACTACTGGCGATTGGAAGACCCGAAGCCGTTCCGGGCGGCGATCAACACGAAGCTGCGCGACGCCGCGGAGCGATGCCGGAAGCAAGGCATCCTGCTGATGCTTGAAAACGAGCAGGCCTGCAACACGGCCACTGGGCCGGAAGCGGCGGCGACGCTCGCGGCGGTGCCGAATATCTACCTGAACTGGGACCCGGGCAATGCGGCCTCGGTCGGCGCGAAGCCGTTTCCCGACGGCTACCGGCTGCTGCCGAAAAGCCGGATCATGAACGTGCATGCCAAGGATGTAAAGTTCGGCGCAGACGGCAAGCCGCAGTGGGCCCCGGTGGGCGGGGG
>CAXTSB010000104.1:0-11959 GCA_964246845.1 uncultured Acidobacteriaceae bacterium
TGGAGCGGGAGACCGGGATCGAACCGGCGACATTCAGCTTGGGAAGCTGACGTTCTGCCACTGAACTACTCCCGCGCGTTGAAATCAGTTATCTGCAAAGATCCTCGCCGTCTTTTATCCGCGGCACTGTCCATGTGGTAGTGCTTTCATGGCCCGTGAAGGCGTTAAGGTCGGCTTTAAGGAGTATATCCCACGGCGCAGGCCCCTGCTGAACTGCCCACCTTCCAGTACACGAGCGTTCGGCATCCACGCCTGGAGCGGGAGCCGCTCCAGGCGTGGTTCCGTACGCTTGTGAACGAAGTTTGTCGTCAGCCTTTCACGCATGGCGGTCAGTGAGCCGCACTTGCTGAAACAGGAAAGGCGCGTCCGCTTCAGTCGAGGACCTACCGGGACGCCACCACCGTCGCGCCTTGGGCGATGTCCGTGCCCGGGAGCGCATATACGATCGGGGCCAGCGTTTCAGACAAAGTACCGTCCGCGGCGACGGTGAGCGAGTGCAGCTCGCTTTGCGCGGGGCCGGAGATGGGGCCGTACGGGATGGAAAGCGCATACAGAGAACGGTTGTCGGTGGATAAATCGATCTGGAGAGAGATCCCCGGGTCGCGCAGGTGGAACTCTTGAATTTCCACCGGCTGGTCGGGAACGGAAATGTCGTATACGCCGATGGAGTTGGTTCCCGTGTCGCTCGTGTACAGGCGGGTGCCGGCGCGATTGGGCCGTACCCAGCAGAGAGCTTCGCCCCCGTTGGCAACCGTGCGCAGGAAGGTGATTGTGCCGGCACGGTTGTAGCTGTAAACGGCGAGCCGGTTCGCGAGTGAATAGCCGACATAGAGAATCGGAGCGGAAGGGTGCTGCCAGATACCGACCGGCGGACGGCCTTGCGCTTGTGGGACGACTACCGGATACTCACTCGCCGGCGCGGCAAGCGAGGGCAGTTGAAATAGGCCGCCGTTGAAATCGGTAAAGAACGGGGTGATCAGGCCGGATTGTTCGCCGAGACCGATCAACAGATTGCTGTTGGGAATGGCATGGATCTGCGAGGGCGCGGAAAAACCCGCGACTGAGACCGTGGACGGAAAAAGCGCCGCGGAGGTGTTGCCGCCTCGGTTGACAGGAATAAGCGAGCCGTCCGCTTGAATGCGCAACGTGGAGTAGTTGGGCAGATCATTGGTCGGCCGCGCCGGATCATCGGCTTTGTTGGTGACGAACAGGATGTTGCCGACAATTTCAAGACTGACGGGCTGGTTGCCGCCGGAAGGAAAGGGCGAGCCCGGTACCGGGGCGAGCGCGCCGTTCGCCGCGATGCGAAAAACTGCAATGGTATCGGAGCCGGAGTTGACGGCGAACAGGAGCGAGCGGTCCGCGTTGGTGATGATGTCCTGGTCGGAGTCGTGCGCCGTAAGGTTTGGAACACCGGAGTAGCCGGTGCCGCCGGCGGCAAAGGGCGAGCCCGCAATGGGTGTGAGCTGCCCGGATGCACCGCGGGTATACCCCAGGACGGCGTTGCTGTTCGTGGCGGTGGTGTTGGTTTCCACGTAGACGAAGTCAGTGGACTGCGCACGTGCCGCGAAGGGCGTGAGACAGAAAGCCAGCGTCGCTGCGCTTGCCGTGGAAAAGAGTGTTTGCCGCTGAATCATGGGGGGAGCTCCTGATGTGGACGGTGCAGGGGGCGATCGCCGGGGTGGAGGCGCTCAGGGTGGGACGCGTCTGCGACACGGCTGCCGTGCCGCACCGTGTACGAGTGCGGTCGTTCGCACTCAGTTACAGCTCTTTGCGGCACGAATGTTATGTGCCGGTTCTATCTCGGGTGCAACATGCAGAGCAGCAGGCAGGTCGGGCCGCAGCCTCGGAAAGCGTCGCCGCCTTACTCCTGCCGGTCCCGGGCGGCATCCGCTCCAACCTGCCGAGACGCTGCTTGGAGAAGACCCCGTACGGCGTCCAGCAGGCCGGCCGCGGCTTCCCTACCGATCAGCGTCATGCCGAGCCGCCCGTTTACCGTGCAAACCCCGACCGTACCCATGGCGGGTCCGCCGTTCACCGAAGTGAGCAGGGATTGCAGACGCAAGGGGCCGTACTCAGCCCGGGGCGAGTATCCCGCGTAGTTGGTGACCATCATCTCGTAGCTGACCGGGCTTTGCGGCAGCGTCATCGCGAACGCAATTGGAGAACGCTCTTCCGCCGTCAGCTCATCCATGATTGCAATGAAGCGGCGGTGTCCCTCTTCGGTTTGCCACGGCAGTGTGTCTGCCCTTGCTTGCGCGGCAATCTTCCAAAAATCCCGCCGCGATGCAGTATCGATTTTGGTGACAATCGCCGTCGTAGTCATGCCTAGCGACTCTCGGGCGTCTTTAGGACGGGCATTGTGGGCCGTGTTGCTGCTCACCGCTGCTCTGCCGGCAGCGGCTTCGGCAAGTGCGACCGCGGCCAGCAGTGCGCCGTGCACGCTGGTTTGATGTGCATGCGCCGCTTGAAGAAGAGCCGAGGTTTCCTCCTCGGAAAGCGAAAGGTGCGCCACCTGGAGGGCGGGGGCAGGAGGTTTCTCGACGCTGTCGGATACTTCAATACCCTTGCCTGCCGCCTGAGAACTCCGGTAGCCGGCGCGCTCCGGCGAACCGACGACGGTGCGGAGCGAAGGCCACCCAGGCAAACTCGGCTGCACTTGCTCCCCGTTCACCAGAGCGAGAAGCTCCTGCAATAGGGCAAGAATTGAGCTGCCGTCCATCAGTGCGTGGTGAACGATCAGAATAAGAAAGGTGCTCGATCCATGTTTTCCGATGCTGAGCCGCGCGAGCGAACCGTTCCCAAGCCCGAAGCCGTCCTTCAGTGCATCCTCCATGTGCGCCGTCAGGGTGCGATCAGTCGAATTGGACGCCTGCGCGAGGGGACTGCTTGTCTGCGTGTGTACGAAATGAGGGCGCTCGCCGGCCTCCTTGCGTACCGAAAAGCTGAGCGCGGGATGGAGACGATGCAGCTCAGCCCATGCATTCTCCCAGGAAGCAAGCTCGGCGTGCCCGAGGACTTCAGCACCCGCGATGTTGCCGACAGGTGCAAGCTGCTCCAGCTGCCAGAAGAACTCCTCGAAGCTGTCCAGTTCGCGGACAAACTTTTCACTGTTCTGTTCCATACCGTTTAGACTCCGGGTCTTGCTGCGGGCTTTCGCTAAGGTCTCCCCGACGTCTACTTGACGCTGCGGAGCAGCGGATGCAGACCTTCGGCCAGAACGGGGTGGGTGAAAATGGCCTCCTCGATGTTGTTGACGGTCAAGCCGCCCAGCATGGCAAGTTGGAGCTGCGTGGCAACCTCCCCGCCGCCGAAGCCGAGAGCAGCCGCTCCCAGCAGCCGGCCGGTTCCCTTGTCGACCACCGCTTTCAACATGCCTCGTGTTTCAGACATTTCGCGCGCGCGGGCCACGGCGCTCATGGGGATGCTGCCTACCAGCACGTCCGCGCCTGCTTGCCTCGCCTCGCGCTCCGTCATGCCCACGCGCCCCAGCTCGGGATCCGTAAAAACGCAATACGGCACAAGCCGATCCTTTGTCGAATGCGCTTTGCCCTCCAGGAGATTGGCGCGCAGCAAACGGCCGTCCGCGCTTGACACGTGCGTGTACGCGGGTCCGCCCTTGATGTCTCCCAGCGCCCAAATGCCGGGGCGGGCGGTTTCAAGTTTTTCGTTCACATCCACAAACCCCTGGGAAGAAACGGCTATCCCGACGCAGTTCAAATGCAGTGACTCTGTGTTGGGAGTGCGGCCGGTTGCCACAAGCAGATGCGACCCGCGTAAGACCCGCGACTCCTTGCCGGTGCTGATTTCGACCGAAACGGAATCCTTCTCGGCACGCACTGATCCAGCCGTCGTATCGAGCAGGACCTCGATCCCGTCCTCGCGCAGAACGGCTGTCAGGCATGCGGCGACATCCTCATCCTCACGGGAAAGAATCTGGGAGCCGCGTCCGATTACGGTCACTTCCGCGCCGAACCGGCGGAACATCTGAGCGAATTCGAGCGCGATGTACCCGGCCCCCACGATGACGAGATGCCTGGGAACTTCCTCCAAATCCAAGATCGTGGTGCTGTCGAGATACGGTACCGATGCAAGGCCTTCCAGTGCCGGCGTGCTCGGTCGAAGGCCTGTGTTCAGGAAGATTCGCGGTGCGGCCAGCGTCCGCGTGCTCCCATCCGGAAGTCGGACTTCGACGGCATGGCTGCCGCCTTCCGGCTGCCGCGGCGCGAAGCAGGCCTCGCCGAGGATAAGCTCCAGCTTGTCACTTTTAGCTAAAACGCCTTGGATCGAGGCCCTCCCGCGGCCGATCAGCTCGTCCTTGCGCCGTTTCACGGCGGCCATGTCGACGGATGTTTCTCCGCGCCGCACACCGAACTCTTCAGCCCGCCGCGCAAGCTCGGCCACGCGCGCGCCGGCGATGTTGGTCTTGGTCGGTACGCAGCCGTCGTTCAAGCAAACCCCGCCGACCGCGCGGCGTTCAATGAGTGCGGTACGCCAGCCGTGCTGGGCCATGGCGCCGCTCAGCGGCGTGCCTCCTTGGCCCGAGCCGATCACGATCGCATCAAATGCGTCTTCTTGCATGGATTTGCGCCTCCTACACCCGGTGCTCGTCCGGACGCCAGACCTTGATGTCCCGCATAATCTGGTCGGCGGACAGGCTTTCGCGCGAAGCACGGGCGGCGAGCTCGGTCACCTCGTTGTCCGGCGCGAAGCGCAGTGCGATCAGCTGCTTCACCGTCAAGCGGTCAGGATCGACCCCCAACCTGCGCAAGCGCACGTTTTCCTCCAGGCGCACAATCCTGTCCTGGGTGTAGGTCGCGTACGTGCGTACCTTGTAAGTGCGGAACGCCGAAGCCAGCGCGAGGCCGGCTACAAGGAAGCTGACGGGCGTCCTTTGGACGACCGCCAAAGCGATAGCTCCAATCAGCAGGAGCATGCCGAAAGGGATCAGGAAGAAGTGCATGGCGGGGTCGTACCGGGTGTGACTTTTATAGCTTTGCATGGGTGTTCTCCTGTGATTTGTGAAAGCGGTAAGCCAGGGTTTCGACCAGGCCCACGGTCCAACAGAGCGGGCACCCGCGAAAGAGCAAAAACGCCGCGGGCAGGCATAGAAACGCAAGCCACGCGTGCGGATGCCCGGGCAAACGGAACGAAGCCGTCAAAAGGGCCAAGCCTCCGGCTCCCCGCAGCAAATGCCGGGTCAGTGATGTGTTGCTGCAAGCAATCATGAAAGGTCCTTTCCGGTGAGGAGCGCCCGCCGGGCGCTCGCGCGGGCGCGGTGCAAGCGGCTCTTGACGGCCATGGCGGACAGCTCAAGCATCCGGGCAGTCTCTTCCGTGGTGTAGCCTTCCACATCCCGCAAAAGGAGGATTTCGCGATGCTCCGGGTCCAGCCGCGCAAAAACTCCCGCCAGCTGCAGTTGCAGCTCAGGCTGCTGCCGCTCGTCGGCCATGGGCAGCACGTCTTCGAGCGGAAGGTACCGGTCTGCCCGGCGGTGCATGCCGAGGCAGATGCGTTTGACGACCTGGAACAGCCACCCGGAAAACGCGGCGACCACCCGCAAGGCGCCGACGCGCTGGTGCAGGATCCATAATGCGTCCTGCACGGCGTCGTCCACATCGGCCGAGGAGCACTGGCGCTGCGCGTAGCGGCGCACGTCCGGCCGGCACTGGTGCATCAGCTCCGCCAGCGCGCTTCCATCCCCGGCCCGGGCCGCCGCAATCAGCTCATCTCGTTCCACGCCTTACCACGCCTCCTCGCGGAAGCCGATTTGACACAAAGGGCAACCGACAAACCCGGGAGCAAGCAGACCCGCTCCCGACAGCCGTATGATCCTTTGCCGGGCAGGCAGGTTTTCTGGATGGGACACAGCAACCCTCCTGCCTAGAAGAGCCGGCTTTTCGCCGAAAGGATTCCGCGGTTTGAAAAATTAAATCTCCAGCTTCTAAAGCGCCGTTCCGGCCGCACGCCCGGAACCATGGTTGCGCCGGCTTAAGCGCGGGAAGCTGAGCCTTGCTGCTCCCGAAACAGCACTAAACCTTGCGTGAAGCCCCGAGCAGCTTAAAAACTCCATCCTGAGCCTGTTTTGTATCGAAGCGCATGGAACGGTCAAGGCTGAGGGCGGCCATGCCGTGCAGCAGCGCCCAAATCTCATCGATCAGGGCATCAACTTGCGCAGCTTCGGTCGGCTCCAGGCGGAGCCATCTCCCAACCGCGGCTCCTGCAGTGCGGAAGGTGCTCCGGGCTCGGTCGCTGACCGTTTCCCGATCAATCGGCACCCCATCCATGCCGTTCATCAAACGATAAAGTTGTGTGTGCTCGCGCATGAAGTTCCAGTACCGTCCCACCATCGCGAGGATGGCCGCTTCCGCGTCCTCGGGTAGGCTCCACGAGAGAGCTTGCTCAAGGCAGACGTGCGCCTCGACCGCAAGTTGGGTGAGGATGTCTTCCTTGTTGTCGAAATACTGGTAGAGCAGCGGAGCCGTATATCCGAGGTCGCCGGCAACGGCCCGGATCGTGACGGCTTTCCAACCATCGCGCACGCCGATCGCACGCGCCGAGGTAAGTATTTCCTCGCGTCCTGCCACAGGCCGCCGACTTCCTCGGCTCATCCGGCTCTTTTGTTCGGGCATATCCGCTCTCCTCATCCATGGCTGGAACCGCTGCACGACAAGAGCTGCCCCGCTTGGCGGCTCGACAGCACACCTAGCTCGCCAGGCAGCCCATGCCGCGCAGCGTGGCTTCCATGGCGGCATCCAGCGGCGTATGCGGTTCCCGCCCCAGGAAGCGGACCAACCGGGCGTTGTCGAGCTCGATCGGTGTTTGCCAGAGGGGACGGGTCGCGACCAGTTCACGCATGGTTTCGTTGAACGGCGACACGAGCTTTAAGAGCGACCACGGCAAACTTTTCACCTTCATGTCCGGTTTGCCGGTCACCCTGCGGATGGAGGCGATCATCTCCGTGCCGTCAGTGTCCCAGGTTCCGCGAAAGTGAAAGCGGGCAACAGATTCCAGCTCCGCTTCCCGGTCCATCAGGCAGGCGAAGGTTTCGCCGGCATCCGGCAGGTACGCCCAGCTGTGGCCGATCCCCTCCGCTCCCGGGTAGGTGATGCTCGTTACCGGCCGTTTCGGCGTCACCATGCCCTGCGAAAACCAGCTTTGGCCGGGGTGCGGCCCGAAAAAGTCGCCGAAGCGCACGGTCAGCGACGGAACACCTTCACGGGCTGCCTCTTCCAGCAGCCGCTCCAGCGCAATCCGTATCGTACCCTTGTGCGTTTCGGCGCGCTGCGGCGAGTCTTCACGCAGAACCGGGAAGGCGTCCGGGCCGTAGTTGTAAATCGTGCCCGGCAGCAGGATGCGGGCGCCGCTCGCCCGAGCCGCGGCTAGCGTGGACTCCATCATGGGCAGCACCAGCTTGGACCAGTTTCGGTATGCCGTGGGATTCACAGCATGCACGATGGCCTGCACGCCTCCCGCGGCGGCGACGATCGAGGCCGGGTCCATGGAATCGCCCCGCACCCACTCCCACCCGTGCGCGTCGCCCGCCGGTTTGCCGTTTCTCGACAGCGCGCGTATCCGCCAGCCATGCCGGGCCAGCGCCGCGGCGGTCTCCCCACCGACACCTCCGGAAGCACCCAACACAAGGACAACACGCTCGGACTTCATCACCAGACCTCCTCAGCAAGCATTTCTATCAACGATAGATGTGCTGCTTGCGGAGGAGATTCAGTTATCCGCAAGGGTGCCGAGGTACTGGTGAATGAATGCAACGGCCATGCTGCCCTCGCCGACCCCGCTGGCAACGCGCTTCACGGATCCATGTCGAACGTCTCCGGCGCAGAAAACGCCTGGAAGGCTTGTTTCCAGGGCAAAGGCTTCCCGCCCTAAAGCGTGGGGCTTCAGCGAGCGGTCGGTCAGCAGAAAACCTTTTTCGTCGCGCTGCAGTTCGGCAGGCAGCCAATCCGTTTTTGCCTCCGCGCCGATCATCACGTAGAGGGCGTCCGCGGCACGGACCTGCAACTGAGCGGGGCGGCCCGGCTCCATGGTGAGCGTTTCAAGGGTTTCAAGCCGCCCAGCGCCGCCCACCCCAATAACCCGCGTATGTGTTTCAACGGTGATGTTCGCTTTGGAAGCGAGTTGGGCGATCAGGTACTGCGACATGCCCGCCGCCAAGCTTTCACCGCGGATCAGGATGTGGATGGCGGCGGCATAGTCGGAAAAAAACATAGCCGCTTGCCCCGCGGAGTTGCCCCCACCCACGATGAATACTTTTTTACCGGCGATGCCGGCAGCTTCTGTGCGGGCGGCGCCGTACAAAACGCCGTGACCGATGAAATCTTCTAAACGGTCGACCTCCAAGCGCCTCCAGTTGACTCCTGTTGCAATGAGGACACAGCGGGACCGGACCTGAACATCTCCGTCCAAGGTCAAGCAGTACCCGCCGTTCTGAGGACGCAAGGCTTCCACGGACCGACCCAGAGCGATCTCCGCGCCGAAGCGCAGCGCTTGCCGGAGTGCGCGGTCGCTGAGGTCGCTTCCGGAAATCCCGCTCGGAAAACCGAGATAATTCTCGATGCGGGAGGAGGTTCCTGCCTGTCCGCCGGCCGCGCCGCGCTCCACCATCAAGACGTGCAGGCCTTCGGATGCGCCGTACACCGCGGCAGCCATCCCGGCCGGACCCGCCCCGATAATCACAACGTCATAGCTGCTTCGCTTCGGCTCTGTTTGAAGCCGGAGAGCCTCCGCCAACTGGCGGATGCTTGGATTGCGCAACCGTGCCGCACCGTCAACAACGACGTCCAGAACGTCCGTCGGAGGCTGTGGGTTTGATTTCCCGACCTGCCACTCGTAGGGAATACGGTTTGCCGCGAGAAATGCTCTTACTTTCTGACAGCCCTCGCTTGAGCCGGAGGATCGGATGACAACCCGGGCCTTCGGTACCGTTTGCGCGTATCGCTGGATCTCCAGGATGCGTTTCGTCATCGTATGCAGGATT
The DNA here is from genome assembly GCA_964246845.1 of uncultured Acidobacteriaceae bacterium. Classification (GTDB taxonomy): domain Bacteria; phylum Acidobacteriota; class Terriglobia; order Terriglobales; family Acidobacteriaceae; genus EB88. The sequence continues at coordinate 8,996 of CAXTSB010000104.1, forward strand.
TTCTTGCTGCTCGGGGAGGACGGATCAATGAGTTCCTGGAGCTGCTGCAGCTCGAATCGAGCGAGGCGGCATGTGCTTTCTGCGTGGATCGAGATTGCGGAGAGTGTTCCCATGAGGTAGGGGATCTCCCCGAAAAACTCTCCAGGCCGATACTGAACCAACACCTGTTCAGCACCGTGGATTATTTTTGTGCCTCGGAGATACCCTTCCAGCAGCACGTAAAACCCGGGCGCCTCGTCCTCGCGAACCAGTGCCTCGCCCGCCATGAGATGCACATCCGCGGCAACGGCCGCAAGCCGCTCCAGTTCGCCGGCCGGCGTGTCCGAGAAAAGCAATGCCTGCTTCAGCTCGTCCGGTGAAATCATAGGCAAGCCGTCCTTTGCAATTCAAGCGATCATCACAAAGGACGCAATGGAAGCAGGACGGATTCTTTTCACGCGCCATCTCGGACGCGGCGGCGGGCTGCTCTGTGCGCGGACAAGACGCTCGGCGGCAAGGTGCGGCCTGCCTGTCAGCGCTGGTCGACCACGATCTTGCCTCCGGCGATAACCATGGCCAGGTTACGGAGCCGGTTGATGTTTTCCGTCGGGTCCTCCGTCAGGAACAGCAGATCGGCGCGCAAGCCGGGAGCCACCGTACCGAAATCGTTGCGGCCCAGCATCTTCGCGCAGCCGCTGGTGGCGGAGGTGAGGACAAATTTCGGGCTCAGTCCCGCTTCGACCATGCACTCCGCTTCTTCAATGGCGCTCAGTCCGAACTGCCCCCGGCCGGGGAAGCTGTCCGTTCCCAGGGCGATGCTCACACCTGCATCGGCGAGCCTCTTCAGGTTGGCGGTGGAGTGGGTCACGAACCGCATTCCCGGCAAACACGTCTTTTTCTTTCTGGCCGGCTGGGAAGGGCGCTACTACCGCTCTTACGGCAACAGCGTTCCCATTGCCCGCATGGGCGGAGACCAGGGTTTTCGAGCCATTATGGAAACAGCCCACCGCAAGGGCGCGCACATGATGGCGATGTACGCCGGAAACGCTGCCATGCCGGGTACGCCTCATTTTTTGACGAATACGCACCAAGTTCGAAGTTCCAGGCCGAAGGCAACCTGAGCTGGACGCCGATGCGCGGCTACACGGTGGATTGGGCGACTGTTCGCGGGGGAGACACCAACGGCTCCGCGTGGCTCAATCCCGGTGCTCCGGGCAGCCCTTGTTCACGAGCGGGGACATGCCCGGGAAGACCGGTCCCTCGTTGGGAGCCGAAAGCAGTGCGGACTCGCGCATCGCAACGGCGCTGACGTTGTCATCTCATGAAATACCTGCGAAGGATCAGCTCCGTCCGCGCGCGATCTCCACCAGCAGCCACAGGTTGAGGCCCGCGATCGTGAAGGCCGCCGTGCAGCCCGCGGCCTTGAGCAAGGCCCCGTTCACGAACGCGCCCATGCGCGCCTTGCTGCCGGTAAAGGCGACCAGCGGGAAGACGGCGAAGCTGAGCTGCATACTCAGCACGGCTTGGCTGAACAGCAGCAGCTTGCCGGTTCCCTTTTCCCCGTAGAGCGCGGCCACAACCACGGCGGGCACGATCGCGATCAGCCGGGTGACGAGCCGCCGCAGCCACCCGGGCAGACGGATGTCGAGGAAGCCTTCCATGACAATCTGTCCGGCGAGCGTGCCCGTGATGGTTGAGTTCTGGCCGGATGCGAGCAGGGCCACGGCGAACATGACGCTCGCGCCGCCGACGCCGAGCATGGGCGCGAGCAGCTTGTAGGCGTCCCCGATCTCCGCGACCTCGGGGTGCCCGCCGCGGTGGAACACAGCCGCCGCGACAACCAGGATGGCGGCGTTCACGAGCAGGGCGAGTGTGAGCGCTCCGGCCGAGTCGATATTCGCGAGCCGGACGGCTTCAGCCTTGCCGCCCGCGCTCCGTTCGTACCGCCGCGTTTGGACGATGGAAGAGTGCAGGTACAGGTTGTGCGGCATCACCGTCGCCCCCAGGATCGTGATCGCGATATAGAGCAGGTCCGGGTCGGTGAACAGGGAGCGGGGCGGCGTGAGCAAGCCTGCCGCGAGCGGAGCCCACTCGGGCCGGGAAAGGGCTACTTCGATCCCGAACAGCAGGGCGATGGTGCCGATCAGCACCATCACGACCGCTTCCAGGTACCGGAAGCCGCGGTGCTGGAGGAGCAGGATCAAGAGAACGTCAGCGCTCGTGATGAGCACACCCGCGACGAGCGGAATGCCGAACAGGAGCTGGAGCGCGATTGCCGAGCCGATCACCTCCGCTAAATCGCAGGCCGCGATCGCGACCTCCGCTCCAAGCCAGAGAAAAAGGCCCACCGGCTTCGGGTAGTGCTCGCGGCACATCTGCGCTAAATCGCGCTCCGCCACGATGCCGAGCTTGAGCGACAAGCTTTGGAGCAGGATCGCCACCAGGTTCGAAGCCATGATGACGAACAAGAGCGCGTACCCGTAGCGCGAGCCGGCGGCCAGGTCGGTCGCCCAGTTGCCCGGGTCCATGTAGCCGACCGCGATCAGGAAACCGGGGCCGACGAAGCTGAGCAGCCTGCGCCAGGGCTGCGGCGCCGAGGAAACGGCGACCGAGGCATTGGACTCGGGCAGGGACGGACGGAGAAGGACGCCCATCAGAGCCCGCACCTGCAGGTGACGCCGTGCGCCGGGGGCATGGTGCCGTCCATGGCGGGAATGCAGTGGCCGTGCGGGTCGGCGGTGGGATTGCCGAGCTTGGCCGCGATGCGCGCCTCGAAGGTTTCCGAGATGAAGTGCTCCAGCCGCTCGGCTTCGTCGTGCACCTCGGCGGACGGGTAGCCCAGCATCTCAAACAGAAACGTTTCGACCAACCGGTGGTGGCGCACGATCTCAAGCGCGCGCCTCCGGCCGGCGGCCGACAGCCGCACGCCCTCGCCGCGCCGGTAGTCCACGTAGGATTTCGGGTCGGCCGCGAGCTTTTGGAGCA
>CAXTSB010000105.1:0-11649 GCA_964246845.1 uncultured Acidobacteriaceae bacterium
GAAGCTTTCCTCGAGCTTGGCCGCCGTTTGGTCCAGCGCGTATGCCACCTCGGAGATTTCGTCCAGGCGGCCTTCCTCGACGCGTGCCGAAAGCTCGCCGGCGGCGATGCGGTGGGCAAAGCGGACGATGCGGCTCAAACGCTGCTCGGCGCGGTGTGCCAGCAGGAGCGCCAAAAGCGTGCCCAGCACCAGCGCCAGCAGTGAAGCCAGCAGCAAGCCGCGCCGCAGCAGCGGAAAGATGCCTTGGAGCGGGCCGAGCGAGAACCGGTACTCGACCCGGTATCGGCCGGCTTGTTTGCTGTAGGGCAGGGCGGGCGCCCCGGCGGGCAGCACGCGCTCATCGGCGACAACACGGCCCGCCTCATCGGTGAGCCGGAGGTCGCAGCGCGCGCCCAAGGCTTCCAGCCTAGCCAGTGTGGCAACCTCTGCCGGCGGAGAGGCCGCAAGCTGCGCGGCCAGTACCGCTGCCTTGCCCGCATAGTACTGTTCCGTCGCTCGGCGCAAGGAATGCTCCACGATGCGCCGCACGGAAAAATCGAGCATGGCGGTGCCGATCGAAAGCACCAGGAGAAAGCCGAGCAGAAGTTTGGTGAACACGCGGCCGGGCATGAAAGGCAGCGTACAGGGCCAAGGGTCAAGGGCCAAGCGGCAGGGACGAGGGGGCTCGGGCGGTTCCGGTTGGTGCTGCGCCGCTCATGGAAGAAGCCCGGTGCGCACAACGGGCTTCTGATCGACGCCGCCGAATGAGCTCAGCGGTCCGGCACGGCCGGCGGGCAGCGGTCGGCGTTGGAGTGCTGGTGCCAGTAGGGGTAGGGCTTGGGCGTTTGGCTCGCGCGGGCGAGCTTGGCGACCTGCTCCTCCGACAAGCTCCAGCCCACCGCACCCAGGTTGGCCCGCAGCTGCTCCTCGTTGCGCGCGCCGAAGATCAGAGTGGACACGGTCGGCCGGGTCAGCAGCCAAGCCAGCGCGACCTGCGGTACCGTTTTGCCGACCTCCCCGGCGACTTCGTCCAGCGCGTCCACCACGCGGTATAGATACTCATCTTCGACAACAGGGCCGCCTTGGTCGCCGCCCTGGCCGATGCGCGAATCCGCAGGCGGAGGCTGCCCGCGGCGGATGCGGCCGGTCAAGCGCCCCCAGCCGAGCGGACTCCACACCAGCGCGCCCACGCCCTGGTCCAAGCCGAGCGGCATCAGCTCCCACTCGTAGTCACGGCCAGACAACGCGTAATATGCCTGGTGGCCCACGTAGCGCTGCCAGCCGTAGCGGGCGCTCACGGCGAGCGACTTCATCAGGTGCCAGCCGGAAAAATTGGACGCGGCCAGGTAGCGCACCTTGCCCTGCTTCACCAGCGTGTCGAGCGTTTCCAGGGTCTCCTCAACCGGGGTCAGGGCGTCGAAACCGTGCATGTGGTAGATGTCGATGTAATCGGTCTTGAGCCGGCGCAGGCTTTGGTGGCACTGGTCCAAGATGTGGTGCCGCGACGAGCCGCGGTCATTGGGACCGGGCCCCATCGGGAATGTGCTCTTGGTGGAAAGCAAAACCTCATGGCGGCGGCTTTGGACGGCTTCGCCGAGGATCTCCTCGGCCATGCCGCGCGAGTACACGTCCGCCGTGTCGAACAAGTTCGCGCCGGCTTCCAGGCAAATGTCGACCAGGCGCTTGGCTTCCTCGACCTGGGTCGAGCCCCACCGCTTGAAAAACTCCGAGCCGCCGCCGAACGTGCCCGCGCCGAGGGAAAGAACCGGAACCTTGAGCCCGGAAGCACCGAGAAATCTGTATTCCATGTTTACAGGGATGCGCTCAGGACGCGGCACGAGGCTTGCGGAAGGCATAAACGACAGCCAAAAGCGGCGGCGCGAGCAGCACACCCCAGAACGGAATGATGACGCCCAAGGCGATGGGCGTGAGGATGGAAGCCCAGATAGGCACCCGCGTCACGCGATGGAGCAGCAGCGGTTGAATCAGCAGTTGGTCGAGCACGACGATGACCGCGTACAAGCCCAGCACCAGCGCCAAACGGTACAGATCGTGTCCCGACACAGCCACCGCGAGCACCGGGCTGATGACCGCGATGACCCCGCCGAAGTGAGGGATGTAGGAGGCGATGGCCGCGATCAAGGCCCACAACGGTGCGAGCGGGACGTGCAGCAGCGCCAGCCCCGCCCACCACAGCAGCCCCATGCACAAGGCTTCGAGCGTCGCCGCCCGCCACCAGTTCGCGAGCGCCGAGCCGGCCGTGGCGAGCGCGCCCGGCGGGTCGCGGGGTTCGGGTCCGGAAAGAGACGGGGTCGCCATGCGGTCTAGGAGGCTGCCCCCGGCCAAAAAGGATGCTGCCCTACCCGCGACGCCCTCACGGATTGCGCCTCCCCGCGAAATCCGGGAGGTTGTGAGTTCCCCGAGGCCGCCTGTACCCTGGGGCCATGAAGTTCGGCGTCCTTCAGTTCCCCGGCTCCAACTGCGACCACGACACAGCCCATGTTCTCGAAGCCGTCGCGGGAGTCCCGACCGTAATGCTTTGGCACGATGCGCCCACGCTCGGGGGCGTCGACGCGGTGCTTGTGCCGGGAGGCTTCGCCTACGGCGACTATCTGCGCACCGGCGCGATTGCGAAGTTCTCGCCGGTGATGGGCGAGGTGAAGCGCTTTGCCGAAGCAGGCGGCCCGGTTTTGGGCATCTGCAACGGCTTCCAGATCCTGTGCGAAGCGGGGCTGCTGCCCGGGGCATTGCTCCGCAACCGGGGTTTGCGCTACGTGTGCCGGCAAGCATACCTGCGGACGGAAACCACGCGCAGCCCGTTTTCGCACCGGCTCAAAACAGGACAGGTTTTGCGGATGCCCGTCGGTCACATGGAAGGCAATTACTTTTGCGATGCCGACACGCTTACAATCTTGGAGCGTGAAGAACGCATTGCGTTCCGCTACTGCGATAAGGACGGCGCGGCGACCGAGTCGAGCAATCCGAATGGGTCGCTCGCGAATATCGCCGGCATCCTGAACGCCCGGCGCAACGTTCTGGGGATGATGCCGCACCCGGACCGGTCTTCGGAAGCGCTGCTCGGCTCCGCGGACGGATTCGGCGTTTTCGCGTCGCTGGTGGACTCGCTTGCAACCGCGCGGGTCTCCTGAAAGGATGGACGGTTCATGGTCGACTTGCACCACCATTTGCTGCCGGGGCTCGACGACGGTTCACCCGACATGGAAACCTCCGTCAAGATGGTGGAAATGGCGGCCGGCGACGGCATCACCCATATCGTGTGCACGCCGCACGCCAACGACCGCTACTTTTACCATCGTGAAAAAAACGAGCGCCTGCTCGGGGAGCTGCGCGCGCGCACAGACGGCAAGGTGACCCTCGGCCTCGGCTGCGACTTCCACATGTCCTACGACAATATCCAGGAAGCGCTGGACGCACCCGGACGCTACTCCATCAACGGCAAAAAGTACCTCCTGGTTGAGTTTCCCGACACCATCATCCCGGAAAGCGCGGACGACAGCTTGTACGAGCTGCTGGTGTCCAAGCAGCGGCCCATCATCACGCACCCGGAACGCAACCCGGTCATCCAGCGCCACCCGGAGCGGCTGGCCGCGTGGGTGCGCGAGGGCGCGCTGGTGCAGGTCACCACGTCGAGCTTCCACGGGCGGTTCGGGCGCACCGCGCAGGCCACGGCCGAGGGATACATGAAGCGCGACTGGGTCCACTTCCTGGCTACGGACGCGCACAACCTGGACTCCCGGCCGCCGGTGATGAGCGTCGGCTACCAGTGGGTGAAGAAGCACTACGGAGAGGAGCGCGCGCAGCGGCTTTGCGTGAGCAACCCCCAAGCTGTTTTCGACGGCAAGGACCTGCCCGACCAGCCGCAGCCCTCCGACCTGTACGCGCACTTCGACGAGGTGCAGCAGGCTGAGTACGGGAAGAAAAAGCCCGGGCTGCTGCGGCGGATGCTGGGTTTGGGCTAGAGCCCCAGGCCGCCGTCCACCGCGATCACCTGCCCGGTCAAGAACGGCGTCGCCCCGGCCAGGAACAAGGCCAACTCCGCGACATCCTCTGCCGTTCCGTTGCGGCGCATGGGGGTTCGCTCTGCGAAGGATGCATACGCCGCGTCCGGCTCGCCCCCGGTCACGATCATGCCCGGCGCGATGCAGTTGACGGCGACCCCGGGTGCCCACGATTTCGCCATGGTTTGGGTCAGCATGTGGAGCGCGGCCTTGGACGTGCAGTAATGTGCGTGCGTCGCCCATGCGTGCATCCCGCCGAGCGAGCCCAGGTTGATGATCCTGCCTGTATGCGGGGAGCCTTGAAGGTGCGGCAGCGCCGCCCGCGCCGCCAACCAGGGCGCGCGCGTGTTGGTCAGGAACATCGCATCCCACTGCTCGGGCATAATTGCTTCCAGCCCCGCGCTTTCAAACGCGCCCGCGTTGTTGACCAGGATGTCGAGGCTGCCCGCCCATGCGGCTGCCGCCCCGACGGCGGCATGGATCGCATCCGGCGCGTGGAGGTCGCAGCACCACGCTTCGGCCCGCACACCCTCAGCCCGCAGGCGCTCCACTGTTGCTTCCGCTTCCGCGCCCGAACGGTTATAGGTGATCGCGACCGAAGCCCCGGCCCGCGCGAAGGCGAGCGCAATGCCGGCGCCGATGCGCTTCGCGCCGCCGGTGACCAGGGCGGTGCGTCCGGCCAGGAGCCTGTCTATTTGTTTCACGCTTGCCATCGTACCGTGCGCGGAGAAAGGTTGCCTCCGGGGAACAACTTTCCATCGCCGGTACACATCTTCCTACGTGTCCGCCATGCGCTGCTCCGCGTCCGTCACCGTTGTGCTCGGCACCGCTCTCCTGAGCGGCTGCGGCAATGCGCTTGCCCGGTTTGAGCCGAGCGGGCGCGCCGGCGCTCCATGGAGACGGCGATCCGCGCAACACCGCCAATCCAAACGCGCCGTACGCCGGTTTGCATGGGCAGCCGAAGCTCATCGCACGGCCGGCGATCCTTGACGTCAACGGCGTGGCCCTTGCGACCCGGCGCGCCTAAGTCTTTTCGAGTCCGAAGCCCGCAGCAACGGCACGCACCATTTCGTCCGGCTCACCTTCGGGAACAACGGCGAAGCATGCCGCCTGGGCGGCTTTCCCGCGCTTACACTGCTCGGGGCCGACGGTTCCGTGCTGGGCGCGGTGCGCTTGGAGAAAGTTTCCGCCGCGGAGCTTGCCGCCACGCTCGAGCCTGCGCCACAGACAGCTGAGGAATCCGACGACGGCGCGCCCTCGCCTCAGGTGCTGCTGCCCCAAAACGGCGGGGCGTCCTTCGCCCTCGGCTGGACAAGCGGAGACGCCTGCTCGGAGGCGGCCCGCATCGCTGTCGGCGCGCCCGGCGCAACCCGCCCGCTTCTGTTGAGCCGTACTCTGCGGGTATGCGGGGACCGCGTGTATCTTTCCGCGCTCGCCCCCGCCGAATAGCCGCGCCTAATGTCCAGGACCGGAGGGCGCCTTCGAAGACCCTTGCGTCGGCTGCGGGGTGACGGACTGCTGCCCATTGCCTTCGAGCGGCCCCGCTTTGTACGTTGAGTACTGCCCGGACGGCGGCTTGACCTTGATGTCGAACACGCGCGCGGCCTGGTCGTTGGTGAAGGTTTCGCCGTAAGTCTGGAAGCCCGACTTGAAGACCTGAATACGCACTTCGTCGCCGATGGGGATCAGATCGAGCACGGCTTTCCCATCCTCGTTGGTCTTCAGCTCCATGTTGCCCTGGTCCTTGCCGTCGTGCACGGTGTGGAAGATCACCGCCGCGTTCTCGACCGGTTTGCCGCTGGAAGCGCGCGTGACCGTGACCTCAATATGCGAAACAGGCGGGGGCGCCTTGTACTTGCGCCCGCGGCCGCTTCCATGATCGGCGTCTTGGCTGAAAGCGGCAAGGGGCAGGGTGAGCACGGCGGCGCAGGCGAGGGCACGGAGCTTCATACCCCAGGATTTTACTCGCGCTTCCACATCCCCCGCCCATAGACCGCTCGCGGCGGGCCAACACGCATCCTATTACTTGTCAGCCAAAGCAGCGACATAAGATTTCGCGCGCCGCGCGCGCCTACCGCGGCAGGGAGAAAATGCAACCATGGCCACCAGCACGCTTAAGGAAATGCCGTCACCCCGCATCAAGACCAGCGACAAGGCGACCGGCCCCGCAACCAAGCTGAACTCGACCGTGTACCCCACCCGCATCGCGCTCAGCGACGAGCAAAAAACCAAGGTGGTCGGAGTCATGCAGGAAAAGCTGGCTTCGGCTCTGGACATGTATTCGCAGGCGAAGTTCGCGCACTGGAACGTGAAGGGCATCAACTTCTACCAACTTCACTTGGCGTTCGACTCGGTCGCCGAGAAAATCTTCCCGCAAATCGACGCGATCGCGGAGCGCTTGACGCAGCTCGGCGGCGTGGCGAACGGCACTGTCCGCCAGTCCGCGATGACCTCGCGCCTGCCTGAGTTTGACATCCAGCAGACCCCGGCGGGCATGGATTACGTGAAGAACTTGGCGGATTCGCTCGGCGCGTACTGCGCGGCGCTGCGCGATGCTTCTGAAAAGATTGAAGAGATCGGCGACGACCCGACGGCCGATTTCTTCAAACAGCTCGATGTGGAAGCCGAGGAGCAACTGTACTTTTTAGAGTCGCATCTGGAAGCCGGACCGGTGGAGTAAGCGGCGGGCAATGGAGCAAAGGGCGGCTTCCGGGCCGCCCTTTCATGTCTTCCGATGTGAGAATGGATACGTATGAGTGAGGCGATACGGGTTGGGGTAGTCGGCTTCGGCGTAGCCGGCCAGGTGTTTCATGCGGCGGTCATCCACGAAACGCCGGGGCTGGAGTTGGCCTGCATCGTGGAGCGCCGCAAGCAGCTTGCCGGTTCCAAGTACCCCGGCGTATGTGTGGCTGGCTCTGTTGAGGAGCTGCTGGATGACCCCACGATCCAGCTGTGCGTGGTGGCGACGCCGAACCACCTGCACCGCTCACTGGCCGAAACCTGCTTGAAAGCAGAACGCCATGTGGTTGTGGACAAGCCGCTGGCGCTTACAAGCGCGGACGCCGCCGCGCTTGCCAAGGTCGCGCGCGAGTGCAAGGCGCTGCTGGCCGCTTACCACAACCGGCGCTGGGACGGCGACTTTCAGACCGTCCGCGAGCTCTTGGCGGGCGGACGCCTAGGTAAGCCTGTTCTGTTTGAGTCGCACTTCGACCGCTTCCGCCCCGAACCGAAAATCGATGCCTGGCGCGAAACCGAGGAAGCCGGTGGAGGCGTGCTGTACGACCTGGGCCCGCACCTGATCGACCAAGCCCTGGCGCTGTTCGGCGCGCCCACGACGCTGTGGGCCGACGTCCGGAAAACACGCTCCGGTGTGCTGGTGGATGACGGCTTCGATATTTACATGAGCTACGAGGGGTCGACGAACCCCGACTTGCGCGTGGTTCTGCGCTCTTCTGTCCTGGCAGCCAGCCCCGGCGCGCGCTTTTCGATGCATGGCACCGCCGGCAGCTATGAGAAATGGGGCCTCGACCCGCAGGAGGATGCACTGAAGGCCGGCGGGCGCTTCGCGGATGAAGGCTTCGGCCATGAACCACGCTCCAGTTGGGGTGTGTTGACCATACCGGACGCGCCGCCCGAAACGGTGCCGACGCTGGCGGGCGATTACCGGCGTTTTTACGCGAACGTTCGTGATGCCATCCAGGGCAGTGCGAAGCTCGAAACCGGTGTGGATGCGGCCTGGTCCGTCGCGCGGCTGATTGAGCTCGCGCGCGAGAGCAGCCGCGAAGGCCGACGTTTGCCTGTGGACCTAAGCGCGGCCTCGGCGCTATAGTGCGTGGCATGAGGCCGATATTCGCCATGGCGGTGATTCTGTGGTCGGCCGTCCTGTGGGCGCAGAAGCAGCCCGACCCGCTCTCCCCGGGCCAGGCCGACCAAGTGCGCGAGCTCGGCGTGCATCCGGTAGATCGGGTAAAGCTTTATTTGAAGTTTGTGAACGAGCGTGCCGCCGCGATCAAAAGCCTGACCGAGGATGCGACTGAAAACAGCCGCCCCGCCGAGCTCCGCGCGCGGTATGAGGAGTTCACCCGCTTAACCGATGAGCTGGCCGAAAACATGGACACGTACGACGGCGATCAGGCCGACATCCGCAAGGCCTTGCGCCCGGTGGTGAGCGACTGCGCGAAATGGCCCGCGATCCTAAACGGGCCGCCGCCGAACGGCACCTACGATTTCGCGCGTCGCTCCGCGCTCGACGCCGCCGCTTCCCTGACCGAGGACGCCCAAAAGCTGCTGGCGAAGGAAGAAGCCTACTTCGCCGCGCATAAAAAAGAGGCCGGCACCAACGGCCGCGCTCCCTCGCCCGAGGAGTAGCCGACCGCGCCCGTCTAAAATAGGTCTATGCCCGAGGTCGTCCGCCGCCCCACCGTCACCACCCGCATCGGCAAAGTACGCGTCGGCTCCTGCGCGCCCGTCGTCGTGCAGTCGATGACAAACACCGACACTGCCGACATCCAGGGCAGCATCGACCAGATTGCCGCGCTGGCCCGCGCCGGCTCGGAACTGGTGCGCGTGACCGTAAACAACGACGAGGCAGCCAAGGCTGTGCCGCGCATTGTCGACGGCCTCGACCGTTTGGGGTTAGACACGCCGATTGTCGGCGACTTCCACTACAACGGCCATCTCCTGCTGACCAAGTACCCGGAGTGCGCGCGGGCGCTGGCGAAATACCGGATCAACCCCGGCAATGTTTCGATCGGACGCAAGAACGACGATAATTTTCGCGCGATGATCGAGGTCGCGGTCCAAAACCAAAAGCCGGTGCGCATCGGGGTGAACTGGGGTTCCCTTGATCAGGCTCTCCTGACCAAACTCATGGATGAGAACTCCCGTTCGGCCCAGCCGCTGCCCGCCCGCGACGTGATGATCGAGGCGATGCTGGTTTCGGCGCTGTCGTCCGCTGAAGCCGCGGAGAAATACGGCCTGCGGCACGACCAGATCATCCTGAGCGCCAAGGTTTCGGGCGTTCGCGACCTGATCGACGTGTACACGCTGCTCGCCCGCCGCTGCGACTACCCGCTGCACCTGGGGCTGACCGAAGCCGGCATGGGCGTGAAAGGCATCGTGGCTTCGGCCGCGGGGCTCGCGCCGCTGCTGCTCGCCGGCATCGGCGACACGATCCGGGTGTCGCTCACGCCCAAGCCGGGCGGCGACCGCACGGAAGAAGTCCAGTGCGCGCAGCAGATCCTCCAGTCGCTTTCCATCCGCTCTTTCACGCCGCAGGTGACGGCCTGCCCGGGGTGCGGGCGGACAACCTCAACGTTTTTTCAGTCACTGGCCGAGCAGATTCAGGACTACCTGCGCGCCTCCATGCCGGTATGGCGGCGCGAATACCCCGGCGTCGAGGAGATGAAGCTGGCCGTGATGGGCTGCATCGTGAACGGTCCCGGCGAGTCCAAGCACGCGAACATCGGCATCTCGCTCCCCGGCACGTTTGAAGAGCCGAAAGCGCCGGTCTACGTGGACGGGCGGCTTGTGACAACGCTGCGCGGGGACACGATCGTCAGCGACTTCCAGCGCATCCTGGACGAGTACGTACGCTCGCATTACGGCTCGGGGCCAGCCGCGCGGGAGCTTGTGGACGTCTCGTGACTTCGGTACTCTAGGCCGTCCGCGCGATCCGGGCTACGCTGACAGCACTTCCCTTCCGGGGTGCCTGCCGTGTGGTCTTTTCCGCTTTGGTTTCTCTTTTCGCTCGGTCCCTTGCTCGTCGTCACGGCTTGTTTCGCGGCGACACGTCCCTGCTACACGCCTGAGGAAGCCGCTGACCATGCCGGCAAGGACATCTGCGTCTCCGCCCATATTTACGACGTGGTGGAAGGCGCGGACGGTACGCGCTACCTGGACGTGTGCCCGCCCGACAAGGATGAGGCAAGCTGCCGCTTTACCGTGATGAGCATCGCCGCCGACCGCAAGGATGTCGGGGAGCTTCAGGGCTACCGCGAGCAGGACGTACACCTGCGCGGTACGGTGCATGCCGTTCATGGGCAGTCGATGATGCTCCTGAGCCACGCCCGGCAGTTCCGCGACGGGGCTGAGAAGTTCCGCCCCAACCCCGAGCTGCTCGGCGGCTTCAACGCCGACCGGGAAGGGACGGCGTTTCGCGACCCGACCTTGAGCGCTTCGCACCGTAAGGCGGAAAGCGCCTTCCGGAGCAAGTCGCTAAAGTAAAGGCCCGGCTCCGGCGCGCAGCTCATGCAAAGGATAGGCCGTTCCACGCCAGATAACCGCGCCCTGCGCTAAGGTGACAACCGCCGAACGCAGCATGGCATAGACCAGCAGCGCCGATGCCGCAGGCAGCAGCAGCGCGTATTGCGGGCCCGCCCCGCCTTCCGGCCGGCAGATCCGGTAGAAAGCGATCTGCGCGCCGAGCGCCATCACCGAGGCAAGCCGCATTGCGGGCGGCCCCCAAAGCCCCAGCGCCGGGTAAATGCCGAGCGCGGCAACCACCGATGTTCCGACCAGGATCAGCGAAACCCTGAAGCCGAACGCCGCGAAGAAGTTTTTGGTCACACCCCGGATAATGCCGCTGATGCCGGGCGCCCAATGCACCGTCACGAGATCCGCGCCGGTCGCGACCCGCTGCCGCAAGCCCCGGCGCTTGATCTCCGTGCCGAGCCGCAGGTCTTCGAGCACTTCCATGCGGAACCGCGCGAAGCCGCCCACGGCCTCGTACGCTTCGCGCCGCAGGAGGTTGAACGCGCCCACCCCGATGCGGTCGCGGCTGCGCGGGTCGGGTATCTTCCACAAGCGCAGCGCGAAAGCCGAGAGCATCTGCATGGCGGAGAGCATCATGCGCTCGCCGATGCTCTTCGCGATCGGCGTGGGCAGCAGGACAAAATGGTCGGCCTGCTCTTCCAACATGCAGCGCATGGCCCGGCGCAGGGCATCGGGCTTGAAGTAGATGTCGCCGTCGGTAAACAGCAAATACGGCGCGTCCGTCGCGGCAATGCCCTGCACCAGGGCGTTTTGCTTGCCCATCCATCCGGCGGGCAGCTCGCGCACATGCACCACCCGCACCGCGCCCCCGGCGAGCTCATCCAAAATCGCTCCGGTGCGGTCGGTGGAGCGGTCATCCACGGCCACGATCTCAAGCCGGATGCCCTCCTGCGCCCGCAGTGATTCCACAGTCGCCCGGATCGCCTGCTCCTCATTGCAGGCCGGTACGATCACGGCCAGCTTCGGCGCATCCGCCGGCAATGCCCCGTCCCAGCGCGGGTCCAGCAGATTCGGAACCCGCTTTATGTTCCGGGCGAACTCGACCGTCTTGTACACCCAAGCCGCCGCTACAAGCCAGCTCAACCCCGCGGCCGCCTTGCCCCAGCGGCTCACCGCTCGGGCCGCGGCCAGCGGGCGTCCACCACGGTCGAGATGCCGCCGCGCGGGCGGAACTCGCCATGCACATGCGCCCACACCGGGTCGCAGGCCTTCACCACGTCCTCAAGCACCTGGTTCACGATATTTTCCTGAAAGATGCCCAGGTTGCGGTAGCAGAACAGATATTCCTTCCAGCTTTTCAGCTCCAGGCAGCGCTCGCGCGGCATGTAGCGCAGCTGGATCACGCCGAAGTCCGGCAGCCCGGTTTTTGGGCATACGG
>CAXTSB010000106.1:0-11610 GCA_964246845.1 uncultured Acidobacteriaceae bacterium
CCCGTACAGGAGCGACTCGACCAGGCGGCCGAGCGCGAGCGCCGCGCCCAAGCCGGCGGCGGCCCCGGCCACGCCGAGCCAGAGCGACTCGCGCAGCACCAGCCAGCGCACCGTACCCTGCGGCGAGCCGAGCGCCAGCCGGATGCCGAACTCGCGCGTCCTCTGCGCGACCGTGTAAGCCATCACCCCGTACACCCCCACCACAGCCAGCACCAGCGCCAGCAGGCCAAAAGCGGCGGTCAGGGTGGCGAACAGGCGCTGCTGCTGCAAATCGTCCGCAATCTGCTCGTCCATGGTGCGGATGTTCGTGAGCGGAATGTCGGGGTCGACCGACTGCACCGCACGCCGCAGACTTGGAAGCAGGTCTTTTGGCGCAAGCGGGGAGCGTATGGTGTAGGTGCCGCCTCCGAATGCGTCTCCTTGGCGATATAAGTTAAAGTGCAGTGGTTTCACAGGTGAAGTCATAGTGTTGTAGAGCGTGTCTCCGCAAATGCCCACGATGGTAAACCAGTGAACCGGCTTGGCTCCGGAATCGTAAGTGAATCGCCTTCCGAGTGGATTAGAGTTTGAGAAAAACTTGCGGGCAAGTTCGCGATTGATTACTGCAACAGGCACTGAGGTTTCAGTGTCCTGCGGTCCCGGTGCGCGGCCATCTAGAATCGGAATACCCATTACTTTCAGAAAGTTCTCATTTACATCACTCACGTCAGCGTCAAGCCTGTATTTGTCTCCTTCCGCCTCCGGTCTGTTTTCTACAAGGAACGAATTATTGACTGAGTAACCCGCCAGCAGCGGTATATCAGCGACAGCAACACCTTGAACTCCGGGCACAGACGCAAGCGCATCTTCGAGACGCCTGTTTACGTGTATGCTCTCCGCTCCGGAGTACTTATGTTCCGGTGCACGGAGATCAAACTGCAGCAAATTCGCTGTTTTAAAACCCGGATCCACCCGGTATAAGTTAACGAGTGTCTTGGTAAACAGGGCAGCCGCAGCGACCAACAACGTTGAGAGCATCACTTGAGTCACTATCAACCCGCGCCCGCTCCAGTTACCGCGCTTTCGCGTTGCGGTGCGCCCAGTTTCTTTTAAGCTGCCGTGCACCCCGCCGCGGGACGCCCGCCACGCAGGCAGCAAGCCGAACAGAAGCCCCGTCAGGATTGTCACGCCTGCCGCGAAGCCGAAAACATGCCAGTCAAACGGCACGTGCGTGGGCTCTCCCTTCTCCCACATGGGCAGCAAGAGCGCCGTGAGACGTTCTCGCAGTGCAAACGCCAGCATCAACCCGAGCGCACCGCCGACGGCCGAGACCAACAGGCTTTCGGTCAGCACTTGCCGCAAGATACGCATCCGGCTCGCCCCAAGCGCGAGCCGCACGGACATCTCGCGTTCGCGTACGGAGGCACGGGCGAGCATTAAGTTGGCAATGTTGGCGCAAGCCAGAACGAGTACCAGCGCCGTCATCGTAAGAAGTACATCGACGGGTTTTGCCTGATAAGTCGCGAAGATATGTAGGCCTCGGCTGCCGTCTTCGATCAGCACACTCGGAATATGGTCCTTCGCCTTGACCTCCATGCCGCTGCCCCGCACCGCGGCCCTGAACAGTACGTTCATCTCCGCCGCTGCAGTCGCATCAGGAACGCCGGGTTTATGCCGCGCGATGAGATTGACCCACCACACATCCGTTTTCTCGAGCAGGTTGGCCTTGTCGCCGAAAACGGGCGAGACTCGGTTCACCATGGAAAGCGGCATCACCACATCCAAGCTGCCTTGAGCCCCATTTGCGCCGGTGAAATCTCGCGGGTTCACGCCGACAATGGTGACTGCATTCCCATTTATATTCATCACGCGGCCCAACACATGAGGCGAGCCGCCGAAAGCCCGGCGCCAGAAGCTGTCGCCGATCAAGGCCACCGTGCCTGCCCCCGGCACGGCCTCATCAGCGGGCAGGAGGCCGCGTCCAAGCTGTGGCTTTACTTGCATTTCACTGTAGAAATTGCCGGAAACCAGCTCACCGCTCGCCTGCTGCGCGGTCCCGTTTGCGGTCACATTCACGTGGTATACAGACTTGAATCCCACAATGGGCTGAAGTGAGCGGTTCCGCTTTTGCATCTCGCGGAAGATTGGGTACGGAAACATATCCAGGTGTTCCCAGCCATGGTCAAAAGAGTTTGAGCCTCATAGGGAGTGCACAATCAAGGGCGACGGCCCTTCCAGGGTAAACAGCCGCAGCTCACCCGGCCTCGGCACGCCGAGCTTCGCGTAGATCAACTCATTCGCCGCCGAAAACACCGCCGTGTTTGCCCCGATCGCGAGCGCGAGCGAGCCGGCGGCGACCGCCGTGAAGCCTCGGCTTTTGTTCAACATGCGCGCGCCGTAGCGCAGGTCGGCTCCCAGCTCGTCGAGCCAGCGCAGCCCGAGCGCGCGGCGCATCCCGTCCTTGTGCGTTTCCGCGCCGCCGAATTCGACCCGGGCTTGGCGCTTTGCCTCGCTTTCCGGCACGCCCGCGTCCATCAGCGCCCGGGCGCGCGCTTCGAGGTGGAACGCGATCTCCTCCACCATCTCGTGCTCGGTCGCACGGCGACGGAATACAGCGCGCACCCAGCAGCGTATCCGCGATACGACGCCGAGGCCGCTCACGAGCGCACCTCCGTCGCTTGCGGAATCGCCACCGCCCGCAGGATGGCATTGACCACGCGCGCCTGCTGCGACCACTTTTCTGTTTCCGCCGCAAGCTGCGCCTGCCCGCGCGGGGTGAGCGTGTAGTACTTGGCCCGGCGGTTGTTCTCGCTCGGCAGCCACTCCGCCGCGAGCGCGCCCGAAGCCTCCAAACGGTACAGCGCCGGGTACAGCGAGCCCTGCTGCACCAGCAGGCGCTCCCCGCTGATCTGCCCGATGCGCTCCAGCACTCCATAACCGTGCAGCGGCCCCAGCGACACCGCCTTCAAGATCAGCATCTCCAGCGTCCCCTGGAGCAGGTCCACCTGCTTGGCCATTGTGCATACTCCTCTTCTGATTGTCTAGGCAATCAGCATGCACCCGCTCTCCCTAGGCGGTCAAGGGAAAAGCCGCGCCGTCCGGCGGGCGGAGGTCATCAGCGGTCAACCAAGCCGCCTCCGCGCGAGAACCAAGCCCGCAGCCCCCGGAAAGGTACGGCGCCGGTACCGCCTGCCGCCCATACACAGCGGCGGCGAGGGCCTGCTCGCGCGGTGTGCGCCCGGACGCGTAAGCTCAAAGGAGTTTATGGAACTGCATCTCCCAAGCCGCCCGCCCGGCACCTTGCGCGAGTTCGGCATCCACATCGCCACGGTCACCATCGGCATCCTGATCGCGCTCGCGCTCGAAGGCCTTGTGACCTACGAACGCAATGAGCACCTCCTCAACGAAACACGCCGGGAGTTCCAAGCGGAGCTTCGCGAAAACCAGGAGCGGGCGCGCATCGAGCTCGCTGGAGTGCAGGATGCGCACCGCAAGCTGCACGCGCTTGTGGACGCACTGCCGGAACTGGAGCGCGTCCAGCCGGCCGACATTGCCGCGCGCCTTCTCACGGTTCAAAATCCGGGCTATTTCCTCCCGGCGAACAGCTGGCAAACCGCGCTGTCCACCGGCGCCTTCGCCCACATGCAGCCCGAGGAAGCGGCAAGCTACTCGGATGCGTTCTATATCATCCGCTATTACGGCGACGTGCAGCGGGACACCCTCGCCATCGAGGACCGCGCGAAGGCTTTCTTCGTCGCGCATCCCAACCTATCCCCCGACGAGCTTCGCGAGGGCGCGGAGCGCATCATCCTCTTAGAGCGCGCGGAAAACAGCCGTGAAAGCGTGTGCGCCCGCATGAGCAATGAGATACGGAGGGTTGTTCCGAAGAAGTGACGTCGGCTGCAAGCAATGCAGCGGGCTGGCTATTGTTCCTTATCCGGCTGTGCCGGCGGAATGCGTTCCGGCTTGATCTTGTAAGAAATTGCCGGCAAGGATTGTTTAAACTTATTCTTCGCCTTCTATCCTCTTCATTGTCCCGATGATCTAAGAATCAGTCCTGCTTGCTCTCAGACAGTGTAGGCTATGCGGCTTCCGCTTGCACCTTTAAACGTTCCGCATTGAAGTGCGCGATCAGTGCGTCCACAACGGGCTGCAAACGACCCTGCATGATGAGGTCCAACTGATGCAGGGTAAGTCCAATGCGATGATCGGTCAGGCGATTCTGCGGAAAGTTATAGGTGCGGATTTTTTCGCTTCTATCACCCGAGCCGACCTGGCTCTTGCGCTGCGCGGCTTCCGCTTGATGCTGCTTTTCCTGCTCGACCTCGTACAAACGCGCGCGCAGGACGCGCATCGCCTTTTCGCGGTTCTTGATCTGCGATTTTTCATCCTGGCAGCTCACCACGGTATTGGTAGGCAGGTGGGTGATCCGGATGGCCGAGTAAGTCGTGTTGACCGACTGACCGCCGGGCCCGGAGGAGCAGAACGTGTCGATGCGCAGGTCCTTTTGCTCGATCTTGACGTCTACCTCCTCGGCTTCCGGCAGCACCGCCACGGTAATGGCCGAGGTGTGGACCCGCCCTTGCGTTTCGGTTTCCGGCACGCGCTGCACGCGATGGACGCCGCTCTCGTACTTGAGCTGCGAGTAGACCTTGTTTCCCTCCACCAGGAAGGAAATGTCCTTCAGGCCGCCGACCGCGCTTTCCGAGCTCGACAACAGCTCCACCTTCCAACGGTGCAGTTCGGCAAACCGCGTGTACATGCGGAATACCTCAGCCGCGAACAGGGAAGCCTCATCTCCGCCCGTCGCCGCTCGGATCTCAACGACCACATTCTTCTCGTCGTTCGGATCTTTCGGCAGGAGTAAAACCTTCAACTCGTCTTCAGCACCGGGCAGCTTCGCTTCCAGCTGCGTAAGTTCTTCCTCAGCCATGAGGCGCATCTCCGGGTCTTCCTCCGCCAGCATGGATTTTGCTTCGGCGATTCCGCCGGCAATACTTCGATAGCGGCGAAACGCTTCGACCACCGACTCAAGATCACGATGCTGCTTCGCGGTTTTCTGGTATCGCTGCTGGTCGGCGATCAACTCCGGGCTCGCCAGCTGAGCACCCAAGTCTTCGTAGCGCGCAACAATTTGATCCAAACGTTCAAACATGATTCCCTCTCGACGGTTAAAAGCTGTGAGCTAAATAGGGATAGCGCGCGCCGCGGCGGGGAGCCGCTACAGGAGGACGCCGGGAGGGGTGGCGAAGCGCATGCCTTCATCGTACCAAAGCACGCATGAAGCGCATCTACCCTTTGCGATGCCTGAAGCAGACATCCAGGAGGGCGGACCGAGCTCACTCACACGATGGGCTGCTGTGTGCGAATCCCTGGGAGCGACGACAAAGAAGCTCGAAAAGCGGGCGCTTTTGGCGTCTTACCTGCAATCGCTTGCGGTATCCGATGCGGCGCTCGCGGCGCAGTACATCGCGGGTGAGCCGTTTTCCGAAGCCGACGCCCGCAATCTCAATGTCGGCGGCGCGTTGTTGTCCAAAGCAGTCGCGGAGCGCTCAGGCGCTGACGCCCAGGCGTTGACGCTGGCGTTCCGCAGTCATGGCGATATCGGAGCCGCGGCTGCAACCTTGATCAAGCCTTCCCCGACAGCTGTCCCGACGCTCGCCGAACTGCAAGCCGCATTTACGGAGACTGCCGCCGCCCGAGGTCCGGCCGCGAAGCTGCGCGTGCTCAGCCCCCTGCTTGCACGCTCGGGCCCGCTCGAGTGCAAATACATTTTGAAGCTGATCTCGGGCGACATGCGCATCGGAGTAAAGCAGAGTTTGGTGGAAGATGCGATTGCCGCCGCGTATGGGAGCAAAGTCGCCGCCATACGCCATGCCGTCATGCTGCTTGGAGCGCTTGGCGAGGCTGTGGAACGCGCCGCTGCGGGAACGCTCGGCGAAGCGCGTATGCGGCTGTTTCATTCGCTCGGCTTCATGCTCGCGAGCCCGGTCGACTCAGTTGAGGAAGCTGTGGCGCGCTTCACCGAGGAAGTCGCGGCGGAGCACGAGGAAGCAAAAGACGAGCTGCCCGAGCTGCCGTTGCGCGAAGCTCAGATTGAGGATAAATACGACGGCATGCGCGCCCAGGTCCATGCAGGCGACCCCGACGAGCCGGGCCGGGTCGGCCTTTTTTCGCGCAATCGGGAAGACCTGCGCGCGGCCTTTCCTGAGCTAGTGGAAGCATTTGCCGCCTTACCGGAGCCGGTCATTCTGGATGGAGAGATCCTCGCCTGGTCGCCGGAAGCCTGCCGAGCACTGCCCTTCTCATCACTTCAGCAAAGGCTCGGGCGCAAACAGGTCCCCGCGGAGATGCGGCGCACCCACCCGGTCGTATTTCTCGCGTTTGATTTGCTGTACGCTGATGGGCGGCTTTGGATGGAAGAGGCGCTGCACGTACGCCGGGGTCGTTTGGAGGCGCTGATCGAAAGGCATGGCGGGATGCTGGACGGACGCGGCTTTGCAGCCGGGCAGCCAGCGTTGTTTGCGCATGAGGGAGGCGGCCCGTATTTTTCGCGCCTGCTGCTGGCACCGGCTCGCCGGCTTGCCGGCGCGGAGCAGCTGGATGCGGCCTATACCGAGGCCCGCGCCCGCGGCAATGAAGGCGTCATGCTGAAAGCAAGCAACAGCCTCTATCAACCCGGCCGCCGAGGATTGGCATGGCTCAAGCTCAAGCGCGAGCTCGGCACGCTCGACGTAGTCGTCACCGGAGCGGAGTTCGGCACCGGACGCCGTGCGCGTTACCTGAGCGACTACACCTTTGCCGTGCGCGGCCCGGAAGGGGAGCTGCTGAACGTCGGTAAGGCCTACTCCGGTGTGACCGACGTCGAAATGCAAACGCTTTCCGAGCACTTTCATACGACAACTGTCGAAGACTTTGGCCATTACCGAACTGTTCGGCCGGACACGATTTTTGAGGTCGCCTTCAACAACATCACCCGTTCTGACCGCCATGCAAGCGGCTTCGCCTTGCGTTTCCCACGTATCGTGCGCATCCGCACCGATAAACCTTTGAAAGAAATTGATACTCGCGCGCGTGTCGAGGAGCTATACAACGAGCAGCCCGACCGACCCGTCGAGAATTGATCTGCTTTGGTATGAACAGCTTTTGTCATCCGGAGAGGCCCTTGCCCGCACCCCTGCGCCACCTCATGCTCGCTACATTGGAGGACACCTCAGACCCGCTCGCCTGGAGCGGCTCGGCTATGGAAGTAAGGCGCGCGCTCGCCGGGGCTGTTGAAAAGCTCACCGTTTTGGATCATCTGCCGGTTAAAAAGCACCCGCTGCACGCGGCGGTGCGGATCGCGGCCGGCGGCCGTCCCGCCCGCTACCCGCTCTGGATGACCAAACCCGCGCTATGGGAGTTCGCCCGGCGTACCGCCGAAGTCATGACGCGCGAGCGTCCTCAAGCACTGTTGTCCATTTCCTCGCAATGTCTGGTGTACTTGGCGGAGTTTTACAAAGGGCCGCCCATCCCGACGTTTCTTTTTTCCGACTCGGCATGGATGGCTTGGCTGGAGGTATACAAGGGCTACTATCCCGCGCCGCTTGGGGCTGCGCGGTTTGCGGCGCGGGAACGCTCGGCGGCGCGGCAGGCGACCAAACTGATCTACAGCTCGGAGTGGGCGAAGGCCGATGCCGTGCGGCGCTTCGGCATCGCGCCGGAACGGGTCGGGGTGCAGCCTCTCGGCGCGGCTTGGCAGCCTCACGAGGAGGACGCAGCAATTGAGGCAGCTATCCGTGCACGGCCCACGGATCGAGTCGACCTCGTGTTTTTGTCCAAAGAATGGGAACGCAAAGGCGGCCCGCTGGCACTCGAGATTGCCCGAGGACTCCAGGTAAGCGGCAGAGTGGGTGGGGTTACACTTCACGTCGTCGGCGCGCAGCCGTCCGTGCAGCCGTCCGATGCGCACCTTGTGCGGACTCACGGCATGTTACGGCGGAATCTGCCGGAAGAAGCCGCGCGCCTCCAGGAACTTCTTCTCCGTTCGCATTTCCTAGTTGTACCCACGCTGGCGGAGTGCTTCGGACTGGTGTTTGCCGAAGCGCAGGCTTTCGGGCTGCCGCCGGTTTCCCGCGCCGTTGATGCTGTTCCCTCCATTGTGCTCAGCGGCCGGACCGGCATTCTGGAGGCCAAGCAGGACGGACCGGAACCATATGTCCGGCGCATGCTGAATTTGCTCGAAGACAGGAACGCTTACCTCCGGATGGCCTTTGCAGGTCGGGAGCACTTCAAAACCAGGCTGAACTGGACTGCGTTCGGAAGAGGAGTTCGGGACATCATCGAAACTTCGCTTTCATAATGGTCGAACACCATAATTCGAACAGTATCAAGTGCCGATCAGCTTGCAGGCGCGGACCATCTGCGCCTCGGGCCCGCCCGACGCACAGGCACTGAATTGGCGGTGTCACGCAATCCAATCCAATTCTCTGCGACAACAATCGAATTCTCAGGCTGCCGGGTGTCGTAGCGCACCGAACATGGAAAACCAACACGGATGTCCTGGAGGCTGATCAGGTCTTGGAGGTGCGTGATGTCTTGCGAGCACTCATATGCCACGCCGGCAATCTCGTACTTATACAGGATCAGCTGCATGCCTTCGGGCCGGCCGGCTTCTTGCGCGTCCAGGTCCGAGGTGTCGATCACCGTACCGTCGATAATGCGTCCGCCCACCACAAGATCCTGCCGGCGCGTCCGCTCCAGGTCTTCCTCACTGGTCTTTTTGCGCGATGAAAGATACCACGCGAAGCCGCACAAACAAGCAACGGCCCCGGCCGCCGTCGTCAGGGCTTGTGGATCGCGCAAGGAGAACCAGTTCATTGCCGCAGGCTCCAGTCAGGGCCAGCATACCGCAGCCTGGGTCTCCAGTGCTGTCCCCCCTGGGCTATACTCAGGAGATTCCGATGCCCGCAAGCTCCCCCGCCTTCAACAACTCCAGCCGAATCCGCAGCACCACAGTGGTTTGCGTACGCCGGGGCGGCTCGGTGGTCATGGCGGCAGACGGCCAGGTCACGCTTGGCGATGCAATCCTGAAGCACTCTGCCCGCAAGATACGCCGTTTGTACGAGAACAAGGTTTTGGCCGGATTTGCCGGATCCACCGCGGACGCCTTTTCCCTATTCAGCCGGTTTGAGGGCAAGCTGGAGCAGTATGCGGGTAACATCGGCCGCGCGGCGGTGGAGCTCGCGAAAGACTGGCGCACGGACAAGATGCTCCGCTCGCTGGAGGCTCTGCTCATCGTCACCGACCCGCAGCAAAGCTTCATCATCTCCGGCACGGGCGACGTGATCGAGCCGGATGAGGGCATCGTCGCGATCGGTTCCGGCGGTTCGTATGCACTCGCGGCCGCTCGCGCCCTTTACGAGAACACTGATCTGTCCGCGCGCGAAATCGCTGAAAAGTCGCTCAAGATCGCCGGCAAAATCTGCATTTTTACGAATGACACGTTGATGGTCGAGGAGCTCGCCGCTCCCGCTAAGGTTTAAGCATGGCTATCTATCTTCCCGGAACCGCCGACGACCAGGCGCTCGCGCTCGAAGAGCTCACCCCGCGCGAAATTGTCGCTGAGCTCGATAAGTATGTCGTAGGGCAGCGCGCCGCGAAGCGTGCCGTCGCACTCGCGCTGCGCAACCGCATGCGCCGGCAGAAGCTCGCTCCGGAGGTCGCGGACGAGATCATGCCGAAGAACATCATCATGATCGGGCCCACGGGCGTCGGCAAAACCGAAATCGCGCGGCGGCTGGCCAAGCTGACGAATTCGCCGTTCCTTAAAGTGGAAGCTTCGAAGTTCACCGAAGTGGGTTACGTCGGGCGCGATGTCGAGTCGATGATCCGCGATTTGGTCGAGAATGCCATCGACATGGTGCGGGACGAGAAGCTCGATGAGGTCGAGGACAAAGCCGAGCTGAACGCCGAGGACCGTCTGCTCGATTTGCTGCTGCCGCCGCCCGCGCCTGCCGCGGCACCGCACGCTGAGGCGCCCGAGGCCGCACGGGGCGAAAGCCTAAGCGCCGCCGCCGATACCGATGCGCAGGAGCGCCAACGCGAAAAGCTTCGAGAGCAGTTCCGCGAGGGTAAGCTGGACGACCGCATGGTCGAGATCGACGTGCGCGAGCGCCGTGAGCCGCAGATTGAGATAGTCGCGGGCAATGCGCCGGACGATTTCGGCGAAAACAACATCAAGGACGTTCTGCCGCAGCTGTTCGGGCCCCGCACCCGCAAACGCAAGATGAAGGTCGATGAAGCTTTCGACTACTTGGTGCAGGAAGAAGAGGGCCGCTTGATCGATATGGATCAGGTGCAGCGGGTCGCAGTCGAGCGGGTCGAGAGCTCAGGCATCTTATTTCTGGATGAAATTGATAAGATCGCGGGCCGCGAGGGCGGGCACGGCCCTGATATCTCGCGCGAAGGCGTACAGCGCGACATTCTGCCGATTGTCGAAGGAACGACGGTCAATACGCGCTACGGCATGGTGCGGACCGATTACATTCTCTTTATCGCAGCCGGTGCCTTCCACGTCACTAAGCCGTCCGATCTCATCCCGGAGCTTCAGGGCCGCTTTCCGGTCCGGGTTGAGCTCCAATCGCTCACGGTCGAGGATTTCATCCGCATCCTCACCGAGCCGAAGGCCTCGCTCACCAAACAGCAGATCGCGCTGCTTGAGACCGAAGGGCTGAAACTTGAGTTCACGCCGGAAGCACTGGCCGAGATGGCACAGTTCGCCTTCCGCGTGAATGAGCAGACAGAAAACATCGGCGCGCGGCGGCTTCACACCATTATGGAGCGCGTCCTGGATGAGATCAGCTTTCTCGCGCCCGATCTCTTGAAGGCACCCCGCTCACCTGAGGGCGTCTTTGACCTTTCTGTTGCCGCCTTGGACGGCGCGAAAACCACTCCGATGCCCGTGGTGGATCGTGAAATTCCCACGGGTCATGAGCGTGTGATTGTTATTGACCCGGAGTACGTTCGGCAGATGGTAGCCGGCATTGTGAAAGATCAGGACCTGAGCCGGTATATCCTGTAGCGGCTTGGACAGGAGCCGCCTTGATACAAAAACGTGTATACCGGCGTGCTCGCCGCTTAAAGGCGGCGCTGGCCTGCGGCTTGATCCTGTTCTTCGCATTGCAGTTGTTTTATGTCGCTCGAAGCTGTTCAGCGACTTGGGACGAAGCCCACCACTTATACGACGGCTATCAAATTTGGACGAGGCGCGATTACCGGCTCAACGCGGAAGTACCCCCTCTGATCAAACTTGTCGCCGCCGCTCCGCTGCTTGCCATGCGCCTCCACTCCCCAGCAAGCCACGTAACTTACACCAACGCGGATGCTTTTCGGGACGGGCGAGCTTTTGTCTTCGGCAACGGCGGGGATCGCGTCTTACTGCCGGCGCGCGTGGCCTGTATGCTGATGGCTCTTCTGCTTGCATTACTAACTTATCTATCCGCCGGGATGATGTTCGGCGGCCTCGCAGCGTTCTTGGCGCTCGGGTTGTTTGTGTGTGACCCAAATGTGCTGGCGAACGTGTTATTGTTTATCTCCGTCGTCGGCAGCGCCTGCTGTTTTTTCGGGGCCGTATTTGCCTTTTATATCTAC
>CAXTSB010000107.1:0-10863 GCA_964246845.1 uncultured Acidobacteriaceae bacterium
GTCCCAAGGGCGCGCGCCTTCAAACCGCTCGCGCCCTTGGGACTGCGCGCCGCGGCGAGCGAGTGCGCGTCCACCCGGGCCTGCGCGCGCAAGCCGTCCTCCTGCCATACCGTCTGCTCGACTTCCGTCACGCGTCTTCCTTTCCCTGGGGGTTGGACGGCCTGAAGCTAGCGATAGCTCGCCGCCTGGATTTCAAACATTTCAGCGTATTGGCCGCCCAAGGCCATCAGGCGGGCATGGTCGCCCTCCTCCACCAGCTGCCCCCCGGCGAGCACCACGATGCGGTCGGCCATGCGCACGGTCGAGAAGCGGTGCGATACAAATAGGGCCATCTTGCCGCCCGTGAGCTCGGCAAACCGCTCGAACACTTCCAGCTCGGCGCGGGCGTCGAGCGCGGCGGTCGGCTCGTCCAGGATGAGCAGCTGGGCGTCGCGCAGGTAGGCGCGGGCCAGCGCGATCCGCTGCCACTCGCCGCCCGACAGGTCCACGCCCGCCTCAAACCGCCGGCCCAGCATCTGGCCGTAGCTGCCGGGCAGCTTGCGGACCACCTGCGCGGCAAGCGACTTTTCAGCGGCCCCGGCAATATCCTCGTCCGTGTGCGGCAGCTCCACGCGGCCCACGGCGATGTTGTCGCGCACGGTCATGTCGTACCGCATGAAGTCTTGAAAGATGACGCCCATCTCCTGGTGGAGGTCGTCCAAGTCGTACTCGCGCAGGTCGATCCCGTCCAATAAAATCGAGCCTTCCGTCGGGTCATACAAACGCGTGATCAGCTTGACCACGGTGGTTTTGCCCTGGCCGTTTTCGCCGATCAGCGCGACCCGCTCGCCGGGCCGGAGCGTGAAGTTGAACTCCTTAAGCACGCGCCGGGCGGTGCCCGGGTAGGCGAAAGACACGTTGCGGAACTCAAAACCCTGCCGGATAGGGCGGGGGATTTTACGGCCGTTTTCAACGGAAATGACGGTCGGCTTCATCTCGAAAAAGCCGATCAGGTCGGTCAAGAACAAGGCCTGGTCCGCAATCCCTGATGCGAGCGAAAACACCTGCTGGAGAGCGGTTTGCGCTTGCTGGACCGAAGCCGTGATGAAGGAAAAAGTGCCGATGTCATAGCCGCCGTGAATGGCGCGCCAAATGACATAAATATAGGAACCGTAGTAGCCGCCGTTGCCGATGACGGAGAACAGGCCGCCCCAAAAAACGCGGCGTTTGGAAAGGGCTACGTTTTCCTTGTAGATGCCCTCCGACAGGTGCGAGAACCGGTCGGTGAAATACCCGCTCAGGTTGAAAAGTTTGAGCTCTTTCGCGGCTTCCTTGGAACCGCCCACCTGCCGGATATAGTCCATCTGGCGCTTGGCCGGAGTTTGCCGGAAGTTTTTCGCGTAGCCGAGAAAAGCGAAGTGCGTTTCGCCCAGGAACGATGGGATGACGGCGACCGCCAGCAGCAGAAGCAGAAGCGGCGCGTACCAAAGCAGGGCGGCTGAAAAGAGCAGCGTCGTAAGGACCTGCTGAATAAGCCGGCCCATCATCTGAATCATGGCCAAGCGGTCGGTCGCCTGGACGCGGGCCCGCTCGAGCCGGTCGTAGTAGTCGGGGTTTTCGTAGGTGGTCAGGTCCAGCTGCGCGGCCTGCCGCATGACCCGGATTGAGACATAATGCGTATAGCGGTCGGCGAGCAGCGAGTCGCCATAGTCGATGAAACGGGCAATGAGGCCCGTGCCGATGACCACCGCGACCTCAGCCGCGACAAACTGCCAAAAGTGGGCCGGGGTGCCGCGGCCGCTGATCGCCTGCTGTACGCCGTTGATGATGTTTTTCGCGATGCGGGCCCCGAGCAGCGGGCCGCCCGAGACCAGCAGGCGCAGCACCAGACCCCAGGCGACCACAGCGGGCCCGGAGTCCCACAAAATTCGGAGCACGGGGGGCACATTGCGCAGCGCCGCAATGCGCTCTCCCCAGGCGCTTTGTGTCTTCGCCGCCGCTTCCGCCATGCCGGTAAGGATACCGCGCTCCGGCGCGCGGGCGAACAGCCGGTAACTAAACCGGAGTCATGCCGCCCGTGACCCCGATGATCTCGCCCGTCAGGAACGAGGCTTCATCCGAGGCGAGGAACACGTACGCGGCGGCTTCCTCGACCGGCTGCGCGGGCCGCTTGAATACGGTTTTCGCGCCGAATTCGGCCAGCTTGTCCTCGTCCATCGTGCCCGGGATCAGCGGCGTCCACACCGGCCCCGGCGCGACGCCGTTCACCCGGATGCCCTTTTCGCCCAGCAGCTTCGCCAAGCCTTTCGTCAGGTTTGAGATCGCGCCCTTGGTCGAGGCGTACACAAAGATGTTCGGGCTGGGCTCGACCGCCTGAATGGAGGTCGTGTTGATGATGGACGCGCCCGGCTTCAGGTGCTTTTCCGCGGCCTGGATGACGGCGAAAGTCGCGCCCACATTGATCGCGTACGCCTTCGCGAACTCATCGCCCGGCACGTCGGCCAGCTTCTCGTAGGTGCGCTGGTACGCGGCGTTGTTGACGATGATGTCGAGCTTGCCGAGTTTCCCGATCGCCTCCTCGACCACCTTCGCGCCGTTCGCCGGCTGCGACAGGTCGAACTCCAGCGGGTACGCCTTACGGCCCTGCGCTTCCACCGCCCGCGCCGTCACCTGCGCGTCGTCCTTTTCCTCGGGCAGGTAGGTGAAGGCCACATCCGCGCCTTCCTTGGCGAACAGGATCGCGACCGCGCGGCCGATGCCGGAGTCCGCGCCGGTGATCAGTGCCGCGCGGTCGGTCAGGCGGTTGCGCCCGGTATGGCTTTCAAGGCCGTGGTCCGGCTTGGGGTCCATATCGGCTTCGTGGCCGGGGATGTCGGATTTTTTCTGGGCTTTGAACGGCGGTTTCGCGCCGAAAGTAAGTGGATCGCGTGCCATCGGGTTCTCCTGGTTGTACGGGTTCTCCCTACCAAAGAGCGTGCCGCGGCGGCGGGGGTTGTGCGCGCGTACCGAGGTCGTTTCCGGCCGGCTATGTATGTTCGACAACTTACAAAAGGCTTTTCGCGCTTGCACCGCTGCTTGGGAACGGTGTATTGAAACGTAAGTAGATGCTGCGGGGGTGCTTCTGTTCGCGGCGCAAGACTGTGAGGGAAAGGGGCCGGATTGACGGCAAACATGACGGAGGCTCCCGGGCGGGAGGGCTTAGCCGAGCGGCTGCGTGAAGCCGGTCCCTGGTTCCACAACATCCGTGTCGGCGGCCTCCAAACCGCGCCGGACCATTTCCTGGGCGACTACCCGCAGATCAAATGGCGGCACCTCGCGCCCGCGCTGCCTGCGGACCTGACCGGGAAGAGCGTACTCGACATCGGCTGCAACGCCGGCTTTTACGCGATCGAGCTGAAGCGGCGCGGCGCGGCGCGCGTGCTGGGCATCGACACCGAAGAGCTTTACCTGAACCAGGCGCGGCTCCTGCGCGATGAGCTGGGGCTCGACATTGAGTACCGGCACTGCTCGGCCTACGACGTGCTTGCAATCGAAGAGCAGTTCGACCTGGTGCTGTTCATGGGCATCTTCTACCACCTGCGCTACCCCTTGTTCGCGCTCGACCGCGTAGTGCAAAAGTTGGCGCCGGGCGGCACACTGGTGTTTCAAACCCTGATGCGCCCGCACGGGACAGGCGAGCCCAAACCGGTCGAGCCCGACTACCCTTTCTGGGAGGAGGGCATCTTCACCGATTCCGGCTTTCCGCAGATGCGGTTCATCGAGCACCGGTTCTCGGGCGACGAAACGAATTGGTGGGTGCCGAACCGTCCCGCGGTCGAGGCGATGCTGCGCTCGGCGGGGCTCCGGCTCGACGCGCACCCGGAAGAAGAAACCTGGCTGTGCTCGCCCGCCTCGTCGCAGCGGCGGGGCAAGTGGATTCAGGAACTCGAGTTTGAAGGGAAGCTATGGTAGAAGCCGTCATGCTCTGGAACGAGCCCAACAACCTGTCGCACTGGAACTTCCACTTAGATCCGGAGTGGGAGCGGTTCGCGGCCATGGTGCGCTCGTCGGCGCGGGCAGTCCGGGAGGTCAACCCGGACCTGAAGATCGTGCTCGGCGGGGTGAGCTCGGCGGACTGGCGCTGGATCGAGCGGATGCGGAACTTCGGCGCGCTTGAACACGTCGACACGGTCGCGATCCACGGCTTTCCGCTCGACTGGAACCACTGGCATGTGGACGAGTGGCCCGACCGCATCCGCGAGGCCGAGGCCGCCGGCGGGTTGCCGGTGTGGGTGTCGGAGGTGGGCGCGTCTTCGTTCGGGGCGGAGGAGGTCGCGGCATTCGGTTTGGAGCGGATGACCGCCCTTTTGAGGGGCCGCACGGAGCGCGTCCATTGGTATTCGCTGTACGACCTGCCCCCGACCTGGGAGGCGACCACGCGGCACAAGGAGGCTGAGGGGTCCTCCTACTACCGCCACTACTACATGGGGCTGTTGAAGCACGACGGCACCCCCAAGCTGTCGGCGGAGCTGTTCCCGGCGCTCGCGAAAGCAAACCCGGCCCTGGGTTTATGCCAATGGTTCCACTACCAGGACCATCGGCTGGACGCGGCCGTTCGGTGGATGCGCAAGCTGGGTGTGCGCTACCTGCGCACCGGGGTGAGCTGGGCCGACTGGTTCCGGCCCGACGCCGAAGCTTGGTTTGACCGGCAAATGGCCGCGCTCGCGCCATTTGAGACGACGATGACCCTGTGCTTCACGCCGGACCACCTGGGGCTGGAACCGCACTGGGCAAGCCCGCCGCGTGACGTGGAGGACTTTACGGAGTTCGCCCGCTGGGCCGTGGCGCGGTACGCACCTGTAAGGGCTGAGCATGAGCAGCCTGTGTTGGCGCTGTAAGAACGAAAGGAGTTCGATGCGCAAAACAATCCTGATTACCGGCGGTGCGGGCTTTGTGGGTTCGCACTTGGCCGACGGCCTCCTGCGCGAAGGCCACACGGTACGGGTTCTCGACAATTTGACCCAGCAAGTACACGGCCGCAAGCTGCCCACGTATCTGTCGCCCGAGGTCGAGGTGGTGTACGGCGATGTGCGCGACGCGGGCGCGGTGCGTCAGGCTCTGGACGGGGTCGACGCGGTGTATCACTTCGCTGCCACGGTCGGCGTGGGTCAGTCCATGTACGAGATCGAACGCTACATGAGCGTGAACACGCTCGGGACGGCGCAGCTGCTCCAGCAGCTGCTCGACACCAAATCGCGGGTGGAAAAGCTGGTGGTCGCCTCGTCCATGTCCATCTACGGCGAGGGCGCGTATACCTGCGCGGCTTGCGGTCCGGTGGCCCCGCCCATCCGCACCAACGAGCAGCTGCGGGCGGGCATGTGGAATCCCGTGTGCCCCGCGTGCGCGGGTCCGCTGACACCCAGGCCTACCGCCGAGAACAAGCCGAGCGAGGTCACCAGCGTGTATGCGCTGTCAAAGCGGGACCAGGAAGAGCTGTGCCTCACCTACGGCCGCGTGTACGACCTGCCCGTAGTCGCGCTGCGGTTTTTTAACATCTACGGCACTCGGCAGGCGCTGTCGAACCCTTACACGGGCGTCGCTGCCATCTTTGCTTCGCGCCTTTTGAACGGGCAGCCGCCGCTGGTGTTCGAGGACGGCGAGCAGCAGCGGGACTTTGTGAACATCCATGACATTGTGCGGGCCAACCTGCTCGCGCTGGAGCGCGACGCGGCGAACGGCCATGTGATCAACGTCGGCTCCGGCCGGCCCATCTCCATCGCGCGTGTGGCGGAGCTGCTTTCCGACCGCCTCCGTACGCGCGACCGGCTGCCGCACCAGGTCACCGGCCGCTACCGTTCCGGTGACATCCGCCACGCTTATGCCGACCTGACGAAAGCACGCGCGCTGCTCGGCTACGAGCCGCGGGTAACGCACGAGGAAGGCTTTGCCGAACTGGTGAATTGGCTGCAAGCGCAGGAGGCCGAGGACAAGGCCGAAACGATGATGCGCGAGCTCGCCGCGTACGGGCTTTCCGCATGAGCGGGGCGAAGGCGCAGCGAAGGGTATTGATCACCGGCGGCGCGGGCTTTATCGGCAGCAACCTGGCCGCGCGGCTGCTTGGGGCGGGCGCGCACGTCACGGTGCTCGACTCGTTGGCGCGCCCCGGGGTCGCGGCGAACCTCGTTTGGCTGCGCTCGCTCGCCCGGCCGGGCCGCTTGACGGTCGTCGAGGGCGACGTGGGCGACCGCGCGCTGGTGCGGGAGGCCGCCGAGGGCGCGTCGGAAATCTATCATTTCGCCGCGCAGGTCGCGGTCACGACTTCGCTTGAGGACCCTGTCGCGGATTGCGAAACCAACGTGCTGGGGACGCTCCATGTGCTCGAAGCCGCGCGCCTGTCGCGCACCAAGCCGCTGGTGCTGTTCACCTCGACGAACAAAGTGTACGGCTCGCTCGAAGCCGTCGGCGTGACGCGGGAAAACGACCGCTGGCGGTTCGCGGACCCGCTGCTGCACGGCATCGATGAGGACCAGCCGCTCGATTTTCACTCGCCTTACGGCTGCTCCAAGGGCGCGGCCGATCAGTATGTGCACGATTACGCCCGCATCTACGGGCTCGCCACGGTGGTATTCCGCATGAGCTGCATCGCGGGGCCGCGGCAGCTGGGGACCGAGGACCAGGGCTGGCTCGCGCACTTCCTCTACTCCGCGCTGCGGGGCGAGCCGGTCACCATCTACGGCGACGGCTGCCAGGTGCGCGACATCCTTCATGTTGATGACCTGCTGGACGCGATGGAACTGGCCGCGGCGCGGCGCGATGTCACCGCGGGTGAGGTGTACAACGTGGGCGGCGGGCCGGCGCAGTCCATCTCCGTGCGCGAAGCGCTGGGTGCGATTGAACAGCAGACCGGCGCGCGTATCCGCGTCGAATATAAAGACGCGCGCCCCGGAGACCAGCAAATCTACGTGAGCAACACAGTCAAGCTGCGGGCACGTACAGGCTGGGCGCCCCGGCGTGGGCTTGAGGCAACGCTCGCAGACATCGCCGCGTGGGGTCGGGCGCACCTGCCGCGGATGCGGGAGCAAGAGTCTTTGGCGATCACGGGAGGTGCGCGATGAGGTACGCGCTCGTCAACCCGCTCTGGACCTTTGAGGGCTCAACGTACTTCGGCTGCCGCGACCCGCACCTGCCGCTGGAGCTGCTGCACGCGCAGGGCGAGCTGCGCCGGGCCGGGCATGAAGCCGTGGTCGTCGACGCGCAGATGGAATCGCTGACCATCGCTGAGACGGCGCGGCGTTTAGGTAATCCGGACTTCGTGGTCCTGCCCACGGCGCCGAGCTACCTGTTCTGGCGCTGCCCGCCGCCGGAGCTGCGTGTACCCCGCGAATGGGTCGCCGGGCTGCGCGCGCGCACCGGGGCCAAGTTTGTGCTGATCGGCCCGCACGGGTCGGTGACGCCCGGAGCCACGCTGCGGAAAACCCGGGCCGACGCGGTCATCCGGGGCGAGCACGACCAGGTTTTGCCGCTGCTCGCGACGCAGCCCTGGGCGATGATCGACGGCCTGTGCTGGAATGACGCGCAAGGTCTGCACCTGAGCGAAGGCCTGGGCGTGACGCGCATGGGCGAGCTGCCCGCGATCGACTTCGCGGATTACCCGGTCGAGCTCCACACGCACAAGCACCATGTGTTCGAGCAGGTCGACGGCTTGGGCGCGGAGCTTGAGTTTGCGCGCGGCTGCCCTTGGTCCTGCTCGTTCTGCAACAAAACCCTGTTCCGGAACAAGTTCCGCGAGCGGCCGGTTTCGGTTGTTCTGGAGGAAATTGACGCGCTGATCGCGCGCGGCGTGCGCTACGTTTACTTCATTGACGAGATTTTCGGCGTCGGCAAGAACGTGAAGGTGTTGCTTGAAGAAATCGCAAAGCGCCCGCTCAAAATCGGCTTTCAAACCCGCATCGACCTATGGGACGAGGCCGGGTTCGACCTGCTGGGCCGCGCCCACGCCATCTCCATCGAGTGCGGCATTGAGTCGATCACCGAGCAGGGCCGGGCGGAGCTCAACAAGAACTGCCGCATGTCCACCGACCGCATTGCCGAGCTGCTGGCATACGCGAAAACCCGCATTCCTTGGGTGCAGGCCAACCTCATCCGCACTCCGCACGACGACGCGGCGGAGGTGCAAGCCTGGCAGGCCGAGCTGAAGCGCAAAGGCGTATGGGTATCCGAGCCCGTGCCCATGTTTCCGTTTCCCGGCTCGCCCTTGTATGTGGAAACCTTCGGCGCGCCGCCGGATGACCGAGCCTGGGAGCGCGCGCACCGGCACTACCTAGGCCTGTTCGCGAGCTTCAGCGACATCCAGGACGAGCGGCCGGCGGCGCTGGAGGAGCTCGAATGCATGTCCTCCTGACCACGGATGCGGTCGGCGGCGTGTGGACCTGTACCGAGGAGCTGAGCGCGGGGCTCGTACGTGCCGGGCACCGCGTCACGCTTGTCTCGCTGGGGCAAAAGCTTGACGCCGGTCAGCGCGCTTGGGTCTCGGGGCAGCGCTCGCCGCTGTTCCAGATGCTCGAAACCGAGTACCGCCTGGAGTGGATGGAGGACGCGGCCGAAGACCTGCTCAGTTCGACCGAGTTCATGCGCGAGCTGATCGAACGCTTGCAGCCCGACGTGCTGCACACAAACCAGTTCGCGTATGGAAACCTGTCGGACCAAGTGCCGGTGCTGCTCACCGGCCACAGCTGCGTGCTGAGCTGGTGGGAAGCCGTGCACCGCAGCTCCGCGCCGGATACGGGCCGTTTGCGCGCCTACACGGCGCTGGTGCGCTCGGGCCTACAGGCGGCCACACGCTTGGCCGCGCCGACTGCTTGGATGGCGCGTGAGCTGCGCAGGCATTACGGGGTTGACCGCCACATCGAGGTGATTGCGAACGGGCGTACGCCGGAGCTGTTCACTTCCGGGGCCAAGCAGATGCAGGCGCTCACGGTCGGCCGCGCGTGGGATCCCGGCAAGAACACCGCTCTGCTGGAGGCAGTGAACGCGCCGCTTCCGCTGATCGTCGCCGGCGAGCCCGCGCCGCCGCATGGCCGTACGCCCGAACGCCATGCACCCGAGCACGCCGCTGGGCATGTCCGTTGGCTGGGCAAGCAGGACGCCGCGCAGCTGCGCGACCTGTACGGGCGCACGGCGGTGTACATCGCCACCTCCCGCTACGAGCCGTTCGGCCTGGCCCCGCTCGAGGCCGCGCTGAGCCGGTGCGCGCTGGTGTTGAGCAGCCTGCCGACCTTGAAAGAGATTTGGGGCGATGCGGCGGTATATTTCCCGCCGGACGACGCCCGGGCGCTCGAGGAGATCCTGCGGGCGCTCGTGCGCGAGCCCGCGCTTGCCGAAAACCTGGCTGAACGCGCCTACCGCCGGGCTTGCGAACGGTACCGGGCTTCCACCATGGTCGGGAAGCACGAGGAGCTGTATGCCTCGCTCACGCGGGTCGCCGCATGAGCCTGCGCATCGTGTATTGCGCGCACTCGATCCGCTCGGACTGGAACAACGGCAATGCCCATTTCCTGCGCGGGCTTCTGCGCGGGCTTTTCGTGCTGGGCCACTTCGTGACGGCGGTCGAGCCGGCGGATGGGTGGTCCTACACCAATCTGCTGGGCGAAGGGGAGCGCGGGACCCGCTCGCTCGCCCGATTTGCGGCTGTGTACCCGGAACTCGATGTGCGCCCGTATACCGAGTTTGCGGAACTTGCCCCGCTGCTCGCTGAAGCCGACATCGCCGTCATCCACGAGTGGACCGAGCCCGCTCTGGTCGATTGCGTGCTCGCCCTGCGCGCACGGTACGGCTTTCGCGTGCTGTTCCACGACACCCACCACCGTGCGTCGTCCTCACCCGAGCAGCTCCGGCGCTTCCGCCTCGCGGAGTTCGACGGGGTGCTCGCGTTCGGCGAGGCGCTGCGCCGTATGTACCGTGAGCGGTTCGGCATGGAGCGCGTATGGACGCTGCACGAAGCCGCCGACACCTCCGTGTTTTTCCCACAAGGGGGAGAGCCGGAGCGCGACCTGGTGTGGGTGGGGAACTGGGGCGACGACGAGCGCACGGCGGAGCTTCACGAATTCCTGCTCGGGCCCGCGCGCGGCTTGAATCATCCGCTGGTGTACGGGGTGCGCTATCCGTCTGACGGGCTCGAGTCGCTTAGAAAGGCGGGCGTCGCCTACGGCGGCTATCTCGCCAATCTCGACGCGCCCGAAGTGTTCGCGCGGGCGCGCGCCACGGTCCACATCCCGCGCCGGCAGTACGCGGCCGAGCTGCCCGGCATCCCGACGATCCGTGTCTTTGAGGCGCTCGCCTGCGGCATCCCGCTTGTGTCGGCCCCATGGAGCGACGCGGAGCAGCTGTTCTGCCCGCACGACTTCGTCTGGGC
Organism: uncultured Acidobacteriaceae bacterium; assembly: GCA_964246845.1. GTDB lineage: Bacteria > Acidobacteriota > Terriglobia > Terriglobales > Acidobacteriaceae > EB88. The sequence goes on from CAXTSB010000107.1 coordinate 10,370, forward strand.
CCGCAGCGGCGCGGAGATGCGCGCTGTGCTCCACGAAATCCTGTCCGACGCCCAAGCCCGCGAGCAGCGGGCCGCGCAGGGGCTCGCGACCGTCCGTGCAAAGCACACCACCGCGCACCGGGCCGAGCAGCTCAGCGAAATCTTCCGCGAGGTGCTCCGATGAACATCCTCGCGTTCGGCTCCTCGCTCCTGTCGAGCTACTGGAACGGAGCCGCGACCTACTACCGCGGCGTATACAAGTACCTCCACGCTCTGGGCTACCAAATTACTTATGCCGAGCCCGACGCGTACGACCGGCAGAAAAACCGCGACTACGACCGGGTTCCGTATGCGCGGTCGCTCGTCTACCAGCCTGGGGAATACGAAGCTGTTTTACGCGAACTCGCGCCCTCGGCAGACCTGCTCGTAAAGCACTCGGGCATCGGCGTGGACGATGCAGAGTTGGAGCTGCTGATTCCCGAGTACCGCAAGCCGGGCGCGCTCGCCGCCGTGTG
>CAXTSB010000107.1:10873-11484 GCA_964246845.1 uncultured Acidobacteriaceae bacterium
GGGCCGGGCCCGGGCCCGCGACACTGAGCCGCGTGGAGGCCGACCTGCGCGACTCACTCCGGCGGGCGCTGCCCAACTACGACGCCGCGCTGCTGTACGGAGGCGGCCCGGAAACGGTGCGCCGCTACAAGGCGCTCGGCGTCCCTGTCTGCGATGCGGTGTGCAACGGCCTGGACCCGGACACGCACCACCCCGAAGCGCCCGACCCACGCTATACCTGCGACCTCGTATTCCTGGGCAACCGCCTGCCCGACCGCGAGCTCCGGGTGGAAGAGCTGTTCCTGCGCGCCGCCGTACTCGCGCCCGACCTGCGCTTCGTGCTGGGCGGCGAGGGCTGGGGCGGCAAGCCGATGCCCGCCAATGTGCGCTGGTTGGGCCACGTGCCCACGCACGAGCACAACCGGGTCAACTGCTCGGCCCGCATGGTGCTCAACATCAACCGCGCGTCCATGGCCGTGGTGGGCTACTCGCCCCCGACGCGCGTGTTCGAGGTTGCGGGCGCGGGCGCATGCCTGATCTGCGACGCGTGGCCGGGCATCGAGGTGTTCTTCGAGCCCGAGGAGGAAATCCTGGTCGCCGCGAGCGCCGAGGAGGTCGTCGCGCACTTGCGC
>CAXTSB010000108.1:0-11205 GCA_964246845.1 uncultured Acidobacteriaceae bacterium
GTATGGCGGAAACACACGTTGAGCCAGGAAGGCTTGCAAGCGATGGATCAGGCGGTGGACCGGAACCCGGGCGACCTGGAAGCACGGTTCGTACGCGCGCTGACCACGTGGCACCTGCCGTTTTTCTTCCACCGCAAGCAGCAGGCGGAAGCGGACCTGATGATCGTGGGCCCGCGCGCCGAAGCCGCGGCCCGGGAGGGCGTGCTGCCGACGCCCTTGGCGGCGGCGGCGCTTGACTACTACGGACAGGTGCTGGCCGACCGTGACAAGCCCGCCGACGCCCGCCGCGCCTACCAAGCGGCGGTGCGGGTGGACCGGGCAAGCCCCGGCGGCGCGGACGCGCTCAAGCGCCTGCGCTGACCCCGGCCCGGAGCACACGCGAAATGACGTACAGCGGCCGGCGCTTGACTTCGGTGTAGATGCGGCCCAGGTACTCGCCCATGATGCCGAGCGAGATGAGCTGAATGCCGCTCAGGAACAGCACGCCGATGAACAGGGTCGCCCAGCCCTGCACCCAGTGCTGCGTGAGGACGCGCACGGCGAGCGCGTACACGATGCCCAGAAGCGAAAGAAACGCGGTGCCGAAGCCGAGAAACGTCAGCAGGCGCAAGGGAACGGTGGAGAAGGAAACGATGCCGTCGAGCGCCAGGTTGAGCATCTTGGACAGCGGGTACTTGGTTTCGCCGGCCAGGCGCGGCGCGCGGCGGTACGCGAGGCCCACCTGGTGAAAGCCCGTCCAGGAGCACATGGCGCGCAGCAGTCGCTGGCGCTCGGGCATTTGGAGCAGCACGTCGACCACCTTACGGTCCAGGAGGCGGAAGTCGCCCGTATCGAGCGGGATTTCCACGTCGGACAGCCGGTTGATGACGCGGTAGAACGCCTTGGCGGTCCACAGCTTGAAGCCGGTTTCTCCGGCCCGGTCGGCCCGGACGCCGTAGACCACGTGCGCGCCGCCGCGCCACATCTCCACCATGCGCGGGAGCAGCTCGGGCGGGTCTTGGAGGTCGGCGTCGATGATCGCGACCGCTGCGCCGCGCGCTGCTTCCAGGCCGGCCGAAACAGCCACCTGATGGCCGAAATTGCGGCTCAGCTCAACCACCGTCACACGCGCGTCCTGCCCGTGGAGGGCTTGGAGCATGGGCAGGGTTTGGTCCCGCGAGCCGTCGTCCACGAAAACAAGCTCGTAAGTGAGTCCGTCCGTCCCAAGCGCGTCCGAAAGCCGCCGGTAGCAGATGGCAAGCACCGCTTCCTCGTTGAAGCAGGGCACGATGACGCTGAGCGCGGGCGAGGCAACGGGCATGGCGGGCGCGGTCGTCATCGGCGGACACACACCGCGTAGGTGGGGCGGCTGTCGCAGCGCCAGCGCGGGCTTTCCGCGCCGAGGAAGCGCTCGGCGAGTGTTCGCGGAGCGGGCGAGCCGCCCGGAACCGAGACAAGCACGAAGTCGGCGAGGGCGAGCGCTCGCGCGGCTGCCGGGGTACCGCTCATGTTTCTGACAGCCATGTACGGCGCTTCGCTTTCCTTGCCCGGTAGGAAGTCGCGCAGCAAGCCTGCGCGGCCGTTTTCCTCGACCGGCAGGATGGTGAGCTCCATCCATGGGGTGTTCACCAGTACGTCGCCGTGCGCATGAAAAGCCCGGACGCCGCCCCAAAAATTGACCCCCCACCAGGTGTGCGTCCAGTGGCCGGCCACGGCATCCTCGGGCAGCAGGTACAGCCCGCGCGCGTTTGGAGGCAGCGGCGCTTGCTCCAGCTCGGCCTGCGCCCGCGCCACCGGCGGTACGTACAGGAAGGCAAACATCAAGGCGAACCCGGCACCGCCCAGGCTCCAGGCTGCCGTGCGGCGCTCGGCGGCCGCGGTGCGCAGCAGCGCCGCGATGGAGGCCGCCGCCAGCAGCCACAGCGGATACCACAGGCGCACGGCAAAAAAAGCGGAACCGTTCATGCTCTTGGGCAGGAGCAGGGTTCCGGCCAGGAAAACCATGACCGCAATCAGGAGTCGGTCTGCTCCGGTCCAAGGCAGGCCGCCTTGAGTTTCGCGGCGGCGTAAAAAGAGAAACCGAAGGGCGACCGGCAGCACCGCCACGATCAACACGAGGTACAACACGCCGAAGCCGTTCCGGACCTGGAAGTAGGCGACGTTTTGGCCGACCAGCAGCGGGACGAGCAGGTCGAAGTGGAAGCCGATCTGGTTGACCGAGCTCGCCACCGCCGCCTTGTCCGCGATCAAGATCGGAAACACGAAAGCCAGGCAGCTGAGGGCAAGCGCGGCGATCTGCGCCGGTGGGAGCCATGGGCGCACCCGTCCGCGCCGCCGCGCCGGAAGCTGTAGGAGCAGGTCAAGCCCGGTCAAGCAGATCAGGATCAGGATGGGAATGGGGTGCGCCAGCACCAGCAGAACCAGCACGGCACCAAAGGCGGCCCATGCGCCGCCGTGCCGGCCCGGCGTGTGGAAGCGCGTGTACAGCGCCAGCGCGAACAGGAGCAGCCCGCACCCGAAGGTGAAGTTGAAAAACCCGGCGGAAAACGGCCAGGACAGCAGCAGGGGAAACACCAACAGCGGCGCGGCGGGTGAGGCCGCCCCGAGCGCGCGGGTCAGCGAGCGGAAGCCGAGCGCGACGGTTGCGAGGATCAAGCCCGCGAAAAGTTTTTCCGCTGCGTCCGGTTTTAGAAACCGATTAAGAACAATGAACAGGTAGTAGTGAAACGAGTACGGCTGCACCAGGTGCCGGATCGCGTAGTAGTGTCCGAACAGGGGAGAGCTGTGCGTTGCCAGCTTCCAAAGCGTGGACGCGAGGTAAATGTGCATCGGGCCGTCGCCGTTGGGGATGAGCGGCAGCGATGCCAGCCAAAGCTCAAAAACCGCGAGCAAACCCCAAAAGAGCAGCCCATACCCGCGGCTCCCCGGTGCTCCGGAGCGGACGGCGGCGGTTTGAGGAAGCACGGCGGAAGACAAAGCGATCTCCTGTGTCGGACAGCGGGTAAAGCCGGCTAGGAACCGAGGGGCTTACGGGCAAAGTACCACAGGGAGAACGCCAGCAAAGCGAACATCAGGACCGATGTCCAGTCGTGAAACAGGAACGTCCGGGGGAAGTTCGGAAGCGCCACATTGAATTGAGCCTCGGCCAGCCTGCGCACGACGCCCAGCAGCCCCACGATGCCCCCGGCGGCGATCAGCCCGCTTGCGTACAGCGAGCCGGGGCTGACCTCGTCGCTTCCTTCAGACCGCGCCGTGCCGCGGTCGACCATCCATCGAACGATGCCGCCGACAAAAATAGCCAGAGTGGTGGCGATGGACAGATAAGAGCCGACCGCGAAGGACAGCGAGCGGATGCCGAGCAGCTCGACCGCGACGACCAGGAACACGCCGAGCAGCACCAGGCCCCAGGGCAGCTGCCGGGTCAGGATGCCGTTGATGACGGTCGCCATAAGCCGGGCCTGCGGGGCGGCGGCCCTTTCGCTGCCGATACCCTGGATCCATTGCACCTCAATCCTGCCCGTGGCGGGGTCGTACAGGTACTTGCCGTCGGCCAGCTCGTGCGAGCCCAGGGCGTTGAGCAGAATGTACCGCCGCCCGTCCCGCTCGCCGCCGTCGACCACGCGCATGCGGTCGCGCGGGAACCGGCCTTGGACTTGAACACCGCCGTGGCTTGCGTTCAGCGACCACGGTTTGCTGACAGTCCGGAACTCCTCCAAACCGCGGTTCATGGCGTTCAACGTCGCGCCGATGGCGACCGTCGACACGACCACCCCGATCATCAACGCAAGCTGCTGCTTCCACGGGGTCGCGCCGAGCAGGAATCCGGTTTTCAGGTCCTGCGAGGTGTCGCCGGCGTTGGAGATGGCGATGCAGACCACCGAGCCGATGGTGAGCGCGAGCGCGGCAAAGGCCGGGGCGGTCCAACCGTTGACGAGGAAGATGGCGGTGGTGGCCATCAGGGTCGCGATGGTCATGCCGGAAACCGGGCTTGCGGAGGAGCCGATCAAGCCCACGATGCGGGAAGCGACCGTGACGAAAAAGAAGCCGAACACCATGATCAGCAAGGACGCGGCGAAGTTGGCCAGGAGGCTGGTTTGCGCGCCGGGCACGGGCTTGAGCGTCAGGAACAGAAAGATACAAACGACCAGCAGCGCCGAGCCGCCCCACATGACGGACGGCGGCAGGTCGCGGGTCGTCCTGTTTGCAACCGCTGCCCCCTTGCGGGCCGAGGCGTTTGCCGCGCCCGCCCGCAGGGCATTGACGATGGTGGGCAGCGTGCGCAGCAGCGTCAGGAGCCCGGCGGCGGCCACCGCGCCCGCGCCCACCGGCCGCACATACGTGGACCAAAGCTCGGACGGCACCATCTGCGCGATCGGTTTGGTTCCCGGGTACACGGCGCCGGGAATGTGCGAGCCGAAGAAGTGGATAGCCGGCATGAGCACGAGCCAGGAAAACACCCCGCCCGCGAACAGGGTGCCGGCCACGCGCGGGCCGATGATGTAGCCGACGCCCAGATATTCGGGAGTCGCATCACAGCGGATGGCCGCCCCGCGCAGAACGTGACCCGGGCCGCTGCCGGGCTCCCAATTGGGGGTGCCGGGCCACACGCCCAGCAGGTTTTCGTTTTGGAACAGCGTGTACAGCCCGCCGAGGCCGAGGCCCAGGAACACACGGCCGGCGAACGAGCCGCCGCGTTCGCCCGCGAGCAGCACATCGGCGCAGGCCGCGCCTTCCGGGTAGGTCAGGCTGCCGTGCTCTTCCACGATCAACTGCCGCCGCAGCGGGATCATGAACAGCACGCCGAGCCAGCCGCCGAGCAGCGCGAGAAAAAAGAGGCGGGCGTATTCAAGGTCGAAGCCGAGAAAGATCAGCGCGGGCAGTGTGAAGATGACCCCGGCGGCGATGGATTGGCCGGCATTGCCGGTGGTTTGGACGATGTTATTTTCAAGAACGGACGCGCGCCCCAGAGCCCGCAGGACGGTGATCGACAGTACGGAAATGGGGATGGAAGCTGCGACGGTCAATCCCGCGCGCAGGCCCACATACACCGTGACCGCACCAAACAGCAGGCCGAAGAACGAGCCGAGCAGCAGGGCGCGCGCGGTGAGCTCCGGCCGCGCATCGTCAGGCGCGACATAGGGGCGGAACGGGGGCGCTTCGGTTTGGGACATGCGGGGTCGCTTCCGCTCCTGAAAGGGGTAAAAGCGTGAGTGTACCGCACAGGTTTACGCCAGGGTTTCGGTCGCTGCCCGGCTTTCGCCACGGTAGGGCGCGAGGACGCGCTTGCGCAGCAGGAAAAGCTGCTCAAAATAGCGGCGGGACAGCGCGGCCAACCCGACAGAAGCGGCGGAAACGATCACGAAACGGACCAGAAGCAGTGCAAAGCCGGTGTGGAAACCGTCCAAGGCTGTTCCCGCGGCCAGCCGGTCGTACACCGTGAACAGCAACGGGTGGACGAGGTACAGACCATAGCTGATGTAACCCAGGAAGATGCACACGCGGGCCGGAAGCGACAGCCGTCCCGGGAACTGCGCTTGCGCCCGACGGACCGAAAAGAGAACCCCGGCGAGGAACAAGCAGAACGGGTCCAAGCGCCCAAAGGCGTCCCAAACCAGGGCAACCCAGTTTGCCTGCCGCACAAGGGGCGAAAAGCAGAACAGGTACAGGCAGGGCGGGAGAAGTACCGAGCCCACGGCAAAGAGCCCCACGGTGACGCGCCGGATATTGCCGCCATGGAGCGCGCCGGTCCGGATCAGGATGGCGCACAGCGCGCCGTAGAGCAGCGCGTCCATGTTGGTGGGGAGCAAAAGATAGGTGCTGATGCCGCGCAGGTCGAGGGCAATGCGGCAAACGGGCGCGAGAATGCAGCCGGCGATGGTCAGATTGCGGAGCAGCCGGAGGTCGCGGCAGAGGCGGACGACGGTCGGCCACAGCAGGTAAAACTGCTCCTCGACCGCGAGTGTCCAAAGCACGCCGTACTCATAGGGATGGGAGTGCACGAGGCGGGCCATGTTCGCGATAAACAGGAGGCAGGCCAGCACAAAATGCCAGTGGACCAGGCCGAAGCTCTTGAGCACGACAAGCAGCAGGAGATAAACGGGAAGGATGCGCAGGGCGCGCCGGATATAGAAGTTCCTGTAGTAATCGGGCCGGTCCTGCTGCTTGAGCAGGATGGTGGTGATGAGAAACCCGGACAAGACGAAGAAAAGGGAAACCCCAAACTGGCCCGCGGCCGCCAGCCGGATGAACACCACGTCCAGCCCGGCTTGCCCGGTTCGGTAGCCGGCATTGGTAAAGCCGTGAAACACCACGACCCCCGCCACCGCGAGGCCGCGCAGCACATCGAGGCCGGGGAGGTAGCCGCGCACCTCCAGCGGCTTTCGGGGGGCGTCGGTTTCCACCCGTTCTGTATATCACCCGGGGCGGCAGCCGGGACTTATTGCTGAGCCAACCGTGGCTCGAAAGGTACGGTGCGCGCGACCCTGCGGCGCTCCGGGCGGTTGGGCCCGTACTGCCGCACCCGGGCGTACCAGGAGAGCGTGATGATGGCGAAAAGAAGCAGGGAAGACACCAAGCCGCCCAGCCAGTTGCCGACCAACTGCCAGTGCATCCGGAACACGAAGAACGCGCTTACGGGGACGCCGATCAACCAAACGCAGCCGGCCGAAGCATAGAAGGGCAGTTGGGTGTACCCCATGCCGCGCAGGGCGCCCACAAGTACGATCTGGATGCCGTCGAAGACGCGGTAGGCCGCGCAAACGTAGAACACAGGGACTGCGGCGGCAACCACCGCGGGGTCATTGGTGTAGATGCTGCCCCAGAAGCGCGGTGCTGCGATAAACAGGAGCGAGGCGACCAGCATGGAGCCGCCGCTGAGCGCGATGCCGGCAAAGCCCGCCCGGCGCACTTGCGCGCCGTCGCTGCGGCCCGCGCCTTGGCCGGTGCGCACGGCGGAAGCTGCCTGGATGCCGAGCGGGATCATGCTGCAAAACGCATTCACGTCGATCACCACCTGGTTGGCCGCGAGCATGGCGACCCCGAGCGTGCTGGTGAGCACGGTTGAAAACGAGGCGAGCGAAAGATCGCCGAACCACTGGAGCCCGATCGGCCAGCCTACCTTGTAAAGCTCGTGCAAGCGGCTCCAGTCCGGCCGCCAGGCGTTGGCGCGCAGACGGATCGGGGTTTTTCTCAGCGAAATGGCAAGCGAGGTGACAAGCAGCGCAAGCATGTACACCCGCACCAGGCAGGTCGCCCAGCCCGACCCCGCGATGCCCTGCGCATGAAAACCCCAGTGGCCGTAGATGAACAGCCAGTCGCCGAGCCAGTTCACCAAGTTTGCCGTGAGCAGCGACACCATGACCCAGCCGGGCCGGTCGATGGCTTGGAGGTAATGCCGGACAGCCATGTACAGGAGCAGCGGCGCGGCCGACCAGCGCAGGGAAGCCATGTAGGTATTGGTCACCGCCAAGATTTGCGGGTCGACGTGGAACAGCGTGAGCGCGTGCGGCGTGAGGGTGGACAGGACCATGACCGCAGGCGTGCAGATGGCCACTACGAAGAGCGACTGTACGAGCGAAAATAAGCCGTCCTCGGCGTCGCCGCGCCCGAACGCCTGCGAAACCAGCGTGTCGAGCCCAAACAGGAGGCCGACCCCGGCGAACAGAATGGCGTAGAAGATGCTGTTGCCGAGCGAGGATCCCGCGATGGCAAGCGCCGAGTGCGGCATGCGCCCCACCATGATCGCGTCCACGATATAGGTGGACATCCAGCCGAGCTCGCCCAGGGCAAGCGGGCCGCCGAGGCGCGCGGTGAGCTTCAGCTCGGAGCGGAAGGAGTGGGAGGGGATGGCTTCGGTTCGGTCGCTTCCTCGGTTCATCTTCGTGTTCCGGCTGGCATGGCGTTCACGTTTCCTCTGACGGCTCGGAGGCCCGGGCGGGCTGTCTTTTGCCACGCATCGGCCTTGGCGAGGTCAACGGATGGGATGCGGATTCGGAAGGTACCCTGGCGCGCTGCGCCCGGTTATCGTACAATCCTGGCAACGAGACACGAGGTGAGCCTTCACGAGCGAAGCGGCAGCGATCGGGTTGGGAGCGGCGGCACCGGAAACGCGTTGGCGCGCCGTCGCCCATGTGCTCCGAAGTACGGTCCGCGGCACGGTCGATTCACTCGGCTCCGCTGTTTTTCCCGCCGCCTGCCTCCTGTGTGCAACACCCCTGGCCCGCTTGACCCGAGCTCCCGTGTGCGACGGTTGTTGGGCCGACCTCCCCGCTCAAACCGGAAACCTGTGCCTGCGCTGCGGGGAAGCCCTGGGCGCGTTCCCGTTCGCCGGGGAGGACCGCGCGCCCGGCGATTGGCTGTGCCGCCCTTGCCGGATGGTGCCGCCCGCGTTTGAACGCGCCGCGGCGCACGGGGTGTACGGCGGCACCCTGCGCGCCCTCTTGCACCTGCTCAAATACGACCGGGTGGAGCCGGTTGCGCGGCCGCTCGGGGCGTTGATGGCGGCGCAGACGGCGGGGCTGCCCGGGGTTCCGGCGGCGTTCACGGTGGTGCCGGTGCCTTTGTGGAAAGCGAAGCAGCGGCAGCGCGGGTTCAATCAAGCGGAGCTGCTCGCCCGCTCGCTTGTCCGGGCCGGGCGCAGGCATGGATTGGTTCTGACGCTCAAGCCGGAGTTGCTGGAACGGCGGCACTCGACCGAGTCGCAAGCCGGGCTTTCGCCCGCGGGGCGCAAGCGCAACCTCCAGGCGGCGTTTACCGTTCCGTCCGGGCGGGAGAAGGAGTTGGCCGGGCGTGATGTGCTGCTGGTCGACGATATCTATACGACCGGCGCGACGGCCCGCGCGGCTTCGGCGACTCTGAAGCGGGCCGGGGCGCGCGAGGTTTGGGTTGCGACTGCGGCGCGCGCGCAAAAGCAGGAGTTTGCCGAACCGGTTCACGCCATGGAAACGCCCATGGAGGCAGATGTGGCCGGTTGGGGTTAGAAAGGTTTGTAGGCGCTGGTTTGCCGGGGAGAGGCTGAGGATGCCGTTCGGAAAAAGCATGGTCCACACGCGCAAGGGAAGGCTCACGCGGGAGCACGCAGCCGTTGCCGAGGACCGGACGCCGGCGTTCGTGCAGCCCATGCAGACGCCCGTGCTCGTCCTGAACGCTTCCTATGAGCCGATTAATATCTGCGGCGCGCGCCGGGCGTTGGTGCTGGTGCTCAAGGGTGTCGCGAAAACCGAGGAAGAGCAGGGGGCGATTCTCCACGCGGCGCGGACGCGCATGCCGCTGCCTTCTGTCATCCGCCTGCTTGAGTACCGGCGCATCCCGCACCAAACCCGCGCGCTGTCGCGCAAGAACATCCTCCTGCGCGACCGCAACACCTGCCAGTACTGCGCCGTGGTGATGAACGCGGCGGAGCTGACGCTGGACCATGTCGTCCCGCGCTCGCGCGGCGGAGCGAGCACGTGGGAAAACCTGGTGGCCTGCTGCCACACCTGCAACCGGCGCAAGGGCAACCAACTGCTCGGGGAGCAGACGGAGATGAAGCTGCTAAGGGAGCCGCGGCCGTTTTCCCTCCACACCTCCCGGCACATCATGCGGATGATCGGGAACTCGGACCAGAAGTGGCGGAAGTACTTGTATTACTGAAGTACGTATGATTGAAGTTTAGGACCTTTGCCGTTCCGCTTAGCTGGAGGGACGGAGGAAATCTCCAGCGCGCTAAATGCGACCGTGCTAAGAGAAGCTTATCTAAGGCTTATTCTCGATCGCGGTAATACGCGCGTCCTGGACTCGCTGCTCTCCATAGAAACGGGTGTAATCCTCGCCCAGCTTATCAATGCGTGTATTTGTTTGATCGATCTTGCCTTCCAGCCGGTCGATTCGGTTTTCGACCCGGCTTGCGAACCACAGCACCAAAGTAATCACAGCTCCGAGGTTTGCAATGCCGATCAGGGCCGGTACGCCAATTGCCAAGTAAAGCTCACGATCACTCATGGATCTAAACTACTCCTCGTGTTCTAACGTGTGCTATCTGCCTCAATCTTCCGGCTAGGCCAGAACCGTCTACGTCCTCACTGTGGTTTGCTGTTCGCGGGCGGAGCAGGCTTTTGCCCCGCATCGGGCTTGTCTTTTTCAACCTCCTGCCCATCAAAAGTGATCCTGACGGAGGAGCCGAAGCGCTTGTAATTCGTGTACTTCACGATCTCTTTCATGTGTACGTCTTGACTGAGAAACCCGCTGCCGCCCGAAAAGTGCAGCGTGCCGTCGCCCTTGGTGTAGACCGGGAACCAGTACTTGCCATCGACCTGCTGGCGGAAGGTGATGAACGGCGGCGATAAGTCCTCGTGGCCCTTGCGGACGTCGTCAGGAACGTTCTTACCGTTAGTGACAACGATCTGGTAATCCTTCGCATCGACCCAGATGCGGCCCTGGAAGTAACGCTTATTTTTCTCGATCACCTTGGGCTTTACGTCGAAAACATAAGTGGGTACTTCATCGACAGGCTGCTTGCCGACGTAAGTCACATCATACTGGCCCACATCCTGCGTGGTGAGCACAAAGGGCAGGCGGTGCTCGATATCCTGGAAGTCCGCGGGAGACATCTGCACGCGCTCCAGGGTGTTTTGCGGGGCCTCGGTCACGTGTTCATACTTTTTCCCGTCCGGGTCGGCGGAGATATCGGTCACTTGGAAATACTCGCCGTCCACCTTTCTGGTGTCGTCGTCGATCGTGTCGACCTTTACGCTGCGGGTGAAGGTGTAGTTGGCCAGCGCCAGCTGGAACTCAGACTCCTTGGCGGTGAACTTGTCAATGATCTGCTGAGGCGGTACGGAGGGCTGCGTGGGGTCGAGCTGGCCGAAGCCGGAGTCGAGCGGGATGGGCGTGTAGCTGACCTGGGCGCTCGCGGCGGCGGCGAGCACGAGAAAGGCGAAAGCGGGGAGGAAGGAGCGCACTGGGAAGTCCTCTCCTTTATTAAACGCGCGCGCGACCCAAAAGACTCTCCTATGATCGAGGAATGCCGTTTAAACCGCCGAAACCGCGGGAACCGCTGGACGAAGCGGGGCTGTACGAGTACGCGGTGGGCGCGCTTGGCCGCCGCATGCGGACCGCCGCCGAGCTGCGCCGGCTTATGCTGCCGCGCGTGGAAAAAGGGGAAACGGGCGAGGCTAGGATCGAGGCGGTGCTCGGCCGCCTGCGCGAGCGCCGCTACCTGGATGACGCGCAGTTCGCCGCCGACTACAC
>CAXTSB010000108.1:11215-11482 GCA_964246845.1 uncultured Acidobacteriaceae bacterium
GATTTGCAGCGCAAGGGCGTGGCGGGCGAGGTGGCCGCGGCGGCGCTCGAAGACGCCTATGGGCAGGTGAGCGAGGAAGTGCTGGCGCGGCAGTTCGTGGAGCGCAAGCGGTTGAAAAAGCCCGAAAACGAGAAGGAAACCGCGCGGTTTGTCCGGCGGATCGTCGCGGGCGGGTTCGGATTGCAAACCGCGTATAAGCTGCTGCGGCGCTGGGATGTGCGCGACGAGGGGCTGCTGGCTATGGAAGGGGTGGAGGAGGAAGGGGAG
>CAXTSB010000109.1:0-9460 GCA_964246845.1 uncultured Acidobacteriaceae bacterium
GGCGTGTGGTCGGGCGGGGCGGGCTTGCGCGCCGCGGGGGTGCGGGCGCGGGTGCGGTATGCCGTGCCGCTCGACCCCGCGCAGCCTTACCTTTTCCTGTCCAACCATGCCTCGAACCTCGACCCGCCGCTGCTGGCTTCGGTGCTCGCCCCGCGCCGGACGGCCATGCTGATCAAGCAGGAGCTGCTGCGCGTCCCGCTGCTCGGCTGGGGCATGCGCCTGGCCGGTTTCGTGCCGGTGGCGCGGTCGGGCTCAGTGGAGGACGCGAAGCGCTCGCTCGGCGAAGCGGCGCGGGTGCTCGGCTCGGGCATTTCGCTCGCGGTCTTCCCGGAAGGGACGCGCTCGCCCGACGGCAAGCTGCTGCCGTTCAAAAAAGGGCCGTTCTTTTTGGCGAAGGAGACCGGCTTTCCGGTGGTGCCGGTCACACTTGCCGGAACACATACTTTGCTGCCGAAGGGGAAGCTGCGGCTGCGCCCCGGAACGGTCGAGGTCACTTTTCATGAGCCGCTCGACCCGCGTGCGTTTACCGGACGCGATGAACTCCGGGAAGCCGTGCGGGCGGCCGTTGCCTCGGGGTTGGAGAGAAAGTCGTAAAAACACAAGCCGCGCGGTGCATACTGGGAACGCTGCCCGGTGAGGGGCGGCGGAGAGCTGCCCATGCCTATGGAAACCCTTGCGGAAGGGCAACGCGCGGTCGCCGTTTCAGTCGAGGAATACCTGCGCACCTCCTACAGCCCGGACCGTGAGTACATCGATGGGGAACTAAGGGAAAAGCCCGTGCCGAGTGAAGCTCACGGATTTGCGCAGATGTTTATCGGTCAGTGGTTCTCCAATCACATGATGGAGTGGGGTGTCGCCCCTGCTTCGGAAGTACGCACCCGCGTTCAGCCCGAGCGCTTCCGCTTACCCGATGTGTCTCTTGTGCGCTTTCCAAAACAGTTGAATAAAACGCAAAATGAGCCCCCCTTGATTGCGATTGAGATCCTCTCGGAGGACGACCGGTACGCCGACCTGGCGAACAGGGCCGGAGACCTGCATTCCATGGGCGTCGAACACATTTGGTTGGTCGACCCGGAACAGCGGCTGGCATCGGTTTGGGATGGGCGCACCTGGCAGCCGACGGAAGCTCCCGCGGTGCCGGGTACCGGAGTTCACCTGGATTTACATTGGCTTTGGGCGCAGCTCGACCTGATTCAGGGGCGAATCTGAGCCCACGTGGTGAGCTCGCTGGGATTCGAACCCAGGACCCACGCATTAAAAGTGCGTTGCTCTACCAACTGAGCTACGAGCTCTCACCAGTTCCAACCTACCATACTGTCAGCGCTCCGCCCGGCGCTCTTTCCGCATGGGCACCACCTGCACGGTGGTGTCGCGCATTTCATTCAGGAAGTCGTTGATGACCGAGCCGCGCAGGAGCAGGTCGAGGCGCGAACGGGCCGCCTGCCCGAACACCACATGCGAGATGGTTTCGCGTTTGGCGAACTCAATCAGCGCGCGGCCCACGTTTTTGTCCTCGATCATCACCACCTGCGCGCCGAGGTTCTTGGCCATGCGGCGGTACTCCTCCAGGCGGGTAGCGGCTTCGGCGTCTTCCGGGCTGTGGCCGCGCGCGCCTTGCACGTAGACCGCGTACCAATGCGTGGCCAGGCGACCGGCAACGCGCGCGCCGGTGCGGATCAGCCGTTCGGTGCCCGGGCGATGGCTGAGGCACACCATCACTTTTTCGGGTACGGGTGCCTGCTCCAAGCCCTGCGCCCGCCGATACTCCGCGGCCGCGACGCTGACCTGTTCGGCGGTGGTGCGCAGCGCGAGCTCGCGCAGCAGCGTCAGGTTGCCTTTGCGGAAAAAGTTGGCGAGCGATTGCTCGACCTTCTCGGGCCGGTAGATTTTTCCGGCGCGCAGGCGGCCGCGCAGCTCATCCACCGAGATGTCGACGTTGACGACCTCATCGGCACGGCGTAGGAAGCTGTCCGGAACGGTTTCCCGCACCTGCACCCTGGCCGAACGCGCGACCGAGTCCACCAGGGTTTCCAGGTGCTGTACGTTGACAGCGGTTTCCACGTGGATGCCCGCGTCGAGCAGCTCCAGCACATCCTCGTACCGCTTGCGGTTGCGCGAGCCCGGCACGTTGGTGTGGGGCAGCTCATCCACCAGCACCGTATGAGGCCGGCGGGCGAGAATGCCTTCGAGATCCATCTCCTCAAGCTGCACCGAGCGGTAATCAATCTTTTTGCGCGGAACCTCTTCCAAGCCCGCGACCAGCCGAAGGGTGTCGGCGCGGCCGTGCGGCTCAACCAAGCCGATCACCACATCCACGCCGGCCGCTTTCAGGGCGTGGGCGTGCTCCAGCATGGCGTAGGTTTTGCCGACGCCGGGAGCCATGCCGATATATACGCGCAAACGGGCAGCCGGCGCTCCTTCGAGCGGCTTTTGAAGCTCAGCCACGGCTCAACCGGCCTCGACCGGATGCCTGGTCTCGGCAACAACGAGAGCGGGGAGCGTGAAGGTGAATGCAGACCCCGCGCCCACCCGGCTTTCGACCTGGATCGTGCCGCCCTGCGCTTCCACCAACCGCCGCACAAGGGCTAGGCCGAGCCCCGTGCCGTCGGCCGAGCCTGAATTGAGCCGGCCGAAGATCGTGTTCAGCCGTTCGGGATCGATGCCTTGTCCGGTATCGCTGATGCTGAACCGTACCTGCTGCTTCGCCTCCGTGGCCCGCAGCCGGACGTAGCCGCCGCTGGGGGTGTACCGGAGCGCGTTGCTGAGCAGGTTCTCAAGGATGGACCGAAGCGCCCGCCGGTCAGCGTGTACGCGCTGAATGTCGGGGTAGGCTTCGACCTCGACCGTAACGCCGTGTTTGTCGGCCAGGGTGCGGACTGACGCCTGCGCTTCCCGCAGGATGTCGAGCGGACGCAAGCCTTCCAGGCGAAAGGCGCGGCGGCCGGTGTCGATTTCAGCGACGGCGAACAAGTCGGCCATCAGGTCGTCCATGCGCTCCGCTTCGGCCTGCGCTCCCTCGACCACATCGGCCTGCAAGGGCTTGAGCTCGCCCGCGTAGCCGCGTGCCAGGGCGTGGATGGCCACGCGGAGTTTTTCGAGCGGGTCGCGCAGCTTGCCGGAAGCGATGGAAAGAAACCGGGTCTTGAATCGGTCGAGTGCTTGGAGCTCCGTCACGTCCTCCAACACCGCCACCGCGCCCAGCAGGTGCCCCTCGTTGTCGCGCATGGGCGTGGTGCGCAGGCGGTAGTTGCTGCCCTGCGAGCCCAAACGCACCGGAGCGAGGGCAGGGTCGTCGCCCCCGCCGACCGTCTGCTGAAAGGCAACGGCCGTACCGATAGCCTGGAGGATCTGCTCACCGCCGGGCGTCTGCTTCAGCGCGCCGCGGTCGGCGGTTTCGCCCAGCAGCGCCCGCGCGGCTTTGTTCAGCTTCAGGATTTGTCCGCGTCCGTCGGTGACGATGACCGGCTCGAACAGGCTTTGGATCACCGCGTCAGAAAGCTGGAGCTCCATGGCGCGCCGGCCGCTTTCGGTTTCCCGGAGGTCGCGAAGCCGGACGGCGAGGCGGTTGAACTCGGTCGCGAGGGTGCCGAGCTCGTCGTTGCGGGGCCAGTCGATGCGCGCCTGTACATCGCCTTGGCCGACCCGACGGGCGGTGCGCGCGGCACGGCGCAAGGGCCGCGTGGTCCAAACCAGGGTCAGAATCAGCACCACGACGCCGGTAACAAGGCTGGTCAGGCAGGCGCTGATCAGCTTTGCGCTCAGCCCTTCGCGCCGCAGTTCGAGGTCCGCCCGCAGGCGGTTCCGGCGCTCCTGGAGAGCGATCAACTTGCCGGTCAGCGCGTTCTCGATCGGCTCAAGCGAACGTGCCGAGGCCATGCGCGCTTGGAGGTCCGGGGGCGTGCGGCGCAGACGGTCGAGCACCCGCGTGTGCGCGTTCAGCTCCGCGTCTACACCGGGCAAGGTAGACCCATCCTGCAGGAGGTCGCGCAAGGCATCCCGCGCGGTGGTGAGCCGCTGTTGCGCGAGCTCGCTTTGGGTGTGGATGTCGAGCTCGCGCGGCGCGGGCTGCGTTTCGGCGATGGTCGGCGGGGCCGGGGCGGCTTCCCGAGGCATGGGCATGTGCAGCAGCGAGCGCTCCACCAGGACCTGCTCCCGCGCGAGCGCCGCCCGCGCCGCCGCGGCCGACTCCACCGCGTGGTCCATGCGCCGGCGTTCCGCTTCCAGCCCGCTGAGCGAGACAAAAGAAGAGCGCACCAGCAGCGTCACCCCGCCGAGCAGGAGCAGGAGCAGCACCCCGCCCAGCAGCAATCGTTGAAAGATGGTCAGCATCGCACTGTTGTAAGCGTCATTCTAGGCCAGGGCGCCGCTGTGACGCTTTCAGAAGCCCGTTCAGTGCCCGGCCGTTCCCGTTTCGGGACTGTTCCCGATCCGGCACACCCGCACGCCGCCCCGGTCGTACGAGCAGTCCAGGCCCGCTACGGGCCGTTCCAGCACAACCCAGGTCACGCCTGCATCACGGCGCAAGCGGTGGAAGTCCGCCGCGGTAAACCGGTCCCAGCCGTCCAGAGTATGGATGTCGCGCACCCAAGCGCCGGTGAGCTCGGGAAACATGGTCGCGACGCCGCTGTCCTTGTAAAAGTCCGCGAGGCGGCTGCGTTCGGCGACGGCGCGGAAGCCGTGCTGGTCTTCCCCGGGCAGAACGAGGTAGCTCGGGTTGAGTGCGAACAGGGCGTCGGTGGGCGTGTGGCCGCGCACCCACAGGAAGGCTTCGAGCCAGGCGCTGCCGCCCGCGCTGCCGGGCAGCTCGATATGCGGGCTTGCCGGGTAAAGTGCGCGGTTGAGGGCGAACATGCCCCCGGCGAGCGGAACAAACAGCGCGGCCCAGCGGAGCGGGCGGGCGCGGAGCAGATATTCCGCGGCAAGCGCGCCCAAGAGGAGAAACATCAGCACGTACACCAGGTCGAGCGAGCGCATGGGCTGCAGGCGCTCCAAGCTGTCAAACCGCGGGCTGGCCGCGAATACGAGCCAAACCGCGGTCGAAAGCCAGCCGAAAACAACCGAAGCGCGCAGGAGCCGCCGGCAGGCCGGGGTCAAGACGTCGAACTCCGCGCGGGCGCAGACCTGGAGCAGGATGAGTGGAACGGCAATGCCGAGAAACTCCCACCAGCGCCACAGCGAAGCGAAAAAGAACGTGCGGGAATAAAGCAGGTCATGGTACGGCCCGGTGGAGGGCTGGAGGGAAAAACTTTTGAGCACACCCGGGACGCCCGCCGCGCGCCAAGCCGGGCTTGTAAAACGAGAAAGCGGCAGCGCCAAGAACAGCAAGAGCGCGCCGGTGTAGACGGCCATCTGCGGATGAAACAAGCCGGTCGCGGCAAGGTACAGCAGTGCGCCCGCGCGGCTGCCGCGGAGGTAGGCGTCCACGGCAAGCAGCGAAAGCGGGGTGGACAGCGAGCGCGCGGTCAGGTACGGGTCGGCGATCACCAGGGCGGTCCCGGCGACCGGGACAGACAGCGTGAGGGCGGATGTAAGTACCGCTCCCCAAATCGCGCGCCGCGTGGTGAACAGCGTCCGCGCCAAACGCCGGGCGGCAAACACCATCAGCAGCACACCCACGAGGTGCCAAAGAAGGATCGCCGTGTCGGCGCTGAGATGAAGCAGCCGCGCGGAGCCGCCCGCGACGAACGCAAGGTGCCCGATGCGCGCGTGGCTGAGGAAAAACTCCGCGCGGCTTGGATAGAGCGATGGATGGATGACCTGTTTGATCGCGGGCTGGTAGATTTCCGCGTCGTCCACCCCTAGGTGATAGCCCTGCACCAGCACCGCACTTAAGGTGATGAGGGAAACTCCGAACAACTCCGTCAGCCGTCCCGGCGTTCCCTTCAAATATCACCGCGTGCGGTTTTGCTGACAGGGCCCGCTTGGGGCTGCGGACGCAGGTGCAGCTGCTGCGTGCATAGGCGGCTGTCCGGGTCATCCCGCAAGGTGGCCGGGTCGGCCAACCCCAAAGCCTTGAGCCGGTAGCGCAGGGCAGTCCCCAACACACCCGTGCCGTACGCAAGGCTGCGCCGGAAGCAGATGGATGAGGCTTCCGGAAAGTACTTCGCGGGGCAGGACAGCTCCCCCACCCGAAAGCCGAAATGGAAGGACTGCACCAGCATCTCGTTGTCGAACACGAAGTCGTCGGAGCAGGCGCGCAGCGGAAGCTGCTCCAGCACGCGGCGGCCCCAAGCACGGAAACCGGTGTGGTACTCGGACAGCTTCTGGCCCAGTAGGAGATTCTCGCATGCCGTGAGCAGCCGGTTGGCGGCGTATTTGTAGAAAGGCATGCCGCCGGCGAGCGCGCCATTGCCGAGAATGCGCGAGCCGAGTACGACTTCGAACTCACCATAGGCGATCATCGCGGTCATGGCTGCGATCAAGCGAGGCGTGTACTGGTAGTCCGGGTGGAGCATGACCACGATGTCGGCCCCGCGCGCGAGGGCGGCCGCGTAGCAGGTCTTCTGATTGCCGCCGTAGCCGCGGTTGGTGCTGTGGCGGATGGTGTGGAGGCCGAGCCGGCTCGCGAGGTCCGCCGTTCCATCCCGGCTCGCGTCATCGGTCAGGATGACGTCGTCCACCACATCCATAGGAATTTCACTGACGGTGCGCTCCAGCGTGCGTGCCGCGTTGTAGGCCGGTAAAACAACGGCGACCGCGTGTCCGTTCAGCATCCGTTGTTCTATTCTCCTTTTTTCATGTCGGCATGGTCGCCGTCCGGCGCGGCGGTGCCGCAGCTACGGTCTGGACGGGAAGCGCTGCCGCGAGGTTGCAAACGCGTTTTCGTCGGGTGCGGGGCAGTGTAAAGTCTTTTAGCCCCGCTGATAGCGCCGGAGCACATCCTCGAGCGTCACGGTTCCTTCGAGGGTGCCTTTCACGGCACGGTTGCTCACGGGCAGCAGCGGCCAGCGCGACAAGTGGCGCAGCGCGGTGTCGAGCGGGAGGTCGGGGAAGAGCAGCGGGGTGCGTTCGCGCGGCAGCACGCGCTCTAAGGCTGTGTCCTCGGGCTCGCCCTGCTGCAGGCGGCCCAGCTCTTCGGCGGGCAGGACATAGTAAGTACCGTCGTCCATGCGCACCACCATGGCTGCCTCCTCGGGGTGCATGGAAAGTTCCACGGCCGCGGCTTTCAGGGTTTCGCGCCCGTCCAAGACCGGCGCTCCCAGGGGCCGCAGGGCGTCTTCCAAGTGGAGGCCGACCTCCTCGCGCTGCTCCTCCATGGAGGGCAGGTCCAGGCCGTCCTGGTGCGTGAACAGCTCGAAAATAGGCGTGGGCTGCAGCTGCCGCGACAGCAGATAGGCGATGGTGTTGGCCAGGATCACGGGCAGGATGATGGAGTAGTTGCCGCTGGTTTCAAGCACCATGAACACCGAAGTGAGCGGCGCGCGCAGGAAGCCCGCGAACAGCACCCCCATGCCGACCAGCGCGTAGGAGCCGACCGCCGCCGAGCCGTGCGGCAGCAGCAGGTGCGCGACCGTGCCTACCGCGCCGCCCAGCATGATGCCCGTGAAAAGCGTGGGTGCGAACATGCCGCCCGGCGTGCCGCTTGAGAAAGAAAGCGTGGTGGCCAGCACCTTGGCCGCGACCAGCAGGAGGAGAAAGCCCCAGGTGTACTGGCCGTGGAGCGCCTGGTCCATTGCTTCATAGCCCGGACCCATCACCTGCGGAAACCCGAGATAGCCGATCAGCCCCACCAGCAAACCGGCTGCGGCCGGTTGAAACAGCTGCACATTTTCAGGCATGGCCCGCAAACGGGGGCGCAGGGTGGCCAGCGCGCGGGCGAACACAAATGCGCTCAAGCCGCCGAGGACGCCCAGGGCGGCATAGGCGGTCAGCTCGCGCGGGTCGCGCAATGTCACCGAGGGGATGCGGAACATGGGCGCGGAGCCCCAAAAGATGCGCGCCACCGACACGGACGCGATGGCCGCGAGCACGACCGACCCGAGCACCGCGGCGGACCAGTAGCCGATCACTTCCTCGATCACGAACAGGATCGCCGAAATCGGCGCGTTGAAGGCCGCCGCGAGCCCCGCGGCCGCGCCGATGGGCGCGAACAAGCGCAAGGACCGGCGCGACAGGCGCAGCTTGCGCGCGACAATCGACGCGACGCCCGCACCGATTTGCAGCGACGGGTCCTCGGGCCCGAGCGAGTGGCCGCAGCCGATCGCGATGGCCGAGCCGATGAACTTGCCCATCACGGTCTTGAACGAAATAAAGCCGTTGTAGATGTAAAGCGCGGCCTTGGTCTGGTTGACGCCCGAGCCGCGCGCCCCGGGAAAGACCCAGCGCACCAGCCCGGCGACAAACAAGCCGGCGAGCGTGGGCGCGATGATCAAGCGCGGTTCGCGCGCGTGCGGGGCCGAGCCCAAGGCGAGCAGCTTGATCCACTCGATCGCGACCCGGAAGGAAACCACCAGCAGCCCGGAAAGCACCCCGATAAAGATGGACAGCACGAGAAACATCCGCTCTTCCCGCTTGGGCGCGATTTCCTCAAGCGAAAACCGGCGCGGCTCGAGCGGCATCTGGTCGCCCTCGCTGATGGGCGGCTGCGCCTGGGGTAACTCCGGCTCAGATTCGAGCGGAGGCGCGACTTGAGGTTCGGTCACCCTTGCGCCTCCACCTGCCCGGGAGCGCGGGCGATCCGCTGGAGCAGCTCCGCATCGCCGGTCGCCGGGCCGCAGCCAGCGGCGGTGGCGCGTTCGGTTTCATACGCCAGTTGGAGCACGTTCTCCGCAAAGCCGGGGTCGCCCGCCAGCATACGGAGCAGGTCGGGTCCGGCGGGCAAAGCGGTCCAGCGCGCCGCCAGGTTCGCCAGCGGTTCGGTCGGCATGACGGCCGGAAGGGCGGGCGACGCCTTACGCGCCAGCGGGTTGAGCTGCTGTAGATGTCCGGCAAGTCCGGCCAGCGCGGCCAGTGCTGTTCCACGCGCGTCGGTGTCGGCCGGGGCAGGCTTTGTGCCTGGCGCGGACGGTTCCGGCTCCGCCGGGCAGCTCAGCAAACGCTGCTCGGCAAGCGCCGCGATCTGCCCGATGCGCCGCGCCCGCTCGCTGCTTGTAAGCGTTTCTGAAGGGTACAGGGCGAGGATCGCGTCGGCCTCGCGCAGCCGCGCCCGTGCCTCGTCCCGCACGGACGGGTCCAGTTTGTTGAAACCCGGGTCCGCCGCGGCCTGTGCCAGCAGCGCGCGTTCCTGGGCGTAGCGGCCCAGCCCTTCCGCGGCGTGCGCCTCGCCGACCGGTACCTCGCGGCGAAACCCCGCCAGCTCTCGGGCGGCATGAAGCAGCGCGTCGCCATCGCCCGCGCCTTCGCCGGCAAGCCGAAGCTGATCGTGTGCGACGAGCCGACGTCCGCGCTCGACGTCTCGGTTCAAGCCGCGACGCTGAACCTGCTCGCCGACCTGCAGGCCGAAGCCGGTGTCGCCTATCTC
>CAXTSB010000109.1:9470-11463 GCA_964246845.1 uncultured Acidobacteriaceae bacterium
GCGCCTCGCCGAGCAGGCCTCCGAGGCGCGTCGCCTTGTGCGCCGAAGCTTTCCTGTACACGTCCAGCGCGTCGGCTTGCCCGTCGGCCTGCTCCAAAAGGCTGCCTACTTCCAGCTGCAAGGGGTAGTTTTCCGGGCCGTTGCCGGAGGTGATCAGAAGCAGGTTGCGCGCTTCCGCATCGCGCCCTTGCGCGATCAGATAGCGCGCAAGCTCCAGGCGTATCGCGCGCCGCTGGGTGAATGCATCGCCGTTCCAGGTGCCGTCAATCGCCGCCTGATAGTGGTCGACGGCGGCTTGCGCATTGCCGATGCGCGCCGCGAGCCGCCCCAGCTGTAGGTTGATGTCGCCCGAGCCCGGCTCGTCTTCCAGCAGAGTGTTGAAGTACACCTGCGCTTCCTGTGTGCGCCCGGCCGCGGCCAGCGCCTTTGCCAGCTCGATTTGAAGTTCGTTGTCGTCCGGCGCATACGCGAGCGCCGCGGGAAGGGCGGCGATGCCCACCTGCGGCCGCCCAGCGGCCAGCGCCGCCTCGCCGCGCGCACGCCAGCGGGCTTGCAGCATCAGGCGGTGGTCGGTGAAGGAGTGAAACAGCAGGTACGTCACGAACGACAGGGCAATCGCAATCAGGAGCAGGGTGCCCAGGGCCGCGCCGTCGAACAGGTAAATACGCTGGCGCTCCCGCCGCTCTTCCCACGTCAATCGACTCGTCGGCCCGGCCACGCCTGCCTCCACTCACTTTCTACTGTACTTGTCTGAGTCACAGTTCCTTACGGAGGTAACCGCCGCTGATGCCGGTGCCATCTGACCTTAAACCGATGGCAAGCACTGTTTGGAAGGGCTACATCTCGTTCGGTTTGATCTCCGTGCCCGTCCGCATGTTCGTGGCGGCGCGTGAGGAGCATATCGGCTTCAACCAGATTCACAAAGCCTGCGGCACGCGATTGAAGCAGCAGCTCTACTGCCCGAACGAGAACGTGGTCGTCGGCCGCGACGAGATGGAAAAAGGTTACCCCGCGGGCGACGGCACCTATGTGCTCGTCTCCCCGGACGAGTTGAAGGCGCTCGAAGCCGAGTCGAGCGAAACCATGGCCATCCAGCAGTTTGTCGAGCTCGACGAGGTCGACCCGATCTACTACGAGACCTCGTACTACACGGTCGCCGAGGAGCCCGGCCGCCGCGCTTACGCCCTCATGATGCAAGCCATGCTGAAGCTGAAGCTGGGCGCGATCGCCAAGTTGACCCTGCACCAACGCGAGCAGGTCGTCATCATCCGCCCATACGAGCACGGCTTGATCCTGCATACGCTTTATTACCCGGAAGAGGTGCGCGAGATCCCCGAGTACGGCGACCAAGCGCCACTGGAGCTCCAAGACGCCGAGGTGAAGCTGGCCGAGCAGTTCATGGGCGCCCTGCGCGCGCCGTTCCACCCGGACGCGTTCCACAATGTGTACCAGGAGCGGGTGGAGCACCTGATCGAGCAGAAAGCGGCGGGCGACGCGGGCCCCGAGCCGCCGAAAAAGCCGAAGCCGATGGCCCCGGTCATCAACCTGATGGACGCGCTGCGGGCATCTCTCGCGCAGAAGCAGGGGAAGGCCGCGCCGGAGCGTCCGTCCATCGCCGCCCAAAAACAGCCCGCCGCGAAGAAAGCCCAGGCGAAAGCTCCCGCGAAGAAGCGCCGGGCGGGGTGATCTATCCGCGCGTTCCGCTCGCTTCATAGGTCCCCAGGTGTCATCATGAGGAGCGCAAGCGACGAAGGATCTGCTTTTTACCCCGGCAGCGAGAAAAGCAGATCCTTTGCTTGCGCTCAGGATGACAGCTTTGCGTCTCGAGCTATGTAGTTCGCAGTCAGGGAGACTTCCTGATCTCCCATGAGGGTTAGCGCTATACGCGCATAAGCGGCCCCGCCGACACGTAACTCTGCCCGCCTACATCCGATACAACCTCCGGCAGGTCCGGAGTTCCGGTGAGAATTTCCACTCTCCCGTCAAGGAGCAG
>CAXTSB010000110.1:0-11393 GCA_964246845.1 uncultured Acidobacteriaceae bacterium
ACACCGACCGGTGCGCCGACCGCCGCACCTTCCACGTTGAAGTTCGGCTCCTCGCCTTCCTCGCCCTCGTCCGTACCGTCGAAGTCGTCAAACTCTTCCCCGCCTTCGATCGTAATGGTGGAGCCGTTGGTCGCGGCGGCCGGACGCGGCGGCAAAGGCGCTTGGGCGCGCTCGCGATGCCCACCTTCCTGGTCGAGCGGCAGCCCCAGCTTTTCGCGCTGTTCCTTGAGCAAAGCCTTGCGCGACAGCTTGATCCGATTACCCTCGATGCCGAGGACCTTGCCCATGACCTGATCGCCTTCCTTCAGCTCGTCCTTGACTTCCTTCACGCGGTGCTCGGCAATTTCAGACACGTGCAGGAGGCCGTCGGTGCCGGGGAACAGCTCGACAAATGCGCCGAACTCCGCCAGCCGCACCACCTTGCCGAGATAGGTCTTCCCAATCTCCGGCACGGCGGTGATGTTGTTGATGATCTCGAGGGCCTTCGCCAGACCGTCCGCGTCGGAAGACGCGACCGAAACGCGGCCCGTGTCCTCGACGTCGATCTTGACGCCGGTCTGCTCGATGATGCCGCGGATGACCTTGCCGCCTGGCCCGATCAGATCGCGAATCTTGTCGGTCGGGATCTGCAGCGTTTTAATCTGCGGCGCGTGCTTGGATTGCTCCTTGCGCGCGGAACCGAGATGCGCATCCATCGTGTCGAGCAGGAACAAGCGGCCGCGCCGGGCCTGCTCCATTGCCTCGCGCATGATGGCGGAGGTGATGCCGCCGATCTTGATGTCCATTTGGAGCGCGGTGATGCCTTCGCGCGTTCCGGCAACCTTGAAGTCCATGTCGCCGTAGTGGTCTTCCGCGCCCGCGATGTCAGTCAGGATGGCGTAATCGTCGCCCTCCTTGACCAGGCCCATCGCGATGCCCGCGACCGCGCCCTTGAGCTCAATGCCCGCGTCCATCAAGGCCAAGCTCGCGCCGCAGACCGAGGCCATCGATGACGAGCCGTTCGACTCCAGGATGTCCGACACAAGGCGATAGGCGTAGGGCGAGTCTGCTTCATTCGGCAGCACGGCGGCGATGGCCCGCTCGGCCAGCGCGCCGTGGCCCACTTCGCGGCGGCCCACGCCGGTCATGCGGCCGGTTTCGCCTACCGAGAACGGCGGGAAGTTGTAGTGGAGCATGAACTTCTTTTTCTGCTCACCCTCAAAGGTTTCAAGCCGCTGCGCGTCGTCGCCCGTGCCCAGTGTGCAGGTCACCAGGGCCTGCGTTTCGCCGCGCGTGAACAGCGCCGAACCATGGGTGCGCGGCAGGACCGAAGTTTCGATCGAGATGGGCCGGATTTGGTCGAAAGCGCGGCGGTCGGGCCGGATGCGGTCCTTGGTCACCTGCTCGCGGAAGATGCGCTCGCGGAGGAGCTCGTAGTAGTGGCCCAGCTTCTTCTTGGCCGCGCCCTGCTCGGCGTCGGGCAGCTGCTTGATCTCGGCGGCCAGCTCGTCCTTAATGCTTTTCACCAGCGCGTACGACTCGGTCTTGGGGTGCTTGGCGGTGTCGAGCGCGTCGGCAAGCCGCTCGCCGACCTTCGACTTCAGCTCCGCCGCGTACGCCTCGTCGTGCTCCAGATCCTTAATGGCCCGCTTGGGCTTGCCAGCGAGCGAGACCAGCTCACTGATCTTCGCGACAATCTTCTTGATCTCTGTGTGGGCGAAGTCGATCGCGCCCAGGACCACGTCCTCCGACACGCCCTGCGCGCCGGACTCGATCATGACGATCCCGTCGGCCGTGCCCACCACCGTGATGTTGAGCGTGGACTGCTTGCGCTCGGCATAGGTCGGGTTGATCACGTACTCCTCGCCGACATAGCCCACGCGCACCGCGCCGACCGGCCCGTTGAAGGGAACATCGGAAAGCGACAGAGCAGCCGAAGCCGCGTTGATGCCCACGATGTCCGGGTCATTTTCCTTGTCGGCCGAGAACACCAGCGCGATCACCTGGGTTTCGTTGCGGAAGGTTTCGGGAAACAGCGGGCGGATGGGCCGGTCGATCTGCCGCGAGGTCAGGATTTCCTTCTCGCTCGGGCGGCCTTCACGCTTGATGAAGCCGCCGGGGATGCGTCCGCCGGCATAGGCGTACTCGCGGTAGTCGACAGTAAGCGGAAAAAAGTCGATGCCCTCTTTGGGCTCGGGGGAGGCGACGGCGGTGGCGAGCACGACGGAGTCGCCCTGTGAGACGAGCGCCGCGCCGGGGGCTTGTTTGGCCATGCGGCCGGTTTCAAACGTGAGCCGCTTGCCGCCGGCCAGTTCGACGATAACTTCTTGCTTCATATGTGCCTCGAATCGGGTGGCGCGGGAGCTCGTCCATGAGCTCAAAACCGCGCGGAGATGGGTGCGGGAGCGTGGCGACGCGGTCCTAGTGGTTAAGACGCTCGTCGCGCTTCGCGGAAACCGGCTACTTGCGAATGCCCAGCCGTCCGATGACCTCGCGGTACCGGTCGGTGTTGTTCGCCTTCAGGTAGTCGAGCAGGCGGCGGCGCTTGGAAACAAGCATCAGGAGGCCGCGGCGCGAGCTGTGGTCCTTGGCGTGGGTGTTGAAGTGTTGGGTCAGCTCGCCGATGCGCTCGCTCAGGATGGCGATCTGCACTTCAGGGCTGCCGGTGTCGCTGTCGTGGGTGCGAAAGCGGGAGATGATGTCGGTCTTTTTGGCGGGGGCCAGCACGGTGTTCGGGCGCTCCTAGTTCGTTCAGCTCGGATTCACTGTCCTAAGTGTATGAGCTAGAGAATACCACGGCATTCCAGCGCTCATCGCTTGCGTCGGCGGACCCTGGTGACATGAAGGCTGACACTGAAAAAGCCAGTCCACTCTCAGAACAGCTGGAAGTTGACCTCGATATTGATCTCGACCGGCACCGGCTTACCACCGGCTTGCGCGGGGCGGAACTTGTACTGCTTCACTGCTTCCATTGCTTTTTCATCCAAGCCCAGGCCGAGATGCCGGATGACGCGGATGCGCTGCGGCAGCCCTTGCGCGTCCACGATGATCGACAACACGACCACACCCTGATATTTCTGCCGGCGCGCCTCGTCCGAGAACTCGGGGTCGACCGAGTAGATCAGCTTGGGCGAGGAAACACCGCCGCCGGGATGCGCGACACCGCCGCCTGTCAGGCCGCCCTCACCGGGGCCCAAGCCCGCGCCCGAGCCGATGCCCAGGCCGCCACCCTTGCCGGTACCGATTCCGCCGTTGCCGCTCCCGGCCGACAAAGTCGCGTTCGGCGCTTGCGGGATGCCGATGTTCGGCAGATTTTGGTCCGGCTCCTTGATATCGGGCATCTTAATCGCCGCGGGTGCGGCCAGCTTCGGATGCTCGACCGTCAATATCTGCGGCGGTACGATCGGGTCCTTTTTAAACTCCGGCAGCTTGCCCTTGGTGGGCGGGGTAATCTCGTGGTTGCCGCCGCCCCCGCCGCCGCCCGAAACCTTGGGTGCCGGTGCTTTCGGCAGGTACGGCGCGATGTCGAGAGGGGTAAACACTTCTTTTTTCGCGATCTGCGGCTGGGTCTTGGGCCAGAAGAACAGCAGCAGCGCGAGCCCGATATAAAACAGGATCGCGGCCACGCTTGACCAGGGCGAGCGCTTGGTCGCGAACGGATCCTGGACCTCGACCGGCTGCGAGGTGAGCTCAAGCGGCGGCAGCTTTTTCGGGCGGAACACATCGCGCACGTTCCCGACCAGCGACTCCCAAATGCTGCCTTCGGTGCCGATGGGCAGCAGTTCGGTGTGGTCCAACGACCGCAGTTGGGGTTCGACCGTTTCTTCCGGGGGCGTCAGGACCTGCTGGCTCATCGTGTGCGTATCCGTCTCTTTAAAAAAAATGCCGGGCCGCGTGCTGCTCTTCATTATCGCGCGTTCGGGGGCGCGGCGTCGCGCCGGGGCTTTTGTCTAGACGCGAAAGCCGCCCGGAAAGTCACTGAACGGTACAATCAGGCTTGCGGAAACCGGCGCGCTTTTGCGCCCCGTCGAACAACCGCACCCCGCTGACCATGGCTGAGAACCCGATTCCCGAGCTCAAAAAGACGCTGACGCTGCCCGAAACGGCTTTCCCGATGAAGGCCAACCTGCCGCAAAATGAGCCCGTCCGGCTCGCGCGCTGGCGAGAGATGGACCTGTACGGGCGCATCCGAGAAGCGCGGCGCGGGGCGAAAAAGTACGTGCTCCACGACGGGCCGCCGTATGCGAACGGCCCCATCCACCTGGGCCACGCGCTGAATAAATGCCTGAAAGATTTTGTGGTGAAGTCGAAAACCATGGCCGGCTACGACGCTCCGTATGTGCCGGGCTGGGACTGCCATGGGCTTCCGATTGAAATCAAGGTGGACGAGCAGCTGGGGCGCAAGAAACTGGAAATGCCGCCGGGTGAGTTCCTCGAGGCCTGCCGGGCGTACGCGCAGAAGTATGTGGATCTCCAAAGCGCGCAGTTCCAGCGGCTGGGGGTGTTCGGCGCTTGGGACAAGCCGTACCTGACCATGTCGAAGGAGTACGAGGCGGCGACGCTCGCAACCTTTTACCGATTTTCTGAGCGCGGCTTTGTGTACAAGGGGCTCAAGCCCGTGTACTGGTGCATCCACGACCGCACGGCTTTGGCTGACGCCGAGATTGAGTACGAGATGCACACCAGCCCGAGCATCTACGTACGCTACCGGCTCACGAGCGACCCCGCGGCGGTCGACCCCGCGCTCAAGGGTTTGCCGGTTTCGACGATCATCTGGACCACCACGCCCTGGACATTGCCTGCCTCGCTCGCCGTTGCGTTCAACCCGAGTGTCGAATATGCGGCCCTGCGCGCGGAGTCAGGCGAGGTGTATGTCATCGCCGCGGCGCTGGCCGAGAGTGTACGCGCGGCCTGCGGGCTGGGCGAGCTGACCGAGGTGGCGCGGTTTCCCGGGTCGGTTCTGGACCGTGTGGCCTTTCAGCACCCGTTTTTAGACCGCTCGATCCTAGGCGTGCTGGCCGAGTACGTCACCACCGACCAGGGTACGGGCGCAGTCCATACCGCCCCGGCGCACGGGGCGGACGACTTCCAGACCGGGGTGCGCTACGGGCTTTCGGCCGAGTGCAATGTGGATAATGCGGGTCGGCTACGGAACGGAGTCGAGACCTGGGAGGGTAAGACCGTTTTCCAGGCAAACCCGTTCATCATCGAACATCTTCAAAAGCACGGCGCGCTGCTGGGCCGGGCGGACATCTTCCACTCCTACCCGCACTGCTGGCGCTGCCACCGGCCCGTGATCTTTCGCGCGACCGAGCAGTGGTTTATCGGGATGGAAACCGCGATGCCCTACGGCCATGATGACGAGGGTGACGCGACCTTCCGCGAGCGGGCGCTGGCTCTAATTAAGGATGAGATCGTTTGGGATCCGGCATGGGGCAGGGAGCGCATCGCGAACATGATCGCGACCCGGCCCGACTGGTGCATCTCGCGGCAGCGAGTGTGGGGCGTGCCGATAGCGGTGTTCCTGTGCGGCGCTTGCCGGGAGCCGCTGCGTGACCGGGCCGTCAACGCGCAGGTAGTCGCGGCGGTGCGCGAAGGCGGCGCGGCGGCTTGGTACACGCGGTCGGCGGAGGAGTTCCTGGGCGATCGAGCCTGTCCCCGCTGCGGCGCGGCGGGCCAATGGGAAAAGGAGCAGGACATCCTGGACGTTTGGTTCGACTCGGGGTCGTCCTGGCGTGCTGTCCTGGAGGAGAACGCCGCGCTCGGCACGCCGGCGGACCTGTATTTCGAAGGCGGCGACCAGTACCGGGGCTGGTTCCACACATCGCTCCTGACCTCGGTCGGCGCGGGCGACGGCGCGTCGCCGTATAAAAAGGTGGCGACCAGCGGCTGGACGCTCGACGAGCTCGGCCGCGCGATGTCGAAGTCGCTCGGCAACGGGGTGGACCCGGTGGACGTGGCCGACCGGATGGGCGCGGAGATCGTGCGGCTTTGGGTGGCCTCGGTCGACTTCCGCGAGGATGTGGCGGCGAGCGAAAACCTGATGGGGCGGGTGGCGGACAACTACCGCAAGCTCAGGAACACATTTCGGTTCCTGCTGGGAAACTTGGCCGGGTTTGTGCCTGCACAACACGCGGTCGCGGACGAAGAGCTGTTGCCCTTGGATCGCTATATGCTGGCCCGCACGCGCGAATTAATCGAGAAAGTCACGGCCTGGTATGAGGCGATGGAGTTCCACCGGGTGTACCACGCGGTGAATGAGTTTTGCATCGTGGACCTGAGCTCGCTCTACCTGGACGCGCTGAAAGACCGCATGTACACGCTCGCCCCGTCGAGTGTGGAGCGGCGCTCGGGCCAGACAGCTTTGTGGCGGATTGCGGAAGCCCTGGTACGGCTGGTCGCGCCGGTGCTGAGCTTTACGGCGGAGGAAGTCTGGGGCTACCTGCCCGAGATTGCCGGGCGCGAGGCAAGCGTGCATTTAGCTCATTTTCCCGAGCCGAGGCAATTGGGTGAGTTTCGAAAGTCAGATGAATTTGACGATTGGCCTGTTCTCCTACGTTTGCGTCGCAATGTTCTTCAGTCTCTTGAGCTAGAGCGTAAAGCCGGGAAAATTGGCAAATCGCTGGAAGCCAGCTTGAAAATAACCGTACATTTTCCTTACTTCGCAAAGATGCTGAGACGTTATAGCTCAGTTTTGAAGGAGCTATTTAATGTTTCCTCTGTGACTACGGTGGAAGACATTTATAACTCGCCGTCAAGCAATGAGTGGTACACATTGAACGTAGAACATGGACTGCCGGACGATCTAGATTTCGCTTCGGTTCTGGAAGTGTGCATCGACTCTGCTCAGGGTGAACGATGCAATCGCTGCTGGAACTACCGCACCGACGTACAAAGTTACGGCCCGTGGAACCAGGTCTGCGGCCGCTGCGCCTCGGCACTCGATGCCATGGGCTACTCGCGCGAAACGGGCGAGCTGGTGGGCGCGTAAGTGGCCACCTTCCCCGTCCGCCATGGGTACAGCCGCGCCAAGCAGCCCCGCATTCGCGATTGGCGTCCACTTTTGTTTCTGATTGCCGCGCTCATCATCGCGCTCGACCGCGCGACCAAGCTATGGGTGCAGAAGCACATCGCCGAGGGGCTGGGCGTCGTGGTCATCCCCGGCGTCTTCCGGCTGACGCATGTGCTCAACGAGGGCGCGGCGTTCTCCATGTTCAACGACGCCCCGGCCAACCCGACCCGCTGGGCGCTGACGGCGTTTTCCGTCCTGGCCGCGACGGCGGTCACATGGCTGCTGGTACGGACTGGAAAGCGCTTTACGTGGACCGCGCTCGGCTTCGCGCTGGTGCTGGGCGGCGCGCTCGGCAACGCGTGGGACCGCATTCAGTACAAGATGGTCACGGATTTTCTGGAGGTCACGATTGTCCGGTATCACTGGCCGGACTTCAATGTGGCGGACTCGGCAATCGTGGTCGGGGGCGTGCTGCTGTTTCTGGGGGCGCTGTTCACGCCGCAGCGCGGGGACAGCTAGGCGGATGGCTGTTCGCGCCTGGCGGCGCGCAGCTGCTCCAGCTCCTGCTTGAGAGATTGGTTTTCGACAGCTAGCAGCACTTCCCGCCGGCTCCGCTCAATGCGGTCTACCAACTCTCCACGGATCTGCCGGACGTCCTCACGTAGCAGTGAAAAGTTCTGCTCCGACCTTAACTCAGCGGCTTTTATCTCCTCGCGGATCAGCGCGAAGTTCTGCTCTGAACGGCCCTCAGCTGCTTTGAAGTTCTGTTCCGACCTTAACTCAGCGGCCTTCATCTCCTCGCGGATCAGCGCGAAGTTCTGCTCCGAGCGCGCCTCGGCCGCTTTGGCTTCCTCACGCATCAGCGAAAGCGTGGTCTTGATCGAACTAATCTCCGGCGCGACTAGATCCTGAAACAGCTTGCGGATACCGCCGATATCCTGTTTGTCGATGTGCAAGGCCATGGCCCGAGAATCACCTTTGCCACTATCCTACAACGGTCTTTTCGGATGCCGTATCCATGTACCCGATAATAGGGGTTGGCCTTGATCCGCCGGTTTCCGGCAAGGCCGGAGAGCCGCTTTTGATCGAACACCAGCCCGATACCGACCAAATCACGCTCCGCGGCGTGCGGGTGCATAACCTTAAGAACATCGACTGCGCAATCCCCCACGGCAAGCTGACCGTGGTCACGGGCGTGTCCGGCTCGGGCAAGAGCTCGCTCGCGTTCGACACGGTGTACGCCGAGGGGCAGCGTCGGTATGTGGAGTCGCTCTCGGCCTACGCGCGGCAGTTTCTGGAGCGGATCGAGAAACCGGACGCGGACCTGATCGATGGGCTCGCGCCGGCTATCGCCATCAAGCAGAAAAACACCACGCGAAATCCACGCTCGACAGTGGCGACGGCAACCGAAATCTACGACTACATGCGCCTGCTTTATGCGCGCTGCGGCACGGTGCACTGCACGGTCTGCGACGGGGTGGTGAAGCGCGACTCAGTCGATGAGATCGCGGCGGCGGTACTGGCGCACCCCGAAGGCACGCGGCTTCATGCGCTGTTTCCGGTGCGTCCGCTTGAGAACGCCCGGGCGGCGGCGGAGCCGGTTTCGCCCGAGCCCGCCGCCCGGGTCTCGCGGCGCGGCAGCTCGCAGATGGCGCTTAAAAAAGCCGAAGCGGCCAAAAAGCAGGAGCCCAAGCCCGGCGAGCTTTCGCAAGGGCTGCGCGACCGGCTCATCGACCTGCGCGGGCGCGGGTTCAACAGGCTTTATCAGAACGGGACGATCTACGAGTTCTCAAGCCCCGAGTCGCTGCTGGAGATCAACTGGCAGCTGCCGGTATACGTGCTGGTCGACCGCATCGCGGTTGCACCCGCGGCCCGCGCCCGTGTTGTGGACGCGGCGGAGATCGGCTACCGCGAGTCGGGCGAGATCCAGTACGAGTTGGTCAGGAGCGAGCCGCCGCGGACGCTCCGGTTTTCGCTCGCGTTCGAGTGCAAAACCTGCCATCGTAAATACTCGGAACCCGAGCCGCGCCTGTTCTCGTTCAACAACCCGTTCGGCGCATGCCCGCGCTGCCAAGGTTTCGGCAACACCATTGACTTCGACCTGGACCTGGTGCTGCCGGATAAGAATAAGTCGATTGACGAGGGCCTGGTCGACCCGTGGACACGCCCCAAATACACCGCCTACGGCACGGAGCTGAAGCGCGCGGCCAAGCAGCACGGCATCCCGACCGATATGTCCTGGTACGACATGACGCCCGACCAGCAGGAGTTCATCCTGAACGGGCATGGCGAGTTCCTGGGCGTACACCGGTTTTTCGCGCTCATGGACACCAAAAAGTACAAGCTCCACGTGCGCGTCATGCTGTCGAAGTACCGGGGCTACACCACCTGCCCGGAGTGCAAGGGACAGCGGCTGCGGGCCGAGGCGCGGGCCGTACGGGTGGGGGGTAAAAGCATCTGCGAAGCCGCCGCGCTGACCATCGGGGCGGCCCACGGATTCTTCGACGCGGTCGAGCTCACCCCCATGCAGGCAGAGATCGCCGGGTCGATCCTCAAGGAAGTGCAGCAGCGGTTGCGGTTTCTTGACGCAGTCGGCCTCGACTACCTGACGCTCGACCGGCTCGCCTCCACGCTGTCCGGCGGTGAGGCGCAGCGCATCCAGCTGGCAACCTCGCTCGGGTCACAGCTGGTCGGTGCGCTGTATGTACTCGACGAGCCCTCGATCGGCCTTCACTCGCGCGACACGGAGAAGCTGATCCGCATCCTCCATGCGCTGCGCGACCTGGGCAATACCATCCTGGTGGTCGAGCACGACCCGGATGTGATCGCGGCGGCGGATTACCTGATCGACATGGGTCCGGGCGCGGGCGAGTTCGGCGGGCGCGTGCTGGCGGCAGGGACGGTGGCGCAGGTGGAGCGCGAGCCGGATTCGCTGACCGGGCGGTACATGAGCGGAGCTTTGTCGATTCCGGTCCCGCCCAAACGCCGGGCCGTTTCTGCTCCCGCGGGGAAAGACTGGCTGCGACTCACGGGCGCGCGGGCGAACAATCTCAAGGGCGTCGACGTCGAGATCCCGCTGCACACCCTCACCTGCATCACGGGCGTCAGCGGGTCGGGTAAATCGACATTGGTCCATGCGGTGCTGCACAAGGCGGTGGCGCATGCGCTGGGCGAGCCGGCCGAGGGCGGCGACCCCACCCGCTTGTTCCGCAAGCTTGAAAACGCGGACCGGCTGAACGGGGTCGTGCTGGTCGACCAGAACCCTATCGGGCGTACGCCGCGGTCGAACCCGGTCACCTACATCAAGGCATTCGACGCACTGCGGGAGCTGTTCGCCTCGCAGCCCGAGGCGGAGCGCCGCCGGTATGGGGCGGGCATGTTTTCGTTCAACGTACCGGGCGGGCGCTGCCCGGTGTGCGACGGCGACGGCACGGTTACGGTTGAAATGCAATTCCTTGCGGACGTGGAGCTGCCCTGCGAGGAGTGCGGCGGCACGCGGTACAAGGCGTCCATCCTCGAGATCCGATATAAGGGCCGCAACATCCACGAGATCCTGGGCATGACGGTGAAAGAGGCGCTGCGCTTCTTGGCCGGCAACCCCAAGATCGTCGATAAGCTGGCCGTGCTTGACGAGGTCGGGTTAGGGTACGTGCGGCTGGGGCAGTCCGCAACCACCCTGAGCGGCGGCGAGGCGCAGCGCGTGAAACTGGCGGCGCACCTGGCGACCGCGCGCACCGCGCCCAAAAACGGCGGCAGCCGGACGCTTTATATCCTGGACGAGCCTACGACCGGATTGCACTTTGACGACGTGAACAAGCTGCTGCTCGCCTTCCGCAAGCTGATCGACGGTGGGGGTTCGCTGGTGGTGATCGAGCATAACCTGGACGTGATCAAGTCGGCTGACTGGGTGATCGACATGGGCCCGGAAGGCGGCTCGGGCGGCGGCCAGGTGGTGGCCGTGGGCACGCCGGAGCAGGTTGCCGGGAGCGAGCTGTCGCACACTGGGCGCTGGCTGCGCGGGGTGCTCGCGGCGCGGCGGGAGGAGGTCGTCGCGTGATGTTCCTTCTTGCGCTCGCCTTGCTGCAAAACACGCTGCCGCCGGGTGCGGGCGATCCGGATGCGCCTGTCCACTTGGCAAATCCCTTGGGCGAGGCTGAGGACAAGCTCGAAGCCAAAGATTGGGCCGGCGCGGGCACGGCACTCCGGGCCTATCTGGCGAACCACCCCGGCGACGCGCGTGCGTTGTACGACCTGGGCTATGCCGAGGACGCGGACGGCAACGCAGCGCAAGCCGAGGCGGACTACCGCAAGGCTCTCGCCGCCGACCCCAAACAGTTTGAGGCGCACGCCGCGCTGGGGCTCCTGCTGGCGCGCGCCGGCCAAAACGCCGAAGCCGCGAAGC
>CAXTSB010000111.1:0-10840 GCA_964246845.1 uncultured Acidobacteriaceae bacterium
GTGCTGTACCGCACGGCCGCCACCCTGCCCGGATACGCGCCGGGCGAGGGGCTTTCGACCGCCGTGGGTGTGGGCTACGCGGGGCTGCTGATCGGGCCGCCGCTGCTCGGCGTGCTGGGGCATGCGGCGGGCCTGCCGAGCATCTTTTGGGTGCTTTTCGGCCTCAGCGCTACGCTGTGCGCGGCGGCTTCGCTGGTGCGGGTCGCGGACGCTAGAGTACATGTATGAGCGCTGCTTCGTTCGCCGATCGTTTCGATACATTCGCCCGCGTCACCGTGGAGGCCGGGCTCGGCCTCAAGCCCGGGCAGGAGCTTGTCATTACCGCGCCCGTTGAGGCGCTGCCGCTGATCCGCAAGGTTACCGAGTATGCCTATCGGGCCGGCGCGCTCCTGGTGACCACGATGTATGTGGACGACGAAACCACGCTCGCGCGCTACCGCAGCGCGCCGGACGCGAGCTTTGACCACGCGGCGGGGTGGCTCCATGACGGCATTGCGCGGGCCTACCGGGAAGGCGCGGCGCGGCTGGGCATCACCGGCGGCAACCCGGGCCTGCTCGGGGGCCAGGACCCGGCCAAGGTATCGCGGGCGAACGTCGCCGCCTCCAAGGCGGGCCGCCCGGCGATGGAGCTGATCACCAAGCACGCGATCAATTGGTGCATCGTGGGCGCGGCCACGCCGTCGTGGGCGCGCGCGGTTTTCCCCGGGGAACCGGAGGAGGCCGCCGTCGAGAAGCTGTGGGACGCGATTTTTCAGGCTTCGCGCATCGATGGGGCCGATCCGGTCGCCGGGTGGGCGCGGCATGGAGGCACTCTACAGGAGCGCGCGGCCAAACTGAACGCGAAGCGGTACCGGGCGCTCCGGTACACGGGCCCGGGAACCGACCTAGAATTGGGCCTCGCGGACGGGCACCTGTGGCTCGGCGGCGGCACGACGGCGCTGAACGGCGTCGCCTGCCAGCCAAATATCCCGACCGAGGAAGTGTTCACCACGCCGCACCGCGAGCGGGCGAACGGAACCGTCGTCTCGACCAAGCCGCTGTCGTACCAAGGCACGCTGATCGAGGAAATTGCCGTCCGCTTCGAGGGCGGCAAGGTCGTGGAAGCGCGCGCGAAGACCGGGCAGGCGGTGCTGGAGCGGATGCTCGGGACGGATGAAAACGCGTCGCGGCTGGGCGAGGTGGCGCTGGTGCCCCACTCTTCGCCGATCTCGCAGAGCGGCGTACTGTTCCAAAACACGCTGTACGACGAGAACGCGGCTTCCCACATCGCGCTGGGGCAGGCTTACTCCACCTGCATGGAAGGCGGGGATACGGCCGCTCCGGAACAGCTCGGCGCGCGCGGCGCGAACGAAAGCCTGATTCACGTGGATTGGATGATCGGCTCAGGGCAGCTGGACGTGGACGGGGTGACCGCGACGGGAGAGCGGGAGCCTGTAATGCGGGGCGGGGAGTGGGTGTAGGCTGGTTTTGTGTGAGGTGAAAAGATGATCGAGATTGGAGTTGCAGAGGCGCAGAACACGTTGGTGGCGCTTATACAGCAAGTGGAACGGGGTGAGGAAGTTTTCATCCTGAGTCAAGGCAGTCCTGTTGCCAAGCTGATCTCCGCAGTGCCCGCGACGTCGGAGCTTACCGAAAAAGAAAAGGCTGAGTCGCGCGCCGCAGGGGAACGCATCCGTGCACGGGCGATGGCGGCACCCAGAGTTCCCTTCAATTGGGACGAAGTAAAAGCCGACCTAGGCCGTAAGTATTGATTGTCATAGACGCTTCAGTAGCGCTCGCCTACCTTTTCCCAGACGAGACAACGCCGGCGGTGTTGGCGGCTATGGACATACTGCTTACGGAAAAGGCTGTGGTACCCGCTTTCTGGCACACAGAGGTGGCAAACAGTTTGGAGATGGCGGTCAGGCGCAAGCGCATTGCACCAGACTATCGTGATGCAATGTTGATTGATCTCAGGCGCAGGCCGGTTCGAGTTGATGAGAAAACGCACCTGCAAGCATGGACAGGCGCGAAACAGCTCGCGGAGCGTCATCGGCTTACTTTGTACGACGCCGCATATCTTGAAGTAGCGATGAGGTTAAACTCTCCCCTCGCCACACTAGATAAGGAACTACGGAGAGCAGCTGAAACGGAAGGTGTCGTGCTGCTTGGGCTGTAAATCAGAGTTAATTTTCAAGTCTGTCGACCTTACGTAGATAGCTAAAAAAGAACGTGCCTGCAAAGGTCAAGGTCGATGTTCTTGCTGCTAGGTTAAAGGATAGAAGGGCCGCAGCTAAACCGTTTTGCCCATCATACGGCGCTTCGCGTTCAAATCTCTGCCCCATGGCAATGAAGGAAGTGAAAAAGCTGAACACAAAGGCAGATATCCCGACTAGAAATGCTCGACTGAATGCGGCTAATAACATCTTCATGGGTATACCTACCCCCGCCCGAACCCCGCGATCCTCGACACATCATTGAACGTCACAAACACCGCGAACAGCACCAGCATCACAAACGCGACCTGGTAAATGCGCTCCTTGACCCGGGGGTTTAGGTCGTGGCGCATCAGGGACTCAATCAACAGAATCAGGATCATGCCGCCGTCGAGCAGAGGGAAAGGCAGCAGGTTGAAGATGCCCAGGTTTAGGCTGATCTGCGCGGACAAATTGATCAGCGGCTGCCAGCCGGGCATCATCGCGGCCTCGCCCGTGACGCGCGCGATGCCGACCGGTCCCGACAGCTGCTTCACGTTGGAGTGGCCCGAGAACAGGCGCCGCATAACCTCCACGATCTGCGTG
Organism: uncultured Acidobacteriaceae bacterium; assembly: GCA_964246845.1. Taxonomy (GTDB): domain Bacteria; phylum Acidobacteriota; class Terriglobia; order Terriglobales; family Acidobacteriaceae; genus EB88. The sequence goes on from CAXTSB010000111.1 coordinate 2,781, forward strand.
GAGCTGGTCACGTTGTAGTGGAAGGAGTGCACCATGGCCGCGAACAGCGGCTCTTGCACGATCGTGAACGGGGGCGGCGCAGCCCGGAAGCCCAGCTGCCAGCTTTGATGGCCGGAGCCGTCGTTTCCCTCGACCGGGGTGACGTTGAAGTCGAGCATCTGGCTGCCCCGCTGGAGGGCCAAACGCACCGGCGCAGCGCCGTTTTGCTTTAAGTACGCGACAGCCGAGGCGGTCGAGTGCGGGCTGACGCCGTTGATCGAGAGCAGCTTATCGCCCGCTTTCACTCCGGCCCGCGCAAGCGGGTAGCCGGGCTCCACGTCGCGGATCGCGAGCGGCCCGGCCTGGATGCGCGGGTTCAAACCGAGCACGGTCGGGTCCGGGCCGTCTTTGCCGAGCGCTCCGGCCAGAGGCAGGCTCAAGGGCATCTCCCGCCCGTCACGCTGTATGGTGAGCGGGACGGTATTGGTTCCGTCGATCCCCATGCGGATCGAGATCTTCTCCCAATCCGGGTTGTGCACATTGTCGAACTGCACGATGCGGTCGCCGGTCTCCAGCCCGGCGCGGGCCGCGGGCGAGTTTGCCGGGACGAAGTCCACGATCGCCGGGCCGTTCAGGTAGGCGTCCACCTCGTTGTGCATCATGTACAGGCCGGTCATGAGCACAAAGGCGAGCAAGAAGTTTGTAATCGGCCCGGAGCACCCGATGAGGATGCGCTGCCAGCGCGGGCGCGCCGTAAACTCGGCCGGATCGCCCGTGCGGACGTCGGCGATGCCAGACTCGCCCGAGTACTCGCCCGCCATTTTGACGTAGCCGCCCAACGGCAGAAGGCTGATGCGGTAGTCCGTGTCGCCGCGCTTGAAGCCGAACAGCCGCCGGCCCATGCCGATCGAAAATACCTCGACGCGCACGCCGCACAGCTTCGCCGTGATGAAGTGGCCGGCCTCATGCACCAGCACCATGACGCCGAGTACGACGATGAACGAAAGAATGGAAACCAGAGCGAAAGACATGAAGGGAACAGGGACTCCGAAAGATTGGACTTGGCTTACCGCTGCGCGGTGAGGACCTGCGGGGAGGACCGTTTCCACTCGAAAATAAGCTGTTCGCGGAACGCGAACCGCTGGAGGTGCTCGCGGACGACCTCTTCCATGCGCGCTTGGTCTGCGCCCTCGGCCAGCTCCAGCCGCACGGCGAGCGCTTCCGGCGTTGCACGCAGCAGGCACGCCATCCGCGGCATCTCGATGCGGCCGTGCGCGTCATCAAACTCGACCGGGAACTTATGGCCCCAATGCCGGCAAAGCTGCTTCAGGTAGCCGGAACCCTTTTCCGTCGAGACTGCTGCTTCTGAAAGCTGCATGAGTGAACTCCTACCTGCGGGCCGCCGCGACAACTTCCCCTGCCCGTTCGCGTGCTTCCGCATCTTGCGCAAGCACCTCGGCAATGCTGCCGGGGTGGGTGCGGGGCGTGCGGGCGAGCACCTCCTCGATTGTAGACGCGATGGCCGGAAAGCCGATGCGCCGGGCTAAAAATGCCTCCACCGCCACCTCGTCGGCGGCGTTCAGGGCAATCGAGTGCGCGCCGCCTGCCTCGGCTGCCTCATAAGCCAGGCGCAGGCACGGAAACCGCGCAAAGTCGGGCTGCTCGAAATCAAGGCTCGCAAGTGCACGCATGTCGAAGCGCAATGGCGAGTCGACCCGCTCCGGGTAGGAAAGCGCGTACAGGATGGGCAGGCGCATGTCGGTGACGGAAATCTGCGCCAAGATCGAGCCGTCGATGTATTCGACAAGCGAGTGCACCGTGGACTGCGGATGGACGGTGACCTGCACTTGGGTCGGCGGCAGGTTGAACAGCCGGCAAGCCTCGATGATCTCAAGACCCTTGTTCAGCATCGTCGCCGAGTCGATCGTGATGCGCTGCCCCATCACCCAGGTCGGATGTTTCAGCGCCTGGGCTGGAGTGATGTTCGCAAAGTCGTTCAAAGGCAGTGTCCGGAACGGCCCGCCGGAAGCGGTGAGCCACACATTGCGGATCTCCCCGAGCCGCCCGGCCCTCATGCACTGGTGCACGGCATTGTGCTCGGAGTCGATCGGCAACAAGGGTGCCCCGCTGCGGCGGGCAGCGGCGGTGAGCAGCTCGCCCGCCGCGACCATGGCTTCCTTATTCGCCAGGCCGATAGGCTTCCCTGCTTCAACCGCGGCGTAGGTTGCTTCCAACCCGGCCACCCCGACGATCGCCGAAACGACAAAGTCCACCTCCGGCAGCGTGGCGGCGTGGACCGTACCCGGCGCGCCCCAAACGGCCTCGGTCCCGGTCACGCCGTTTTCGCGCAGCTTCGTTTCGAGCTGCGCGGCCAGCTCCTCTGTCGCGAGCGAAACGACGCGTGGGCGCCAACGCAGGCACTGCTCCAAGGCGGCCTGGAGATTGCGCCCGGCAGCGAGCGAGGCGACCGAGAACCGCTCAGGAAACTGCTCGACAACCGAAAGCGTGCTTTGGCCGATGGAGCCGGTGGAGCCTAATATGCAGAGTTGTTTCAATGCCGCGGAACCCCTTACAGTGCTTGCTGGGCTAAAAGAGCGTACCAAAGCGTCGGGGCCGCCAAGAGCAGCGCATCGATGCGGTCGAGGATGCCGCCGTGCCCGGGCAGCAGCGCGCCCGAGTCCTTGACGCCCGCGCCGCGCTTCAGGGCCGACTCCAGAAGGTCGCCCAGCTGCGCCGCGACATTGAGCAGGACGGAGAGCGCCAAGGTGCGCGCCGGCGGGCCCGGGTAGCTGAGCCACTCAAACCCTCTGCGCTCCAGCACTGCCGCGAGAAGCAGAAGAAGCCCGGCCGCCAGCAGGGTACCCGCCACCGATGCTGCGGTTCCCTCCCAAGTCTTGTTCGGGCTGAGCCGCGTAAGCCGGTGCTTGCCGAAGTGCCGTCCGACATAGTAAGCGGCGATATCGCCCGACCATACCGACAAGAACAACAGGAGCAGCAGCGAAGGCCCGTTCCCTTGCGCGGCGATCAGCGGCAGGGTGGTCAGCGACCAGCCGGTGTACAGCAGCGCGAACACCCCCGCCGCGGCGGCCGGCAATACCTGCGGAAACGGCAGGCGGAAGGCGCACCAGCCCAACAGCAGAAAAGCCGACCCGCCCAGCGCGGGCGTCGTGTACTCAGGCTGGAAGAAAACACAAAGGAACAGCACGGCGATCCCGCAAAGAACGAGCACCCGCGGCACCCCGGCGGCCCCGCCGGCGGCGGCGAGGCCCAGAAACTCCCAACAGGCCAGTCCCGCCACGAGCGCGGCGACGGCGGTCAACAACGGCGGCGAGTTGGAAAAAATTACGGCAAGCACCAGCGGCACCAGCACGGCCGCCGTCAGAATCCTGGTCATCTCCTCCAAAGCATAAGGCAGGCTCCGGTTGCAGCGGCTTTTGTTGGTGCTTTCACAAAGGCCCGGGAGAACCGCGCGATAAACTGAAATGGTCATGCCTACCAAGCAAGAACTCCTCTCCACACCGATCCGGCAGTACGACATCAAGCAGCACGACGTGGTTCCCGTCGTCGAAGCCATGCAGGGCATGGCGTACAGCTCGCGCGATCTCGCACGGGCGGCTTCCATTTACGAGCGCATGCTGCGCGACCGCGAGTGCGGCGTGATCCTGTGCCTTGCCGGCTCGCTCATCTCCGCCGGCCTACAGCAGATCTTTATCGACCTGATCCGCAACAAAATGGTGGACGCGATCGTTTCGACCGGCGCGAACATCGTCGACCAGGACTTTTTCGAGGCCCTCGGCTTCAAGCACTACATCGCCGACGAGCTGTATAAGCAGGGCACGGAAGACGCAACCCTGCGCGAGCTGATGATCGACCGCATCTATGACACGCTGATTGACGAGGAAGAGCTGCGCATTTGCGACGAAACCTGCGAAAAGATCGCGAATGGGCTCGAACCGCGGCCGTACTCCTCGCGCGAGTTCATCCGCGAGATGGGTGCGTATCTCGAACGCGAAGGCCGCACGCCCCGGAACGGCAACCCGGACTCGATCGTCTATGCCGCCTATGAGATGGATGTGCCGATTTTCGTCCCGGCGTTCTCGGATTGCTCGGCGGGCTTCGGCTTGGTGGCGCACCAGCACGCGCGGCAGGGCAAGCCGCACGTCTCGCTCGACTCAGCCAAGGACTTTTACGAGCTGACGCAGCTTAAGATCGCGAACCCCACCACGGGCCTGTTCATGATCGGCGGCGGCGTCCCGAAGAACTTCGCGCAGGACATCGTGGTGGCTGCCGATATCCTCGGCATGGACGCCCCGATGCATAAGTACGCGATCCAGATCACGGTGGCGGACGTGCGTGACGGCGCGCTCAGCTCGTCCACGCTCAAGGAAGCGAGCTCCTGGGGCAAGGTCGACACCACGCACGAGCAAATGGTGTTTTCCGAAGCCACGCTCGCCGTGCCGCTCATCGCGGGCTATGCCTTCGGCAAGCGGGCGTTCGAGGCGCGCGAGGGCAAACGGTTCGCGCGGGTGCTGGAGCCGGTCGCGGTGTAAAACAGCGTTCCTTTCCGACGGCGAAAGCGCGGCTGTTCCCTCCGGACAGCCGCGCTTTCGCTTTGCATGGCGTATCGCCGCGCATAACTTGTTGGCCCACGGCACTAACTTATTCTATCTATCCGAGCTGATGCATAACTCCCATGGAAGCGCCGCAGGAACTTAGGCGCTTCCTAAGTAACCGTCTCTCCATGCCGGAAGCGTTCTCGGCACGCCGGCCGAGATGGGTCCAGCTGCACTGCCGCCTGCGCACCCGTGAGTACCGAAGTGTAATGAGGGCGGATGCAGACCCGTTTTCTCCGATATCCCGAAAAGAATGTGTCCTAAAAGGCGACTTTGCACTAGCCAACCGTCTTCGCAAGGGCTTATGTTCATTCCGTTCCAATGCCTTAACACGAGAAAAGCGAAGCAGCGCATTTTCTCGGCTGTAGGAGGGGAACCAAGAAAGGCAAGGGGGAGTTCTCATCGTGTCGCTGTTTATCCAGGTCTACAGCTGCTGCGCCCTGGCAACCCTTGTCGGCTTTCTGGCGCTCTGTCAGGCTTCCGCCTCCCGGCAGCGCCCGAGCCGGTCCAGAACCGAACAGCTTAGCGGAAAGCCCACCATCACGTCCTAATCCGACTTTTGCTTCCGTTCCCCCGAAAGCCGCCTTCCGAAGCGGCTTTTTTCTTGGCCGGAACATAAGTCTTAAAAGATGTGATGGTCCGCTTCCGCCGCCGCTTCCACCACCGCCCGCATGCGCGCCACGGTTTCCCAGTTGTCACGCCGTGCCTCCGGAGGTACAAACGGCGGCAGGTCCATAGACAAATGCTTGGCCAGCGCCGCCCCTTGCGGCTCGTACATGGCGCGCATCTGGCTCAAACGCGTCCAAGCACCGGGTTCGCGTGAAACCCGCGTACCCGCCTGGCACAGCAGGTCGTGGATCCGTTTAAACTGCTCCGGAGTCAAGCGATCCGCCGGCGCTGTTACCGGCTGGAGGTCGAACACCTGCGACAAATCCACAAGCGCATGCCGCGCCATGGCAAAAGTAAGCTGCGCCTGCCGCGCCGGTCCGTTCCCGACCGCGGCCACCACCAGCGCGCACACGTCGAGCACCGCGCACAAGCCGCCCAGCCAGCTTTGGTTGGTGTGCTGCGAGCGGAAGTAGCACAGTACCGGGTAGGAGATATGGCTTTCGAGCAGCTCGGCCGCCCAGCGCTCCCACTCTTCTAAGAGTTTGACAAGCGCGTCGCTTCCGCCCGCGAACGCATGCCGCCGCATCAATTCAGCCGCGGATGGAGGCGAGCCCGCGCGGGCATCGAGGAGCGAGATGTTGACCTCGCGCCGGGAAAACGCGCTGTACAGCACGGGGAAATAGCCGAGCACCATAGCGACAAAAGCCAGTCCGAGCCCGGCCTCGAACACCAGCAGCTCGCGCACCAGCCGGGACTGCGGGACTACATCGCCCAAGCCCAGCGTAAACAGCGTCGTGCCGCTGATATACAGGTCCGAGCGGAAATCCGGGTGCTTGGTCAGGGGGTCGGAAACCGGCGAACCCGCCGCCCAGGCCAGCAGCCCGAAGCCGAGCAGGAGGCAGCCGGCCCAGACCGCGATCAGGAGAACAAGCGAGAACGGACCGTAAACGGAAAGCAGGGTTTCTTTGCGCCTAGGATCCTTGGCGAGCGCCGCCGCTGAGCGCCAAGGCTTCCAAGTGAGCGTGTAGAACAAGCGCGTGATGCGGAAGCGTCCGCTCGCCCGGCGCGGCAGGATGATGGTTTGGAACGCATCGAGCAGGACAAACAGGATGGCTCCGGCCCCGGCGATCGCGGCAAAGACGTGCATGCGGTCAAAGATGCGCCCGCGCGTTGGAAGTAGCAACCGCGTAGGCTGAGGAAATGGCGGACCTTGGGCGGGTGCTGTTGGGTGCGGGGCTGGTGCTTGCTCTCTTGGGCGGCGCGCTGCTGCTCGCCGGCCGTTTCGGCCTGCCGCTCGGCCGCTTGCCGGGCGACCTGCACTGGCGCGGCAGGCACACCGAGGTGTGGGCGCCGCTCGGGACCTCCCTGCTCCTGAGCGTCCTGCTTACCTTGGTGCTCTCGCTGCTGAGCCGGTTCCGGCGCTAAACTCAAGTGCGTGAGCAGGCGCGGCGAAGCATCGGGCGGCAACGGGCAAAATCAGCTCGGTTTCTTGTTTGAGGAAACAGTGCTGGAAGTGACGATCGCGGCACCGCCCCGGCCGAAAGAGCGCCGGCCGACGCTGCCGGTTTGGGCGCGCAAGGCGCTTGCCGCCGCGCCGCCCGAGCCGGCTGTTTCAGTCCAACCAGCCCCGCAGTCCGAGCCGGAACCGGAACCGCCCGCGCGCCGCGTGTTTCGCGTAGTTGAACTGCTTACCCATTTGCGCGCCCATATGGAAGCGGCTTACGCGGATGTGTGGGTGCGCGGTGAAATCTCCAACATGCGCGCGGCGCCTTCCGGCCACCTCTACTTCACGCTCAAGGATGACGCGGCGGCGCTTTCCGCGGTCATGTTCGCCAAGGAAGCCCGCAAGCTCCGCTTTACGCCGGAGGACGGACACGAAGTCCTGTTGAACGGCCGTTTTTCGCTCTACGAAGCGCGCGGGCAAATCCAGCTTGTGGCCGAGTACCTGGAGCCGGTGGGCGCAGGCTCGCTGCAGATCGCGTACGAGCAGCTCAAGCGCAAGCTGGAGGCCGAAGGACTGTTCGCGATGGACCGCAAGCGTCCGCTGCCGTTGTACCCTCGCTGCGTGGGGATCGTCACCTCGCCGGGCGGCGCGGTCATCCGCGACTTCCTGACCGTGGTCGCGCGGCGGCATGCGGCGCTCGATGTGACGCTCTACCCGGCGACGGTGCAGGGCGCGGCGGCGGCGGAAGAAGTTGCGGCGGGCATCGCTTATTTCAACGCGGCGCACAGCGTGGACGTAATCGTGGTCGCGCGCGGCGGCGGTTCGCTTGAGGACTTGCAGCCGTTCAACAGCGAACGGCTCGCCCGTGCCATCGCGGGCTCCGCGCTGCCGGTGGTTTCCGCCGTCGGGCACGAAACGGACTTCACCATCGCGGATTTCGTCGCGGACCTGCGCGCGCCTACGCCCTCGGCAGCCGCGGAGATCATCACCGGCGCGCAGCACCGGGTAGGCGAGCATATTGATGCATTAACGGCACGCGCGGGCCGGGCGGCAAAGCTCGCACTTGCGCTCAGCCGGCAGCGGGTGGCCGTGCTGGGTACGGAAGCCGCCCTGGGCCGCGTCCGCACCGCACTCCAGCGCCGCGAACAGCGCCTGGACGAGCTCGGCTTCCGCTTGGAACGCGTCGCGCTGCAGCGTTTGCGGGCAGTCGGCGACCGCTGCCAAACCGCGCACGGAGCGCTGCTGCGGCAGGACGCTGCCCACCGGGTGCGCCTGATGCGCGAGCGCTTTGCCGCGTTGGAGCTTCGCCTACAGCAAGCGGCGGCGCTGCGGTTGGCGTTCGCGCGCGACCGGGCCGGGCGTGCGGCGCGGGAACTGTGCAAACTGGACCCGGGCGCGGCGACGAACCGGGCGCG
>CAXTSB010000112.1:0-10669 GCA_964246845.1 uncultured Acidobacteriaceae bacterium
AGAGCCCAACCCCTTCCCCGCCCGCCCCGGGTCCGGCGACCAGCTCTTCGATACGCACCGCACAAACTCCTCCCCCGTCGGTGCGGCGAGCGCCGCTTTATAGTCCGGGCAGCCGTTTTCAAGCGCCCGCAGCAGCGCCATGCGGTGGTAAAAGGCGTCCTGCCAATCCGTGAACATGACCCATTGCGCCTCCACAAACACCCACGCCCCGTGCAGAAACTCGCGGGTCGGCAGCGTCAGCGTAGCCCCGCGCGCCGGATGCGACTGCTTTTGCCCGAACAGGTTGTTGGCCTGCACGGCCAGCTTCGACTGCCCCCACGCCGATTCCAGAGCGGCTTCGCACGCGGCGTACTCGGGAAAGATATGGCCGGCGGCGCGGGCGGCCTCGGCGGCTTTCTGGAGGAACTCTTCGGGCTTCATGCGGCTCTCCTCGGAACAAAAGAAAAGCGCCCCCGGGAAGGGGCGCTTTTTCTCAGTATGTCCAAGAAGCCCGAAGCTGAATGCCAAACGCGGGCGCGGCTCGCGAAAACAGCGGAAGCTACAGCACAGGCTCGACCGGGTCCACCACCCAAATCTTGATCTCGCCGTCGAGCAGCGGCTTCAATGCCGCCATCGCGTCGCGGAAGTGGTCGGAGGTTTTGTGCTGCTCGAAATCCTCGGGCCCCGCGTACTGCTCGTTTACCAGGAACTCGCCGCCGTCGGTCGACTCAAACAGCTCGTACAGCTCCGCGCCTTCCTCGGCGCGGCTTGCCTTCACCAGCTCCAGAAACTGCTCGCGCACCGCTTCTTCCTTGCCGTCGATCGCCTTCGCATACGCGAACACCCGCACACTCGCCATGGCCTCTCCTCTTTCGAGTGGGATGCAACCCGCGCCGCATCAACCAAGCTATTTGGTCGACTCCGCCCCGGCCGCGACCCCGCCCGGCAGTCCGAGGTCCTGCACCAGCATGTCTTCCTTGCGCATGATCAGCGTCCCGGCGTTCAGGCTGGCGAGCTCGAAACCGTGCCCGTGCGTGATGGCGTCGGTCGGGCAAGCCTCCACGCAATAGCCGCAAAAAATGCAGCGGTTGTAGTCGATGTTATAGACCTTGGCGTAGCGCTCGGCGCTCGAGAAACGCTTCTCAGCGGTGTTCTCGGCAGCCTCGATGTAGATGCAGTTGGCCGGGCAGGCCGCCGCGCACAGAAAGCAAGCCACGCACTTTTCCAGGCCGTTCTCATCGCGCTGAAGGATGTGCGCGCCGCGGAACCGCTCCTGGAGCACCGCGCCCTTGTTGGGTCCAGGGCCGTCCGGGTAGTTCTCCACTTCGGTGGGTTGAAACATCTCCCCGAAGGTGATGCTCATGCCCTTGGCAATGCCCTTGATGTTGCCCGCGATCGACATACCTCCACTATACGATGGTCGGGAGGCCCTCGCGCATATGCTTCTGAAGCCCGCTTTGACCCTGCCGTTCCTGCTCGCCCCTGCCCTGCTCCCCGCGCAAACCCCCGATCCGCCGTCGATCAAAATTACCGTACACGACCTCGGCAACGCGCCCATCCGAGACGCTTCCGTGAGGCTCGACATGCTGCCGGTCGCGGTAAAAACCGGCCAGGACGGGACGGTGACAATCCGCCCATCGGAGCAAACCTTGCGGATGCACATCACCGCGCCCGGCTTCGAAACAAAGGACATCGACACGGGCCTGTTCGCGAAGATCGATGTGGCGCTCCTGCCGTCGGGCGGCGCGGCTCCGGGCGTGCGGCTGACGCTGGCCGCCGGGCAGGAAAAAAGCTTCACCACCGAAGCATTCGCCGCGCTGCCGCACCAGGCGGTTACGGTTGAAAACGGCCACACGCACATGCGGGAAACCTACTCCGGGGTGCCGCTTATCGACCTGCTCACCCCGCTCGGCGCGCCCGCGGGAGCGGAAGTCAAGGGCAAAACCCTGTCGGAATATATCGTCGCTACCGGCTCGGACGGCTACAAGGCAGTCCTCGCGCTCGCCGAGGCCGAGCCGAGCTTCCACCCCGGCATGATTCTTGTCGCGGATCAACTCGACGGCAAGCCGCTTGATGCCAAGGAAGGGCCGTGGAAACTAGTGGTCAGCGAGGATGCAAAGCCCGCGCGGTCGGTGCACAACCTGGTGCGGGTCGAGCTGAAGCAGGCGGAGTAACGGAGTCAGGATTATCCTGAACAGGAAAGCAGGAGGCCACCATGGACGAGACCACGCGTCCCAGCATGGACTATGCGCAGCAGCTCGCCGAGATTGAGCGGGCAATTGTGGAAACCCGCAAACATAGTGAGGAGACAAAGAAGTTCACCGCCGAGCAAAACAAGCTCAATGCGGAAGCGCTCAAGCTCGAACGGGAGCGCAGCTTGGCACCGGTTGTCATTGTGTCGAGTGTACTAAGCTCGCTTCTTGGCGGCACGGTAGGAGCCCTCATCGCGCATTTCCTGCGTTGATGGCGATGTCTAGGGCCGCAAGGTGTTCCGGTTTCGGAGCGCCTCACAAGCCGAACTTGACCACTCGCTGCACACTTTCATGCGATCTCCGTGTTGAACATGCGACGGAAGCCGGCTCCACAACACTCACGGCGGTGATGGGTTTCAACAAGGGTATCGGAGACCTGTCCCCATGCGCCTTGCTCCCCTTTTCGCCTTTGCCCTTTTCGCAACTCTGCTGCCCGCCCAGCAAACGCAAACTCCGCCGCCGGGCTTTTCCATCGCGCCCCCGCCGCAGTACGACGCGCTCACCCTTATCCCGCAGGGGCTGACGGCTTTGAACAGCGCGGCTTCCTGGCACACCGACTTCACCTTCGACCGTTCGCTCTTGGCGCTCGCGGGCGGCTTCGCGGGCGTTGACGACGAAACCCGCCGCACCATTGCGCGGCTCAACGGCATCGGCGTCCACCTGTACCGCTTTCCCGAGTTCGGCGGCTACGACCCCGCATCGGTCGATGCGATACGCGCGCAGTACAGCTCGCTCGGCTGGAAGCACATCGTGACCGCGAACCGTCTGCCCGACCGCCAGGGACCGTACCCGGACATTCCCGGCCAATTCATTCCCGCAGGATCGGGCCGCACCGATGTTTGGCTTGAAACACACGGCGCGGACTTCGCCGGGGCGGCCATCCTGCTCGCCGGGGACCGCAGCGTGAACCTGATCACGGTCTCGGGCGACATCCGCACGCTCGACCTGCTTCACCTGCGCGGGCACTTTGGGATTCCTAAATTTCCGGAGGATGCGCTGTCGCGGTAAATCTGCCCGAGAAGTCTGCTCTCCCAATTCATAAAGCGTTTCTTTGCAGGAGCCGGCTCATGACGACACGGTAAGCTGCCGATATGTCATTCATGGGCCGCTTCACCGCACTTTTCCTGTTCGTGCTTGTCACTGCTAGTTACGCCTTGGCGCAATATCGCATCGCGCCCGCTATCCAACCTTATACAAGCTGCCGTTTCGACGACGGACTCAGCATTGTGCAGCTCGATGCCCTGCCAACAACACCGATGGTACGTACTATCCAAACGCCGTCGGGTGAGAAACAGGTGACCATGGTCGAGGGCGAGCGCATCATGTTCGCGTACCCTTCCGAGGATTTTTATGCAAACGTCAAAGCTGAGCAGCTTGACCCAAAGGATTACACCCGCGAGAAAGCCGATTTAGTCGCGGAACTTACATCACTCGCAAGCGACGGGAAGGCACACGTAGAGCCCTCGCTTGCCCCCATACACCGCTTCGAGGTTCACGGGCTCAACCGATCGAAGCTTGAAGGTGGCGTACTCGGCACGTATGTGCTTTTCGACGACAAACAATCAGTTGTCACCACAATCTATCTGCTGAATGGAGAACCAGAACAGCGCCGGTTCCAGACCTTACCCGAGTACGCTGAAGTGCGCGACCACTTTCTATCTCAGTACACCGCTTGCGTTCGGGTCAACGAGGAAGCAAACAGCCGGACGGAGTCGGACGACGTACGCCCGGCTCCTGGAGCACATAGAAGATAGCTCGCCTCACTCGATCCCCAACCTTTTCCAAACCCCATCCACCTTCTGCTTCGTTCCCGCGTCCATCGTGATCATCGGCGGCCACGGCCTCGAAAACCCTTCCGCCGCCCATTTGCGCGTTGCGTCGATGCCCACCTTCGATCCCAAATTCGGCAGGCGCGACGCATGGTCGAGCGAGTCCACCGGGCCCAGGGTGAACTGCATGTCCCGCTCCGGGTCGATGTTATTGGCCGTCCGCAAAACCACCTCGGGGAGGTCCTGCACGTCGCAGTCCTCGTCCACCACCACGATGATCTTCGTGAACATCGCTTGGCCCAGCGCCCAGATGCCGTTCATCACCTTACGGGCATGCCCGGCATAGCTTTTGCGGATCGAAACCACCATGATGTTGTGAAACACGCCCTCGACCGGCAGGTTGATGTCCACGATTTCCGGCAGGGTCAGCTTCATCAGCGGCAGAAAGATGCGCTCGACCGCCTTGCCCATCCAGGCGTCCTCCATCGGCGGCTTGCCGACAATGGTCGCGGCGTAGAGCGGATCGCGGCAATGGGTGATCGCGGTGACATGGAAGACCGGGTACTCGTCCTCCATCGTGTAAAAGCCGGTATGGTCGCCGAACGGGCCTTCGGTCCGCAGCTCGTCGAGCTTGACAAAGCCTTCCAGGATGATCTCGGCATGCGCGGGCACTTCTAAATCGACGGTTTCGCACTTGACGAGCTCCAGCGGCTTTTGCCTGAGGAAGCCCGCAATGATGTACTCTTCCACCTCAGGCGGCGCGGGCACGATGGCGGCAAACGTAGTCGCCGGGTCAGTGCCGATGGCCACCGCGACTTCGAGCCGATCGTCGACCTGCTTGCTGTATGTTTTGAGCGGTGCGGGTGCCTGGGCTGAGCGTACCGTCCCGCCCGCCGTATCGGCCATGCGCGCCACCTGCTCGGCCTTGTCCGCGGCTTCGGCACGCAAACGGTCGCGCACATGCTCGGCCGCGTTCTTTTGCCGCTGCCAGTGCATACCGGTGGTTTGGCCGTCATACACCTGCATACGGTACATGCCCATATTGCGTTTGCCGTTGCGCGGGTCGCGCGTGATCACCAGGGGCAGGGTGATGTAGCGGCCGCCGTCCATGGGCCAGCATTGAAGGACTGGAAACTTCAGCACATCGACATCGGCCCCGCGCAGGATGACTTCCTTGCACGCGGCTTGCCTGCTCTTCACAGTGCGCGGGAAGAACCCGCCCACATCCTTGAGCACCGGCAGCAGCTTCAGCTTGCCGACCAAGCCTTCCGGAACCTTCAGTTCCAGCAGCGTCTTGATCCTCCCGGCCACCTCGTCGAGCGAATCGACATCGAGCGCCAGCCTCATGCGGCGCTCCGACCCGAACTGGTTCATCAGTACCCGCGCGCCGGGGTAGCCCGTGACCTTCTCAAACAGCAGCGCGGGCCCGCCGCCTTTGCTCTTTGAGGCCCGGTCCGTAATCTCCGCGATTTCGAGCAGCGGCGACACTTCCTCGCGCACCCGCTTCAGCTCGCCCGCGCGCTCCAGCGCCCGCACCCACTCCCGCAAATCCTTGTATGGCAACTCAGGCTCCCTAACCCATCCTAAGCGAACAGGGGCAGGGCTTTCGAAGCAGCGGATTCACCGGATGCGGCACTCGTCTCAGCCGGCCTGCGCGGTTTGAAAAGCCGCGGGCAAAACCTGTGCGGGCGGGTCAGTCCCGGCAATCGGCACCAGCGGATACCCCAGCGACTTCCAACCGTCGAAGCCGCCGAGCAGCGGACGCACCCTGCGTACGCCCGCCTTGCGGATCGCGTGCGCCATCCTCACCGCCGTTTCCTCGTTCGGACAGGTGCAGAACAGGACGACGTCGCGGTCCCGCGGTACGTCCGCGGCCAGCTCAACCAAGCGGTCCGGCGTCAGCACCACCGCGCCGGGCAGCGTGCGCGGGTCGGGCAGGTAGTCGAGCGGATGCCGCAGGTCGACCAGGTACAGCGGCTCGTCCTTCTCCATGAGCTGATACAGAGCTTGCGGGGTCAAGCGGTCCATGCGGATTTCCGCGTACGCCCGCCGGCGCCGCACGATGCTGCTCACGATCCAAGCGGCCAACAGCAGCGCGAACAAGGCGACCGCGAAGTGCGCCACCCAGCTCAGCGCATGCGGGTGCTGTTTGAGGATGTCGCCCGCGAACCGTCCGCCTACGACAAAAGTAAGCGCCCACAGGAGGACGCCGCCCGCGTCGAACAGCAGGAACCGCCGGAACGGCATCCCGGTTTGGCCGGCAATCGCGCCCGCCATCGTATTGAGAGCGGGCAGGAACTTCGCGACCAGCAGCGTCGCCGCCCCGTGCCTGCCGAAGTAGCCTTCCGTGCGCTGTACGCACGTATTGCGGTTGGGAGAAAACCGGCACAGCACCCGCACCACCCTGTGCCCGTAGCGCTTGCCCAGGACGTACCAGCTGATGTCGCTGACCAAGGAGCCGCACAATACCGCGCTCAACACAGCGGCGAGGTGCAGTTTGTGTGTAGCCGTCAGGGTGCCGGCGGCGAGCAGCAGCGGCGCTGAAGGCAGCGGGAAGCCTATCTGCTCAGCAAACACCCACGCGGCGAGCACAAGATAGGCGTGGCTGAGAAACAGTCGAGCGAAAGGCATGGCGGCAGGCTCCCAAATCGGTACAGGCCAAATCGGTACAGGGTAGATGCGCGCGGGTGCGCGGAAGTATCACCCGCGCGCGCAGCCGATTCCATGTCCCGAGCCCGCGGACGGGGCTACTGCTTGACGCGCACCTTCGGCTCGACGGAAAGCCCCGGCCGCAGGAGATGGTCCGCGTCCTCGGTCTTGTCCCGCAGGTCGATGCGGACAGGGACGCGCTGTACCACCTTGACGTAGTTGCCGGTCGCGTTTTCAGGCGGGAACAGGCTCAAAATCGACCCGGTCGCGCCGCCCACTTGCGTCACGACGCCGTCGTACTTGCGCCCGCCGTAAGCGTCCACGCTGACCGTTACCGGCTGGCCGGTATGCATATAGTGCAGCTGCGTTTCCTTGAAGTTCGCCGTGATCCAAATGTCGTCCAGCGAGACTAGATTCGTCATGTTCTGACCGATGGAAACGTTTTGGCCCACTTCCACGCTCTTGCGAGTCACGATGCCGTCGACCGGGGCGACGATGCGGGTATAGCTCAGGTTCAGCTTGGCTTGATCCAGCGCGGCCTTGGACTGCTCCACCTGTGCTGCGGCCTGCTCCGTACGGGCTTTCTGGATGCGGATCTGTTCCGGCGCGGTTTTCGCATTCTGGAGCTGCGCCTTGGTCTGCACCACGCGATCCTGCGCCATGGTCACCGCGGTCCGCCCAGCGTCCGCGGTTTGCTTGGCTTGGGCAAGCGCCGCCTCATCGGCCTTCGCGGTGGCTACGGCTTGGTCGAACTGCTGCTTTGAGATCACGTCCCGCTGCACCAGCGGCGTGTACCGCTCCACATCCAGCTTGGCTTTGACGTAGTTCGCCTCGGCCTGCGCGATGGCCGACTGGTCGGCGTCCGCCTGCTGCCGGGCCTGCACCACGGCACTGTCGGCCTGCGACAGCGTGGACGCGATCGCCGCGAGATTGGTGTTCACATTGGTCGCGGTCACCGGGATGTTGACGGAGTTGGAGCTCAGGTTTGCTTGCGCGGCGGCGAGATTGGCTTCGTCCTGCTCGACCGTGGTTTGGTAGTCCTTGGGGTCGAGCTCGACAATGACGTCGCCGGCCTTCACGGGCTGGTTCTCGTTCACCGGCACGCTGACCACCGTACCCTGAATGCGCGAGGAAACCTGTAGGAGGTGCCCGTTCACCTGGGCATCGTCGGTGTCTTCGTAAAAGGTCGAGTGCCAATAAAACAGCAGCGCCCCCACGATCAATACCGCGGCCACGAGAATAATGATGAAGCGGCGGCGCGACTTTTGCCGGGGGTTGTCGCCCGCCGCCTGCGCGTCCTGCTTTTGCTCTTGCCCAACCGTCGCGTCCGGGGTTTGCTCCGCCACTTATTTGCCTCCCAAATACTGCTTCAGATTCGTTGTCGCCACGCCCATGGCCCGCGCCAGGTTCAACTTCGCTACGTTGTGTTGATACAGGCTTGCAATGTATTGATCGTTGGCCTGCGCCGACTGCTGCTGGGCCTGCGAAACGGCCAGGTTGTCGGAAACGCCCGCCGCGAAGCGCTGCTGCGCTTCGGTCAATGCTTCCGCCGCCAGGCCGCGGTTGCTTTCGGCCACCTGCACGCTTTTCTCGGCCGCCGTAATGTCCAGGATGCTGTCGCGCACGTCCTGCGCGATCTGCCCCCGCAGGTTTCCGAGCTGCGCCCGCTTCTGCTCCAACTGCTGCTCGGCAAGCGCTTCGTCCCCGCGAATCCGTGCTTCCTCGAAGATCGGCACGTAGAGGGTTCCTACGGCATCGCCGGTGACGTGCGACTTGCGGACGTTCGTGCCGATGTCGCCGAAATCGCCGGTGAACTGCACTGTCGGATAGCGTTCAGCTTTCGCGGCGCCCTTGGCGTAATCCGCGCCCCGGAGCTGCTCGCCGAAGTTCTTCAAATCGCTGCGCGTCCCGAGCGCGGCGGCCACCGCCTGGTCGGGGTCGAGCTCATCCAGCTGCTTGTAGGGCGCGTCCTCCGTCAAGACGAACTGCTGCGCTGTCGGCAGGCCGATCACCCGGGCAAGCGCGAGCTTATCTTTTTCAAGCGTGCCCTGCGCTTGGATCAGGTTTTGCTGCTGCGTTTGGAAGTCCACCTGCGCCCGCAGCTCATCGAGCAGCGGCGAGGTACCGGCTAGGTGCTGCTGGTGCGCTTGATCGAAGGAAACCTTGGACGTGGCCACCTGCTGCGTGATGGACGCCACCCTGGACTGGTCGGCGATGACGAGCAGGTATGCATTGCCGACGCTGAGGATCACCTCGTTGCGCGCATCCTCCAAGGCTATCTGGGAGCCCCGGAAGTTATGCTTGGCAGCCAAATAATTCCGGATGGAAGCCACGTTGATGAGGTTCAGGGTCAGCGTGCCACGGAAATCCTGGTAGCCGTATGGGCCGATGATGGTTGGAAATGCGGGAATGCGCAGACCCTGCGCTTGAAGGTCGGTCTCCTGAACGGCATCGCGTATATTCGCGTTGAGCGTGGGGAGCAGCTGTTGGAGCTCAGTCAACTGCGTGGACCGGGCCGAGATCTGATTCGCTGTAATCAGGATGAGGCCGAGGTTATGGCGGAGGCCTCGCGCGATCGCGTCATCGAGCGGGAGCTGGAGCTCGCCGGGAACGAGTTTGTCGTCCGCGACGCTGCCCTGGTAGTTGTCCGTGGTGACCTGCTGCTGCGATCCGGGGGCCGGGGGGGGGAGGGGGTCAATCGTGGGCGTTTGCACCCCGATTTGCGCCCACGCCGCCGGGCATACCGCTCCGGCCAGAAAAAGTCCCACCCGCCGCACGCACCCTGCTCGACCCACGCACACTCCTCTGCCGATTCCGAAGCTGTTAGATGGGCGGGCAGCCGCCCAGGATGAACTTTCTTATGCGGGCGCCATCGCCGGGACCGGCGCATGTGCCAAGGCATCGGCAAGCGAGCAAAGCGCGCGCCGAAATACGCCGGCCACCCGCTCACCCGTCCAGCCCTCAGCTCCGGCGGCCTCCCGCAGCAGGCTTGCCGCGGCCTCGTTGCCCTGCCCCAGCACCGCGCGCTGCACAAACACCGCGCGCTCGGCCGCCGGCAGCTGTTCCAACCATGCCCGCGCCGGACTTTTGAGGGCAGCCCCGCCGTGCGCGCCGAGCCAAACCCGCAGGTCTTCCGCGGACACCCCGGCTGCTTGCAGATCGGCATCCTGGACGCACGGGTCGGACCCTTGTCCGCTGTCCGCGGCACCCGTGAACGCCGCCGGCTGCTCAGCCTTAAGCCGCGCAATTGCCGTGCGGACCACCGCGCGGCGCGCCTGCTGCCGTGCTTCCACCGGATCGAGGCACGGGTCAATCTCCACCGTCGCAAGCGCCTGCTCAATCACGGGCAAAGCATTCCCGCTGTCGCCCACCAAAAGAGAAGCCAGGTGAAACAGCTCCTCCGCCATGCCCCCTACCGCACTTGCCTCACCGCAATCGCCGGCACTCATTTGGGTGTATCCCCCTGCTCTTATGTTCCGTCGAGCAGGCGCGGGGGTCAACTGACCGCACACGGTCTGCTCAACAAATTTTCGACGCCGGAAGCGTATTAGGATGGAGTACGCGGCCGGCAAGGCCTTTTATGGACGAAGAACAACGCAGCCGCTTTATCTCGCGCGACTCCTCCTGGCTTTCCTTCAACCGGCGTGTGCTTGAAGAAGCGCAGGACGCCGCGAACCCCCTGCTGGAGCGCGTGAAGTTTCTCGCCATCACCGCTTCCAACCTCGACGAGTTCATCGAGGTCCGCATCGCCGGCATGCTCCAGCGCATTGAGGAAGGCCGAGGCGAGGCCGGACCCGACGGCATGACCGCGCAGGACCTGCTCAACCGCATCAACGCCGATGTACACGATTTTGTCGCCGAGCAGTACAGCTGTTGGAACGCCGAACTCCGCCCCGCGCTGTGCGAGGCCGGCATCCGCGTGCTGAGCTGGAGCGAGCTGACCGACGCGGCCAAGCGCGCCGCCTCCGAGTTCTACACGCGCGAAGTGGACCCGCTGCTCACCCCCATCACCATCGACCC
>CAXTSB010000113.1:0-10476 GCA_964246845.1 uncultured Acidobacteriaceae bacterium
CATCAGCGGGCCGCCGGCGACCTCTGGCAAACTCGCTACCTGCAGCTGGAGCAGCGCCGGGTCCGCAGCCGCCTTCTGCGCTGGCTCGAAGAAGAAGCCGCGCGCCCGCCGTTTGTCGTGGAAGTGCTGGAGCAAAAGCTGGAAGCCCAGGTGGGCCCGCTCACGCTCCGCCTCCGCATGGACCGGGTGGATACTCTGGAAGCGGGCGGGCGGGCGCTGCTCGACTACAAAACCGGTGCGCAAGCCTCGCCCAAGCAGTGGGAAGGGCCGCGCATGGAAGAGCCGCAGCTGCCCATCTACGCCGAGTTCGGCGGGTTAGGTGGGATCGAGGAGGTCGCGTTCGCGCAGATCCGCCCCAGGCAAACCCGCCTGCAAGCCTTGGCGGGCGAGGAGCTCGGGCAAGTGCGCGCCGGCTGGCGGAGCGACCTGCTGCTGCTCGCCGGTGCGTTCGCATCCGGTGCGGCGGCGGTTGACCCGCGCGACGGCGCGGACACCTGCCGTCTGTGCGGACTCCAAGGCGTGTGCCGGGTCGGTTCCCTAGCTTCGGCCGAGGAGGCCGCGGGGAATGTCTAGCTATCCAGTGCTCCACTTTCCCGCACCGGGGCCTCGCAGCGGTCTGGAGGAGACCGAGGATGCCCCGGCGCGCCGCGCCGCGCTCAATCCGGAGCATTCCGTTCTAGTCCAAGCCCCGGCGGGCGCGGGCAAAACCAATCTGTTGACCGAGCGTTTTCTCGCGCTGCTGGCCCGCGTGGAAGCACCCGAGCAGATCCTCGCGATCACCTTCACCCGCGCCGCGACCGCGGAGATGCGGGGCCGGATCCTCGGCGCGCTCGCGGCGGCTGAGCGGGGCGCACCGCAGCCGGAGCCGGTCGGCGGTTTAGCACGCGCGGCACTCGCCCACTCGCAAGCGTTAGGGTGGGCCCTGCTCGAGCAACCCCATCGGCTGCAGGTCGAAACAATTGATTCACTCTGCCTTCGTCTTGCCCATGGTCAGCCGCTGCTTGCGCGGTTGGGCGGCGCATTGGCTCCGTCCGAGGATGCCGGGCCCCTTTTCCGCGAAGCAGCCCGGCGTACCTGCGGCTTGCTGGACGGCAGCGGTGGGCCGGAGATCACAGCTGCTCTGGAGCGGGTCCTGCTCCGGCGGGACAACAGCCTCCCCGAGGTGGAAACCTTGCTCGTGGGCATGCTGGCCCGGCGCGACGCATGGCTGGCGGCGCTGCCGCTCGACTTCCGCGAAGATGTGAACTGGGAAGAGGTGCGGGAGGTGTTGGAAGCGCCGTTGGCCGAGGCCAACTTGAATGCTTTGAATGATTTAAGACGATTCTTTCAAGCGAACGATGAACTCTGGACGGAGTTGTCTGTTGTCGGCGGTTACGCGGGAAGCAATCTCGATTCGGCTCACCCGCTTCGCAATTGCACCGAAGTTCCGGAAACCGTCGAGGGCTGGTTTGTTATTCGGGATTTGCTGCTGACCCAAAAGGACGAATGGCGCAAATCTTGGAGCGTTCGCGAAGGCTTCCCGCCGTCCGACAAAGGCTCAAAAGCAGAGAAGGATCTGCGGCAATCCTTCAAGCAAAGGATGAAGGATTGCTGCCGCGAGCTGTCCGAGCATCCCGACGGCTTGCGGGCCCTGCTGTGCCGCCTGCGTACCCTTCCGCCCGAGCACTACACCGACGATCAATGGGAAACTCTTACCGCCGTTCTGCGCCTGCTCCGGCGTGCGGCGGGGGAGCTGCGGCTGGTTTTTGCTGAACAAAATGCGGTGGACTTCGTCGAGATTGCCCGCGCGGCCGAGGAGGTGCTCCGCGACGAAGGCAGCCTGCGCGGCCTGCTCGAAAGCGAGCAAAAGCAGCACATCCTTGTCGATGAATTTCAAGACACCTCGCGCGCCCAGCATCGGCTGTTGGCGCTGCTGGTCAAGGAATGGACGCCCGGCGACGGACGCACGGTCTTCTTGGTCGGTGATCCGCTCCAGTCCATCTACGGCTTCCGCCAAGCCGAGGTCGCGTTGTTTCACCAGACCCGGGATCACGGCCTGCTTTGCGGGGAGGACGGCCGTCGTTTGGAGTGTAATCCGCTTCAGCTCACCCATAATTTTCGTTCGCACGGCGGCTTGGTGCAGGCGCTGAACCGGCGCATGGAAGCCGTGTTCGCCGACAGCAGCGCCGACCGGTTTGTTCCCGCGCACGCCTTCGACGACGAGGGCCCCGGCTTCGCGGTCCATGCGACGCTCGGGGAGGACCGGGACGCGGCAGCGGATGAGGCCGCCGCGGTGGTCGCGGTTCTTCAATCCGAGCTGCCCCGCGTCCGGGAAGCGGAGGCACGCGGCGAGGGAGAATACCGCGCGGCGGTGCTGGTGCGTTCCCGCCCGCATCTCCGTGCCATCCTGCCCGCGCTGCGGGAAGCGGGCATTCCGTACCGCGCCGTGGATCTGGAGACACTCGGCGAGCAGCCGGAAGTAAGCGACGCATATGCCCTGGCTTGTGCGCTGCTGCACCCCGCGGACCGCCGCGCCTGGCTTACGGTGCTGCGTGCGCCCTGGTGCGGGCTGGGCATGGCCGACCTTCACCTGCTTTGCGGTACAGACGAGCCTGAAGCATTCGCCGAGCCGCTTGCAAAAGCAATTTCGGCGCGCCTCCACCTGCTCAGCCCGGAAGGCCAAGCCCGCGCGGGCCGGGTCTGGAACGAGCTGGAAGCCGCCCTGCGGACGCGCTATGTCGAGCAGAACGGCTTAAGCCTGGCCGCCTGGGTGGAGCGCACATGGCGCGCTCTGGGCGGCCCCGCCACGGTGGACGGCGCGGCACGTGAAAATGTGGAAGCATTCTGGCGGCTTCTCGACTCGGTCAGCATTTCAGGGGTGGATATCCTGAGCGGCGCGCTCGAAGCGCGGCTGCAAAAGCTGACGGCCGCGCCGGACGCGCGTGTGAGCGAGCGCTTCGGCGTGCAGGTCATGACTATCCACAAAGCCAAGGGCCTCGGCTTTGAAACAGTGCTGCTGCCCGGTCTTGAACGCAAGCCCCGCGCCGACGACCGCCCGCTGCTCGCATTTTTGGAGCGCGAGGACGGTGTGCTCTTGGCCGCGCCGATCGGGTCCAAGGAGGAAGAGGCCGACCGTCTGTACCGGTGGGTCGAAGCGCAAAAGCGCGAGCGCGACGCTGCCGAGCGCAAGCGCCTGTTCTATGTGGCCTGCACCCGGGCCCGCAAGCGCCTGCACCTGTTTGGGACTGTTGAAAGGGACGAGCAGGGCGGCTTGCGTACGCCCGCGGGCGACTCGCTGCTCGGCGCGGCCTGGGCTGGCCTCCGAGCGGATTTCGAGGCCGCGGCGCAAACCCGACCGGCACCCGAACCTGCCGTGCTGCCCGCGCTCGCCGCTTCGGCCGCGGCGGGCGGCAACCCTTTGGAGCGGCTGCCTGCGGACTGGAGCTGCACCGATACAGCAAAGGACATGGACCGGCGCGCCCAATCACCCGCCCCTGCCTTGTTTCCGCGCCAGGAAGGCTCGACTGCCTCGCGCGCCCGCGGCGTGGTCATCCACGCGTTGATGGAAGCCCTAGCGAAGGGCAGCCCGCCGGAGCAGCTGCCGGCGCTCGCCCGGCGCTCGCTGCGGTCGGCGGGCGCGCCGGAAACGGCCGCCGATGAGCTTACGACTCTTGTTCTGCGGGCTACGCAGAGCGCCGCCGGGCAGTGGATTTTGGCCGCGCACCCCGAAGCGGCGGCTGAAAGCGCGTTTCAGCTCTGGGACCGGGACGGCAACCTCCGCACGCTGCGGGTGGACCGGACATTTCTCGCCGGACCCGAGCCGGGCAGTGCGGGCACGACGCACCGCTGGATCGTGGACTACAAAACCGGAGTTTCCGGCGTGCCCTCGGAGGCTTGGCGCGGCGCGCAAAAGGCGCTGTACGGTCCGCAGCTGGAGTTATACGGCCTCACACTCGGAGACGCGCGTCCGCTGCGCTGCGCCCTGTTCTACCCGGAGATTCGGGAAGCGGTCTGGTGGGACCTGCACGATGGCCTGCGGAGCTGACCGTTCTCAGGGCAATTCCCGTCCCCGCGCCGGGTGCGCTTGCTGTCGGAGCTTACTTCAACAACTCAATCAACGGTGTGCTGCTGGAGTCGGTCAGGTAGTACGCAAGGATGGTCGCGTGCTCGGTGGAGGAAGCATTATCGAAGTGGAGGATCTTCGTGCCGGCAGGCTCAAAAAAGCTGTCGCCCGCCTTTATGACTCTGGCCGGCTGACCTTCTGGTTGAAAGTTGAAGCTGCCCTCGGTAACCACGCCGACAACGGAAACAGGGTGCCGGTGCAAGCCGGTCGGTTGACCGGGAGCAAACCGTATGCGTGCACCATGAACTAGCTTGATCGGAGGGTTTGCGGCGGGGATGGGCGCGTCCAAAACCGGCTGCCGCTGAAGAGGCGGGAAATGCTGCGCGGCGAGTGGAATAGCAGCAGCCAAGCTCAGGAAGCAGCAAGCAGTGGAACGGCGCATGGATCATTCTCCTAATCTGAAAATGGCAGCTGGCGTACCGGCATCGGTTCAGAATCGAAAGAGAACCACCTACACCGGCTCTGCTTCAGAAGCTCCGTCCGGTTTTCCGACGCCCGACGCCGGAGTCGGGACGTAATGCCGCACATCGGCCCCGTGCACCCAAAAGATCACGTCTTCGGCGATGTTAGTGGCGTGGTCGGCGACACGTTCGAGCGAGCGCGACACCACCAGGGCGTTCAGGGCTTGCGAGGTCAGCTCGGGCTGTTCGCGCATGGTGCGCAGCAGGGCCAGGTGCGCCCCGCGGTTCAGTTTGTCGACAGCGTCATCCAGCGTCAGCACCTCGCGGGCGGCTTCGGCGTCCGCGTCGACAAAGGCTTGCAGCGCCTTGCGCACCATGGCGACGGCGAGCCCGGCGGTGCGCGGAATGTCGACCGGCAGGTCCGCCGGGGGCAGCATTTGCATCTCGCGGACGCGCTCGACGATGTTGACCGCCGAGTCACCCACGCGCTCCACGTCCGCGTTGATCTTGATCACCGCGAGGATGAAGCGCAGGTCGACCGCCATGGGCTGCTCCATGGCCAGCAGATCCAGCGCGAGCTGGTCGATCTCGCGCTCGTACCGGTTGATGGCGGCTTCAGACTGCTCCACTTGCGCGGCCAAGCGAAGGTCGCGCGTGCGGTAGGCTTCCACGGCGCGGTCGATGGACTGCTCGGCCATGCCGGCCATGATCAGGATTTTTTCTTTCAGGTCGCCGAGGCTTTGGTGAAACCGCACGCGCATGATGCTTCCTGCCCTTGTTCGTAATGGCCGCTGCTAATCGTTTGTGAAGAGGATGCCGTGTCGGGCACTCACTTCGGCGAGCTGCGCGGGATCGACCCCATCGGGGCCGTGTTGCTGTATCAGGCCGGCAAGCTCGGCATACATGGCGCCGATGTTGGCTCCCGGTGCCGCAAAGACGACCAGCTCCGCGGTTTGGGAACCCTCATTGCGGAAGTAGTGGGGGCGGCCGCGCGGGCCGTAAAAGAAGCTGCCTTTGTTGAGGCGGGCGATGCCGGTGTCCTCGGCTTCAATCACCACCTCGCCCTCGACCACGTAGAAAGATTCATCCTCATAAAGGTGCCGGTGCATGGCGATGCCCTTGCCTGTGGGAACCTGAATTTCAGCGCAGACTGCCTGCCCGGCTGTTCCCGGCGCATCGGCTTTGAAGACCTGGCGAGTGCCGAGCAGCTCGACGGTCGCGCCGGCTCCGGGCGGGGTTGTGAAGTTGCGCGGGCTTGCTTGTTCGCTGTTCATATTCTCCTCTTCACGGAATGGCACCGCCGTAGATCACCCGAACCGTCCTGTGATGTAGTCCTCGGTGCGTTTGTCCCCGGGGTTGGTGAAGATCTTATGAGTGCGGTCGAACTCGACCAGTTTCCCGGTCAGAAAGAAGCCTGTGCGCTCGGCCACGCGGGCGGCCTGCTGCATATTGTGCGTCACGATCACGATCGTGTACTGCGACTTCAACTCAAAGATCAGGTCTTCGATTTTGGAGGTCGACACCGGGTCGAGCGCGGACGCGGGCTCGTCCATCAGCAGCACTTCCGGGTCGACCGCGAGCGCGCGTGCGATGCAAAGCCGCTGCTGCTGTCCGCCGGACAAGCTCGCGCCCGATTTCTTCCGCAGGTCGTCCTTGACCTCGTCCCACAGCGCGGCGGACTTCAGCGATTTTTCAACGACCTCGTCGAGCACGCGGCGGTTGCGGAAGCCGTTCAGCTTCAACCCTGAAGCAACGTTGTCGTAAATCGACATAGTCGGAAACGGGTTGGGCCGTTGGAAGACCATGCCCACGCGTCGGCGGATCTCAACCGGCGCGGCGTCCCGGTAGATGTCGAGCTCGCCGATGCGCACCGTGCCCGCCGTGCGCCCGCCCGCCGTAGTCTCATGCATGCGGTTCAAGCAGCGGACAAACGTGGATTTGCCGCAGCCCGATGGGCCGATGAGCGCCGTGGCTTGGTTGGGCGGGATGTCGAGCGTGATGCCGAACAGAGTTTGGTGCGAGCCGTACCAGGCATCGAGTTGGTTGACTTGGATGGGAACGCCCAAGCTAGGTTGCCCCTTTCAAAACGCCGCGCGCGGCGGCTAAACGAACCAGTGCGACAGCAAGCACGATCAGCAGGATCAAGACCAGCGCGCCCGCCCAGGCCAGACGGTGCCAGTCGTCGTAAGGCGAGATGGCGTACACATAAATTTGGAGCGGCAGCGCGGCGATCGGCTCGTTCAGGTTGGCGCTCCAAAAATTGTTACCGAAAGCCGTGAACAGGAGCGGCGCGGTTTCGCCCGCCACGCGCGCAAACGCGAGCATGCAGCCTGTGATGACGCCCGGCGACGCGGTGCGGAGCGTGATCGACAGGACCGAACGCCAGTTGGGGACGCCCAAGCCCAGCGCGGCCTCGCGTACCGTGTTGGGAACGAGCAGCAGCATCTCCTCGGTCGTGCGCGTGATGGTCGGGATCATCATGATGCCCAGCGCAAAGCCGCCCGAGAAGGCTGAAAAGTGCTTTTGCGGCAGCACAATGAGTGAATACACGGCAATCCCCATCACGATCGACGGCACACCGTTCAGCACGTCGGCTGTAAACCGAACTGCGTTGGCCAATTTCGACCCGCGGCCGAACTCAGCCAGGAAGACGCCCGCCGCGATCCCGACGGGTACGCCCAGCAGCGAAGCCATAGCCAGGATCACCCCCGAGCCGACAATGGCATTGGCCATACCGCCGCCCGCCTCGCCGACCGGCTTGGGAATCTGCGTGAAAAACGCCCAGTTGAGCGAGGCTGCGCCTTTGTAGAGCAGGTAGCCGAAGATGGCGACCAGCGGCGCGACGACCAGGATCGTGCTCAGGACGGCGAGCCCGGTGGCAAGATGGTTCGCGAAGTCGCGGCGCGCGCGGCTGCCGGTTGTGGTTCGGAGCATGGCCTACACCACCCTTGCCGGCGCGCCGCGCGTAACCGCCCACACCAGCAGGCGGGCGAGCGCGTTGACCGCGATGGTCACCAGGAAGAGCGCGAGGCCGATCTCGATCAGCGCTGAAAGGTAGGTGTCGTCGGAAGCCTCGGAGAATTCGTTCGCGATGACGGAAGCCAGCGAGTAGCCGGGCGCGAACAGCGATTTCGCGATCTCCGGCCGGTTGCCGATCACCATGGTGACGGCCAGCGTTTCCCCAAGCGCGCGGCCCAGCCCGAGGATCACCGCGCCGACGATCCCGATGCGCGCATTGCGCAGTACGCCCATGCGGATCATCTCCCACCGCGTCGCGCCGAGCGCGAGCACGGCTTCGCGCTGCGCGTGCGGTACCGACCGCATGACCTCGCGGGTCAGCGAGGAAACGATGGGCAAGATCATAATCGCCAGAATGACCCCGGCGGCCAGCATGGACGGGCCGTAATTCGGACCCGAAAACAACGTCGTCCAGCCCAGCCCTGTTTTCAGGACGGGCCCGACGTGCTCACGCAGCAGCGGGACCAGAATGAAAATCGCCCAAAGTCCATATACGACGGAAGGAATGGCCGCCAGCAGTTCGGTCAAGAAAGCCAGCGGCGCGCGCAGCGGGAGCGGGCACATTTCGGTGAGGTACACCGCAAGCCCGACGGACAACGGCACCGCCAGCACAAGCGCCACTGCGGAGGAAACCAGTGTGCCGTAGACGAACGGGGCTGCGCCGAAGGAGCCCGAAACCGGATCCCACGCGGATTTCGTAAAGAACTGCCACCCGAACTGGTGCAGCGTGAGCCGCGAGCGGAAGACAAGCTCGAAAGCGATCAAGCCCACGATGGCGAAGATCGAGAGGGCGCAGGCGATCATCAGCGCGCGAAAGCTTGTGTCGGCCGCCGAGGACTTGCCGAGGCTGCTCAAATAGCGGCGGCTCGCGGACGGCGCGGATGCGGCGGGCGCGCTCGGTGCGGCCTCGCGCGGACCGGTTTGCGCGAGCGCCGGTATGCGGGCTGGTTGTGTTTTGCCGTCCACCAAGTCGAGATTATCCGGGTTGGATGAATACACAGTGAAGGTCGAGCTCCCCAACAGGCTACCAGTGCGTCGGGTCGAGCGGGCGCGGCGTGCCGCGGAAGGAGCGAAGCCGGTTCCAATTTGGGCCGCGATACCCATTTCGGAACCGGACGCCGCTACTTCAGCGAAGCCACCGTTGCTTTTACGCGTTCGGCCACCGGCGCCGGCAGGGGCGCGTAAAACAGCTGCGGCGCTTCCCCTTCGCCGTGCTCCAACATCCAGCCCAGGAAATCCTTCAGGACCTTAGCTTTCGCTTGGTCCTGTACTTGGGTCGGAACCAGCAGCCAAGTGAACGAGGAGATCGGGTACACCGAAGCGCCGGGTTCGTTGGTGATCGAAACACGGTAGTCGGCGGGCATCTGCTTGAGCGCGGCTGCCGCAGCGGCAACGCCTTCGACCGAAGCCTTGACGAACTGGCCGGAGGCGTTGCGGACCTCGCCGTACGGGATCTTGTTCTGAAGCGCGTAGATCAGCTCCACATAGCCGATAGAGCCGGGCAGCTGCCGCACCAGACCGGCAATCGCTTCGTTCCCCTTGCCGCCCAGTCCCTTGGGCCAGGAAACCGCGGTGCCCGCGCCCGGGCCGCCCTTCCACTCCGGGCTCACCTTGGAAAGCCAATCGGTGAAGATGAACGTCGTTCCCGAGCCGTCCGACCGGTGGACAACGGTGATGTCGATGTTCGGCAGCTTGACGCCCGGGTTGTCCTTTTGGATCACCGGGTCGTTCCACATGGAGATCTTGCCCAGGTAAATGCCCGCGAGCGCGTCCTGCGAGAACTTGAGCTCCTGCGATACGCCGGGCAGGTTGTAGATGGGCACCACCGCGCCCAGCACGGTCGGGATGTGCTGCACCTTGACCTTGGCGGTCTTGATTTGGTCGTCCGTCATCGGCCCGTCCGTCGCGCCGAAGTCGACCGTGCCCGAGGTGACCTGCCGGATGCCCCCGCCCGAACCGATGGGCTGGTAGTTGATCTCGACGCCGGGGTGCTGCGCGCTGTATTCCGTGAACCACTTGCTGTAGATCGGGTTGGGGAAGGTCGCGCCCGCCCCGTTCAGTTTTTGGGCCGAACCGGCCGCGCACACCAATGCCATTCCGGCGAAAACCGCAGCTGCTCTCACTCAAACCTCGCTTTCGTCACCCGATGCATTGTGCGTGAGGCTTGTTAAAGACTGTTGAACGGTGCCCGAAACCGGGGCAAGCGGGAGGGTGAAGAAGAAGGTTGCGCCGGTGTTCAGCTCGCTTTCAGCCCAAACTTGACCGCCGTGGGCCAGGATAATGTGCTTCACAATCGCCAGGCCCAGGCCGGTGCCTCCGGACTCGCGCGAGCGCGCCTTGTCCACCCGGTAAAAGCGCTCAAAGATGCGCTGGAGGTGCTCCTCCGCCATGCCCGGACCCCAGTCCTGGACTGAAAATTCAACAAACCCGGGCATCTCGCGGGCAGCCAAGCGCACCCGCCCGCCGGAGCGTCCATACTTCATCGCGTTCTCGATCAGGTTGCCGAACACCTGCTCCAAGGCGTCACGGTCGGCCGCCACGGGGGCGGCAGGCGCGCCCGCTGTTTCAAGTGCGATGCCGGTTTCGCGCGCGAGCCCGCCGAGCGCTTCGGCGGCGTCCTCCAGCAAGCGCCGCGCGGGCACCGCCGCAAGCTGCAAGCGGTAATCGCCTGCCTCGACCGTGGCCAGCGCGAGCAGGTCGGCGGTGAGCCGGTTCATGCGCTTCGCGTTGCGCAGCACGATGCCCAAAAACTCCCGCGACTGCGGCGGCACGCCTTCTTCATCGAGCACGGTTTCCACGTAGCCGGTGATGGAGGTGAGCGGCGTGCGCAGCTCGTGCGAAACGTTCGCGACAAAATCGCGGCGGATGCGCTCGGTCCGCTCGGCGTCCGTGACATCGGAAAGGACGACAACCGCCCCGCCGGTCGGCATGGGCGCGGCGGACACAGCAAAGGCA
>CAXTSB010000114.1:0-10432 GCA_964246845.1 uncultured Acidobacteriaceae bacterium
AGCTGGGCGTGGCCGCCGAAGGTACCAACGTCACCGTTGAATCAAACGGCGACCGGGCTGAAACCGCGACGGACTACCATACCGACCTCGACCGCCGGTTCTTCGACAAGATCCCGCTCGAAAGCACGTCCTCGCCCTTAACTTCGTTGATCACTCAAGGCGCGCCGGGCATCGCTGCCGACTCCAACGGCCTGCTGCACGGCCTCGGCGACCACGCTTCCAACACCTTTTCCATCGACGGCCAAAATATCAGCGACCAGCAGAGCAAGGTTTTTTCCAACCAGGTCCCGCTTTCAGCCGTGCAGTCGGTGCAGGTGATCGAGGGCGCGCCGCCGGCCGAGTACGGCGACAAAACCAGCCTCGTCATCGACCTGACCACGCGCTCCGGCCTGGGCCTCACCCACCCGACCGGCAGCATCACCGCGAACTACGGCACGTTCGGAACGGACTTCGGCGAGATCGCGGTCGGCAACGGCGGCGACCGCTTCGGGAACTTCTTCGTCATCAACGGCTTGCGTACCAGCCGCTTTCTCGATGCACCGGAGTTCAACACGCTCCACGACAAGGGCAACGAGGAGAACGTCTGGGACCGGGTCGACTTCAAGCTGAGCGACGAGGACTCCATCCACCTGAACCTGAATTACACCCGGTCCTGGTACCAAAACCCCAACACCTACGATCAGCTCAACCCCGGCAGTGATCCGGTGACGGGCAATCCGCTCGCGGCCTCGGACCAACGGACGCAGATCGGGACCTTCATCATCTCGCCGACCTACACGCACGTGATCGGCAACAATGCCGTGTTCAACTTCAACCCGTATGTGCGCAAGGATTACTTCTACTACTATCCGAGCGCGAACCCGTTTTCGGACTTCTACGTCAACCAGAATGAGTCGATCAACCAAGAGCGCACGCTGCTGAACGACGGCGCGCGGGCCGACCTGTCCTACACCCGCGGCAGCCAGGCCTTTAAATTCGGCGCGGTGTACCAGCAAACTCCCCTGCGCGAGAGCACTGCGTTCGGCATCGTCAACCCGACCCAAAACGCGCCGTGCCTCGACAACACCGCCGCGCCCGTCGCCGGCTTAAACGACCCTCCCCCGTGCGCCGCGGCCGGCCGGCACCCTAACACGGCCGACAACCCGGCCGCGGCCAACCCGTTTTTTCCAGCGCTGGCCTGCTTCGACCTGACCCGGCCCAACCCTTCACCGAACGATAACTGCGCCTTGGCCGCGGCGTCCGAGTTCCGCTTTGTCGGGCGCACGGACGTGAAGCAAACCGCCTTGTACGCCCAGGACGTGATCACCAAGGGCAACCTGCTGCTTTCGCTCGGCATTCGCGGCGACCTGTATAACGGGCTTTCCGTAAACCGCCAAGCGGAGCCGCGCGTGGGCGTTTCTTACAAAATTCGACAATCCGGTACCGTCCTGCGGCTTTCCTACGCACGCACCATGGAAACCCCGTTCAATGAAAACCTGGTGCTGTCGAGCCAGGGCTGCAACAACCCCGTGCTGAACCCGCTGCTGGCCTGCACGCCGGGCAGCCAAAACAACACCCTGATCCCCGGCCACCGCAACGAGTTCCATGCCGGCTTCGAGCAGTCGTTCGGGCCGCACCTGGTCGTCGGCGGCGAATACATCTGGAAGTACACGCATCGCGGGCTGGACTTTTCCGTTTTCGGCAACACGCCGGTCTTCTTTCCGATTCAATGGACCAGCTCGAAGATACCCGGCTTTGCCTTGAATGCCCGTGTGCCGGACTACCACGGCATCACTGTGAACTGGGTCGCATCGAGCGTTGCGGCCCGGTTCTTCAACCCGCAAACCGGCGGCGCGGGCGCGACGGTCCAGACCGGCGGAACGGCGTTCCGCATTGACCACGACGAGCGCTTCAACCAGGACACCACACTCCAGTACCAGTTCCACCGCGGGCCGTTCTACAGCTTCAACTGGCACTACGACTCGGGCCTGGTCGCGGGTTCAACCCCGTTCGCGACCGACACAACCACTCCGGTCGACCTGACCGGCTACAGCGCCGACCAGCAGTTCGAGGCCGGGCTGTTCTGCGGGCCGAACCGCGCTTCGCTCACCAACCAAATCCAAAGCTGCTCGCCGCAGCAGCTGGGCTCGACCCTGCTGCAGATACCCGCGCCGGGCACGGAGGACGATGACAAAAACCCGCCCCGGGTCGCGTCGCGCCACCTGTTCGACATGGCGCTGGGCGACGACAACCTGTTCAAGGGCGACCAGAAAACCTGGAGCGCGCGCGTGACGGTGGTCAACGTAACCAACAAATACGCGCTGTACAACTTCCTGTCCACCTTCAGCGGCACGCACTATGTGACGCCGCGGACGGTGACCGGGCAGGTGGCGTTCCACTTCTAAAAAGGGTGGATCGTACAGGAATCGAGTCATCCTGAACGAAGCGAAGGATCTGCTTCTCCGCCCGCGTCCGCGTAAAAGCAGATCCTTTCTCGCTGCGCTCTTCAGGATGACCCTTTTTCTTGCAAGCCGATACTTTGCACGCACCTTCTAGAAAACGGGAGAGGCTTGTCTGAAACGGCTCCTTGCCCGCAAAACAGCCCGGGAGTTCTCATGATGCGTACTTCCTCCGTTTCTGTGACCGCCGACCGGCTCGGCGTCGCCGCGTCCACCCTGTGCTTCCTGCATTGCCTGTTCACGCCGATCCTCCTATCGCTTTCCGCGGTTTCCGCGCACTTCCTCCCCTCGGAAGAACGCACGCACCGCGTTCTCGCCGTAGCCGTCGCGGCGCTCGGAGCGCTCGCGTTTGTTTCCGGCTACCGCAGGCATCGTAAGCTGCGCGTACCCCTCGCGATGGCGCTCGGGTTGGCGCTCATCTGCGCGGCGGCATGGTGGGGCGACCGCTTCCCGGCGCACTGGATGGAAGTTTCCGTGACCCTGGCCGGTTCATTTTTCATGATCCTGGGCCACCGCATGAACCACACCTTCTGCCGCGCTTGCCGCCGTTGCGGGTGAGGGCCAAAGCTCAAGCCGGCGCAGGACCTTGCGGGCCAGGCCGGTGAGGGCAAGCTCCGGCAACTCGTTCGGCGCGCACCAGCGCAGCGGCCCGGGGAAGCGCATCCCTTCCTCCACGCGCACCACGCTGACGCTATAGTTTGTGACGGTGATGCTGTGCCGCAAGCGCAAGGCGGGTTCCATGTCGGGCGGTACGGCCGCGAGTTCGGGCAGCTCCCACATGCCGGCCATCAGGCTCAGGTCCGCTGCCCGCTGCTGCAGCAGCACGCAACCGTCCCCGCGCACTACAAGCGCATACGCGATCTCGCGGGCGACCAGCGGCTTGCGCGCGGCTGTCGGGTGCTCGCCGCGCGTTTTGCACCAGGGCTGGATAGGGCAATGGAGGCATAAGGGCGCGCGGGGCAGGCACACGGTCGCGCCCAGTTCCATCACGGCTTGGTTCGAGTCGGCGGGGCGGTCGGGTGCCAGCAGCCGGGCCGCCCCCTTTTGCACCTTGGCGGGCACCGGTGTGCGCAGGCCCAGCACCCGCGCCATCACGCGCTCCACATTGCCGTCGACCACGGCAATCGGCTCACCGAAGGCGATGCTTGCCACCGCCGCCGCCGTATACGCGCCCACGCCGGGCAGGGTCCGCAGTGTTTCGGATGTGCGGGGCAGCTCGCCCCCATGCTCCTCAACCACCGCGCGCGCCGCCCGGTGCAGCATCCTCGCGCGCCGGTAATAGCCCAGGCCGCTCCATAGGGCGAGCACCTCGGGCTCCTCGGCCCGGGCAAGCGCTTCCACGGTCGGGAATCGCTCCATCCACCGCGCGTAATGCTCCAGCACCGCCTGCACCCGGGTCTGCTGCAGCATGACCTCCGACACCCAGATGGCATAAGGGTCGCGCGTGCGCCGCCATGGCAGGTCGCGCTTGTGTTCGCCGTACCAGCGGAGGAGCGCGGCGCGGGCTTGGGAGTACATAGCCTGATTCTAAGAGCAGCGTCCGGTTGACGATCGGTGGAACGCCCGGCAACACTCGGGGCAGCCCGTCGGTTTCAAGCCGGGCGAGAGGATTCCGTGTCTCCCAAACCGCAAGTGCTGATGTGCGCGCCGCGCTTTTTCGACGTGCAATATGTGATCAATCCGTGGATGGAGGGCAATCTCCACGCGCCCTCGCAGGACCGCGCCCGCGCGCAGTGGAAGCGGCTCCACGCGGCGGTTTCCGAGGTCGCCGAGGTCCGTTTGGTTGACCCGCAGCCGGGGCTGCCGGACATGGTCTTCACCGCGAACGCCGGATTAGTCCGTGACGGCAGGGCGGCCCTGAGCCGGTTCCGCTGCCCGGAGCGCCGGGGCGAGGAGCCCTGGTTCCGCGCGTGGTTTGCCGAGGCCGGACTGACCGTTTCCGAAGCGGAAAGCCCGTTTGAAGGCGAGGGCGATGCGCTGTGGACCCCGGACGGCGCGCGTTTGTGGGCCGGGTATGGCTGGCGGACGAGCGTTGAAAGCCACTCTGCGCTCCGGCGGTTGTGGGGTGTTGACGTCGCCCCGCTTCGGCTCATCGACCCGCGCTTCTACCACCTCGACACCTGCTTCGCGCCGCTCGCGAACGGCGACCTGCTGTACTACCCGCCGGCGTTCGACCCCGCATCACGCGCTGCGATCGAGGCGTTTTACCCCGCGGCACGGCGCGTCGTTGTCGAAGAAGCCGACGCGCTCCGGTTTTCCTGCAACGCCGTCTCGCTCGGCCCGACCGTAATCCTGAACGAGATCAGCCCCGGCCTGCGCGCGCAGTTGGAGGAGCGCGGGTTCACGGTAGTCGAGGTGCCGCTGGGCGAGTTCCTGAAGGCAGGCGGGGCGGCGAAGTGTCTGGTTCTGCGGCTGTGATGTTTTATTTTAATAAAACACATGCTAGCTTAGGTCATGGGAGAACACCATGCAAACGACGACGCTGAGAAAGGTGGGCGGTTCCGTCATGATGACTATTACGCCTGCCGTGCTGGAGCAACTGGGACTGGCTGTCGGGTCGACAGTCGGGATTGAGGTTGAGCGGGGCGCGCTCATTGTGAAATCTGCAAGAAAGCGGTACACGGCGGAAGAACTGCTGGCGCAATGCGATCCGAATGCGTCCATGTCGGATGAGGATCGCGAGTGGCTTGATGCGCCCCGAGTCGGGCGGGAGCTGATTTGAAACGGGGTGAGATCTACCTCGTCTCTCTCGACCCGAAGAGTGGGCGTGAACAGCAGGGCACTCGGCCCGTGCTCGTTGTATCGCCGGACAGCTTCAACTCTGTAGCGCGGGTGCCGATCGTGGTGCCGATCACCGGAGGCGGGTCGTTCGCAAGAACCGCCGGCTTTGCCGTTTCGCTTTCCGGAGCGGGTACACAAACGACCGGCGTTGTCCGCTGCGACCAACCGACACCGGTGGACCTCACTGCCCGGGGAGCGCGGCGGTTGGAACAGATGCCGCTGGGGATTTTGGACGAGGTATTGGCGAAACTGGTGGTGCTTTTTGAGTAAAGCGGCAGGCCTGTTGCAGATTCTCTATCTGGGTAGTTTAATTTCAAGTCCCGGAAGATAAGTATTTATGGGATTATCATCGCCTTTATAGTCGCCTGAAAGAGAATAGCTTAGCTGCTGCTTCAGCTCCTTCCGCGCAGACTCAACTGAATCTATGACTGAGTAGACATCACTCATGTCAATTCTAATTGTTCGTCCCTGTGAAACATCAAATGGAATCTTATCGCCCTTCCTAATAATCTGAACAGTCGGCAACTTGCACATGTGTCTGATTCCCAACTCGTAAAATGCGTTAGGATTGTTGAAAGAAAGATCGGAGACGCAAACACGTGCTTTAGCCAGACACTCAAAGATTTGCTGGGTAATAAGGCCTGCTCGTTCGATCTGATCAGCCCTCAGAGCACGTAACCCTAGTTCGGCAGCAACAGGCTCGATGATAGATTTAAGAACCATATTTGCGTGTCGTCTTTGCTCGCTGTCCTCATCGCCCACCGGTGTAATCACGAAACACATGTGTCCGAAATCAAGGTCCGCTTTTCGGGCCGCATTTGAGCTGTCAACAGGGTTACTAGGAAGGCTTTCCGGATTGACAGCCGATGGCTGCGGTAAGCCCGTTGTCCTCGGGTCTAGCTTAACCAGCATTGTTCCATCGGTTTGTTGTTCCAGAATGCGAGCATATATCCCGTTCTCGCGAATCAGAGTCTCCGCTTCCGTCAAACGCTCTCTTGGAACACTGTATCGGCGCTCCAGTATGTTGCCGATGTGTTGTTTCGAAGGAAATGGGCTTCCATTGTAATCCGTGAAGAACCTGCTGAAAACAACCGGGGTGAGCACAGCTTGTACAATCGCCTCTTGCGCTTCCTGTGCTGATGTCGGTGCCAGAATTTTCCTACCCGTTTCAGATAAAGTATAGAAAGTTTCATTTCTTTGAACTAGAGAGTATGCTTGTGCCGACCACAGGTAGTATCGGTTTTGTTGACTCGATCCCAACTCCATTGCGCTCGCAATATCTTCCCAAGTTGCCGGCCCACCCGCAAGAGCATCCCGCAACGCCCGCGCGACGCGGAGGGATTGCTCGATTGAGCGACGTGGCAGTTGATCTGCTGAAACCTTAACCGCTTTCAGAGCTTCTTTTTCTGTTTTGCGGCTTGTCGTGCTTTTCTTCTTAGCGCGACTTGTAAATTCAGCGGATTTTTTCTTCGCCGCTCGCTTGCTTTTAGGCTGCTCCTGCGTTGGCTGTGATATTTCCTTGTCGCCGTGAGCCTCTTGCCCACTGGATTCCGCTTGCTTTGCCATAGATTGCGCACCTCGAAATAGATTGGAGCTTCAACAACGAGCTACGGCAAGCGACCGGTAGTCCCGATCAGGTTTTATGATGGCACCATTCACAGATAGTGGAAAACAGGATTTGAAACAAAAGGCCACCTCAGCGGTGGCCTTTCTGCTGTGGTGCGGAACACATTGTGATCTTAATCCCCTGCAACCGTCTCTTCCTCCCGCTCCACCATAGGAACCGGCTTCGGCGCGGGCGCAATCGACCCAATCGAAATCAACCCAGGCTCCGCGGGCTTCTCACCCAGTACCTGCTCGCGGTACAGTTTCGCCATGCGCGCGTTTTCCGCATCCTGCTTCAGCTTCGCATCCCGCGCGCGGATCTTTTCCTCGCGCGAGTTCTTCGCGATGCCCGACTTCTCGAAGGTGTCGTTCGCGGCCGAGTCCACGTGCGCTTGGTTGAGCGCGAGCGTGTGCTGGGCGTCGCCCATGCCGACCTTCTTGCCGCCCGCGAAGATCTCGTGCCGCCCATGCTCCTCGTACCACTTGGTCAGGGTCGAGGTCATGTGCATCTTCTCGATGATATTGCGCCAGCCCACGCCCGTGTTATAAGCGCAGAAGCTGATCTCGCCCTCCTGCGTCGCGTACGGGATGATGCACTGCTCGGTGCGGCGGAAGTCGTAGTTGAACAGGTCCTGGAACCACATGCCCGCAATGAACAGGAAATTCCAGCGGTCGTTGCGGCGCTGCTCGATGTCGGCCATCGTGCGGTCCGCGGTGACCTTGCCGTACTTGCGGCCGGTCGCGCCGAAGCACTTATCGAACTTCTGCAGCAGGTCGAGGATGCGGAAATGTGTCGGCGACTTGCGCGGGTCGTAGTTGCGGAGCAGCGCAAGCGTCACACCCACGATCGACAGGAACTTACCGCGCGCCGCGTCGTTGATCTTCGCAACGTCCTTGGCGAGCCGATCGGCGTTCAAGAACGCGGTAACCGGCACGGCCTCTTTTGTTTCCTTGTCGATCATCAGCGCCATGCCGATGCCGCAGTTCGGGTGGCAGCCGCAGGAGAGCTGACCCCAGTCATGGTTGGGCCCATGCACCAGATCGGCCCAATCGGAGAAGGTCGACATGAACGAGATGGGGAACCAGTCACGGGTCGGCTCGCCCAGGCCGGTCTGGTTCTTGACGTCGTGCGCCATGTGCGAAAGCGTGTAGCGCTGGGCTTCCCGGCGCTCATCGGTCACGGCTTCATCGCGGCCCGTAAACGACACCGGCTGAAACGAGATGAAGTTGATCCGCTTGGGATTGTCGAGCGCGAACTGGATGATGCGCCCTACCTGCTCGTTGTTGATGCCGTTGATGATCGTGGTCACGGGCACGATGTCCACGCCCGCTTCGTGCAGGTTGTGGATGGCCTGGAGCTTGACGTCGAACAGGTTGCCGACCTTGCGGTGCGAGTTCGCCGCGTTGCCGATGCCGTCGAACTGTAGGTAGGCGTAGCGCAGCCCGGCCTCGGCCGCCGCGCGGCACAGCTCCTTCGACTTCGCGAACTCGATGCCGTTGGTCGCGGCCTGCACGGAGTTGTAGCCGACCTTGCGCGCGTAGGCGACCGCGTCGAGGAAGTACGGCGACAGCGTCGGCTCGCCGCCCGAGAACTGGACCGACATCTGCCGGCGCGGCTTGATGGTGATCGCGTTGTCGAGCATAGTCTTGATCTCGTCCCACGTCAGCTCGTGGACGAAGCCGACCTGGTTCGCGTCCATGAAGCATGGGTCGCACATCATGTTGCAGCGGTTGGTCAGGTCGATCGTGAGCACCGACCCGCGACCGTGGGTGACCGTGGACGTCCCGTGGTTGTGCAGGCCCTCGTCGTTGTGCGCCTTGATGTCGCGGCCGGGGAACACCTCTTCCAAGTGCCGGAAGAATTCGGTGTCGATCGACATCACGTCTTCGAAATGGCCGTGCTTAGGGCAGTCCTTCACCATCAGGATCTTGCCGTCGCGCTCAACGATCTGCGCCTTGATCTCGCCGACCTTCTCGTTCAAAAGAATCTCGTGCGGGAGCTTGCCGTCCACGATCTGCTGCCGGATTTCCGGCACGCACTTGGGGCAAAGCGAGTCGGTCGTACGCGGCCAGCCGAGCGGCGGCTTTTCCTTCTGGTAGCTCTTCAAGAGCGGTTTGTCGGACCATTTGGGCGTGAAGCCCGGGTTCGGCTTGATGCTGTTCAGCTTGTCGAAGACGGACCACGCGCCTTGGGCGGCGATGGTGAGGGTGCGCTCAGCGTACTTGGCGGCTGTCGGCATGGATCGGGGCTGCTCCTATGAGTAAAGCTTGGGATGGGTCGCGGGAGCCGGGCTCGCTCCGCCTGCCTCTGGGGAGTGGGGCAGGACGACCTTTCATTAGTCCGTAAAGAATACCGACCGTTCGCGCGAAATGGGTACAAGCGTGAAGCGAACGGCAGCGAAATGCGCCTGAGCGGGATGCTTGGCGGGTCGAACGGTCACTGGGATTTGTGAAAGAGTTTCCGCTTCACATCCGGTAGGAACTCGTACACAAAATCCACGCCGGCAAGCTGCGACAGCGAAATGCCCCAGGTTTTAAGAACCACGCTCGTGCCGATGCTCGACTGCGGGTAATAGGTTTGGGTCAGCGCCGCGGTGATGCCGCGCCCCAGCACATCGCTGAAGTTGAAGCTCCGTCCGCCGTTGTCGCGCTGATCCACGACCACGCGGCTCACTGAGTAAAGCCCGCGCGCCGGGTAGCTGCCGAACGCTTTGCGGTAGTAGCGGGGGTCTTCGTGAAAGAGGATCGGCAGAAAGCCGTCGCTGAACACGCGCGTGGTGGTCAGCCGCAGCCCCGCGGCCCCCACCCGCTCGCCGAAGCCGGCACCGTTGATGCCGAAATGCGGGTCATTGTCGCGCAGGATGCCGTACTCGCCGGAGTACAGCAAAAGCAGCGGCGTGGTGATCCGGTAAGTTTCGTGAAGCGGAAACAAGAGCTTTTGGCGCGCGGTAAGCGAGGGGATTTTCTCGCCGGGCTCCACCACCGGCGACCAGCGCCGCTTGGCAATCTCCTTGGCTGAGGGCGGACGCGTCGCGGGTACGGTCACATGCTCCTGCGGCTCGGGGGCGGCGGGCAGATCGGACGCCGCGCTTGCGGGCGACGAGAATGCGGCAAGAAGAAGAGCCTGGCCAAGAAGCATCAACATGCGTGAAAGTAAACCTCTTGATTCTTTGTAACGGCGGCAGGTGGTTTGGGCAATGCTTTCCCGTCACGACGCCGTGATTCCTTCCCATTTCGGATCGGAGACAGCGGGGAGTGCCGATTTGGAACTTCCTGCATTCCAGAGCAGAGCGATCGCGTACCTTTGTACGCAGACATCAGATGTCGCGGGAGGCGGCCGGATGCGTGAGCGGAACTGGGAAAAGGAACTGCGGACGGCGGCTGCGCGGGTCAGCCGTGAGATGGACGGGAGCATCGCTTACGTGAACGACCGCGTCGTGCCGGCCGTGCGGCGCGGCGGCTTTCGGGCGCTCCGTCAAAGCGCGCGCTTGCTGCGGCGCTGCGCCGACCTGCTGGACGGGGGCGTCCGGTCTTGAGGCTTGCCCGTCGGGCCGCGCCCCGCGTTCTGCTGGGCTTGCTTCTAACTGCAGCGGGCTGCGGGCATAAGC
>CAXTSB010000115.1:0-10374 GCA_964246845.1 uncultured Acidobacteriaceae bacterium
ACATAGGGCTTCGGCGGGGGTGCTACATAGACGAGCGTTTCCTGCCGCCGCACATTCGCTTCGTGCACCTGATCAATCGTGAAGAACAGGAGAAGAAGTGCAATCGCGACGTTGACCGCGAATGCAACACCGAAAGAACCGGCGCGTCTTTCGTGCTTCGGCAGCAGGCCGAAGTTGGCGTGGTTCAACACGTCCCGTGATGCGGCAGGGGTGTCCGCCGAACTGACAAACGCCGCCGGCAAACCGGTCGCAGGCGTATCCTGCCTTTCAAGTAGGGAGCCGGGACTCATCCGCATAGCGCTCTTATCGGCACCAGCCCCGAAATAATGAGCCTCGCCGTTGCTCACGTGTTCCTCCGTGCCGGCTGTTCCTTCCTGCATCACGCTCTCCTCGCTGCCGGCGGGATGAACCCGCTGCAACTTTCGACACCCTCACGTACATTTCGGCCTGCCATCCTGCATCAGCCGAGAACCGTCGGGAATCTGGCTGTATTCTACCCGGGCTGGACAAAAGTGCATCCAGCCGGAGTACATTCTTCGGTTACCAATGTGTACTGAGATGCCAAAACGGGAAAAGTCCCATTTTGGCTCCGCAAGCCTTTCCTGGTGAGCCCTCGGCTCCGCGATCCGTCCGCGAGCGGGAAGGCGTATGTAAAAATGAGCCATGCGCGTGCTGATTACAGGCGGGGCCGGCTATATCGGCGGAACTGTCGCCCAAGCCTTAGTGAAGGCGGGCCACACCGTCGTGGTTTATGACAACCTCTGCCACGGCCACCGCTCGCTTGTTCCTGAAGGCGTACAGTTCGTCGAAGGCGACCTGGCCGACCAGGCTTTGCTCGAATCCACCCTGCGCCAAGGCGTGGACGCCGTGCTCCACTTCGCCGCGCTGATCGAGGCGGGCGAAAGCATGCGCAAGCCGGAACTGTATTTCCGCAACAACACGGCCGCCACGCTGTCGCTGCTTGAAGCCATGCTCGCGTGCGGCGTCAAGCGCCTCGTTTTTTCATCCACGGCCGCGCTGTATGGTGAGCCTGAGTCGACGCCGATCCCCGAAACAGCACCTTTGCGTCCCACCAACGCCTACGGCGAGTCGAAGCTGCTGGTAGAGCAGATGCTGGCCTGGTTTTACCGCATCCACGATTTTTCCTATGCTTCGCTGCGCTACTTTAATGTTGCCGGCGCCGTCCCGGGCCGGGGCGAAGCGCATGAGCCGGAGTCGCACCTGATTCCTCTCGTCCTCGATGTCGCGCTCGGGCGCCGTCCGCACATCAAGATCTTCGGCCGGGACTACCCGACGCCGGACGGCACGGCAGTGCGCGACTACATCCACGTGCAAGACCTCGCGGATGCGCACGAACTGGCGCTGCACGCGCTGAACGGTTCCGAACCCCGCCAGCTCATCTATAACATCGGCAACGGAGCCGGATTTTCCGTGCGCAAGATCATTGAATCCGTGAGGCGGGTGACCGGCCATCCCATCCCGGTCGTGGAAGAGCCGAGGCGGCCCGGCGACCCGGCCGTTCTGATCGCTTCGAGCGAAAAGATCAGCGCCGAACTTGGTTGGAAACCCAACTTCACGGAGATCGACGGAATCGTCGCTTCCGCATGGGAATGGCACCAGGAGCGGTACCAGCGGACCGGGCCGGCCTAGTTTCCCATGCGCTCAAGCTGTCCCGGCGGCGGTTGCTGGCGAAAACAGCGGCCCTTCCATACACTTTCCATAGGGTACCCATGGCAGCAACCGCGATCAGCGTCGAGCGCCCTCCCGCAGCTTTCGCCGCGGCCGGAGCGGAGGGCGTTCCCTGGTATGTTGCCGTCGGGGTTCTCGGTATAACATCGTCTTCGCTCGGTACCTGGTGGGATGTTTCCTGGCATGAGTCGATCGGGCGCGATAGCTTTTGGAATCCCGCCCACGTCGCCATCTACATGTGCGGCGTACTCGCCGGGCTCGTGTGTACGTACCTGATCCTGGCCTCCACATTCGGTTTTTCGCCCCGGCTTCGGGCTGCTTCGGTTTCCATTCTCGGCATCCGGGCGCCGCTTGGGGCGTTTGTCGCCGCGTGGGGCGGTTTGGCCATGCTCACCGCCGCACCGTTCGACAATTGGTGGCATGCGGCCTACGGCCTCGATGTTTCCTTGGTCAGCCCGCCGCACTTCGTGATCGCCGCCGGCATGCGCGCGGTGACACTCGGCATCCTGCTGCTCGCCTCAGCCGCCATGAGCGGTGCCGCTTCAGAGCGCCTGTACAAACGGCTCCAAACGCTGCTGCTCTACATCGGCGGCCTTCTGGTCAGCGACCAGATGCTGCTGCTGATCGCGTACACGCACCGGTACCATCTGCACGGCACGCAAAGCTACCGGCTCACCGCCTTGATGGTGCTGCCGATCCTGCTGCTGACGCGCCAAGTCTCAAAACATCGGTGGGCGGCCACCTGGGCTGCCGGCGTGTATACCATCGGGCAGCTCGCGTTTCTTTACATCCTTCCTCTCTTTCCCGCGCACCCGCGCCTAGGCCCGGTGTACAACCCGGTGACGCACATGGTGCCGCCGTCCTTTCCCTTGCTCCTTATTGTTCCGGCCGCCGCGGTCGATTTGCTGGGCCAACGCATCCGCAAGCTTGCCGCACCGTGGTTAGCCCTGGCCGCGGCTGTTGTGTTCACGCTCACCTTTGTGGCTGTGGAGTGGCCGTTCGCATCGTTCCTGCTTTCTCCCCAAGCCCACGGCCCGCTGTTCGGTACGGTTGATTTTCCTTCGTACTCGCATGTCGAAGAAAAGGTGCCGTATTTCCGCAATCCCGCGCACGGGCTTCACCTCTGGCTTGGCCTGCTTCGGGCCATGGTGCTCAGCGCGTTTTCCGGCTGGGCTGCTCTTGTCGTGGGCCGATGGATGGGGAGGGTGCGCCGATGAAGCTTCGTTTACTCCTTTCACTTCTCCTGCTTCTCGTTTCCCAAGCGGCCCAAGCGCATGTCGGCAGCAAGGATGTGTATGAAGACGTGTCCGCGGGGCCGTACAAGCTGTTTGTGACCCTGCGCATGCCGGTGGTGATTCCCGGTGCGGTGATTGTGGAAACACACTCCGTAGGTGCTCCGCCGCGGACCATCACCGTGGCGGGGTCCTTCCTCACCGGCAACGGCTCGCAGCTCCTGCCGGAACCGGAAACCCTCGCGCCTTCCTCAGCCGACCCGGCCTTCCACTCCGGCAGCCTTTGGATCATGGCTCCCGGTTCTTGGCGGCTGCGCTTCCGCATGGACGGGCCCGCGGGCGTGCGGGAGATCTCGGTTCCCGTGGCGGCGGTACCGTTGTCCATTTCCGCCATGCCTCGCGGCTTAGGCTACGGCTTGGCTGCCCTGGGCTTGCTTCTTGTGTTCGGTGCGGTGGCGATCGTCGCGGCCGCCGCCCGCGAGTCGGAACTGCCGCCGGGCGTCGCGGCACGCGGAAAGGCTTTGGCAGTGCGGGCGGTGGTCGCGGGCAGCGCCGCGTTCGTCGTCATCGTCGGCCTGCTCACCATCGGCGATCGCTGGTGGAATATTTCCGCCGCGAACAGTCAACTCGGAGTATACCAGCCTATCCGCATGGCGGCCAATCTGCGCGGCGGCGAACTCGCGCTTCAGCTCACCAGCATGTCGGCGGAAGCGCGTCCGGCTTCGGATTTCATCCCGGACCACGGCCACCTCATGCACCTGTATGCCGTCCGCGAACCCGGGTTGGATACCGTGTTTCACCTCCACCCGGAGCAGGTGGGCGCG
The DNA here is from genome assembly GCA_964246845.1 of uncultured Acidobacteriaceae bacterium. Classification (GTDB taxonomy): domain Bacteria; phylum Acidobacteriota; class Terriglobia; order Terriglobales; family Acidobacteriaceae; genus EB88. Next base: position 3,746 of record CAXTSB010000115.1, read on the forward strand.
GGCAAGTTTCAGCTGGCGCTCCCAGCCATGCCGCCAGGACGGTACACCCTCTACAGTGACCTGGTCCATGCAAACGGCTTTCCTGAAACAGCCGTGGCCAGCCTGTCCGTTCCCGCCGACCTTCCCGGACGCCCGCTCACGGGCGACGACGCCGCGGGCGCGGCTGCCCCGATCAACAGGGCGGAGCCGGCCACCCGCTTCACGCTGCCGGACGGCTCGGTAATGGTGTGGGATCGGCCGCCGGTGCTGCGCGCGGGGAACGGCTACCAGTTCCGTTTTCATCTGCTCGGCCCGGACGGGCAGCCCGCGAAGGACATGGGGCTGTACATGGGCATGGTCGGCCATGCGGCGTTTCTTAAAACAGATGGAACGGTATTCGCCCATGTGCATCCAGAAGGGTCCGCCGCGATGGCGGCCATGATGCTGGCCAACGAAACCGGACCGACGTCCGGAACCATGACGATGGCCATGGACTCGCCTTCCAGCACGGTGGCATTCCCGTATGGGTTTCCTACAGCCGGGCGCTACCGCATCTTTGTGCAGATGAAGCGCGCCGCGACCGTGGAAACCGGGGTTTTCGACGCCGTGGTGCAGTAGAGATTACAGAATGCGCCGGAGTCCCGGCGTGCGCGTCAGCAACGCGGCCACGCTCCAGCTGCAGCCGAGCGTGAAAGTGAACGAGATCGTGAACTTGCTCCATGCTCCCATCGGCCAGGGAAGCAGCAGGCGCTGGCACCACAGCATAAAGACATAGTGCAGCAGGTACACGCCGTAGGAGCAGCGCGCGAGCGAATCGAACACAGGCCGCCGCACCTGGACCGCGCCGCGGAACAGGGCGAGCAGACCGAGCACGCACATGACGTGCGTGACGACCCAAATAAACCCCAGCAGCAGGTGCGGCCCCGCCGTCCGCGCGCCGGCGAGGGCGGGTAGGCCGTGCAGGAGCCATTGGAGGTTGAAAACAACAGCCCCCGCCCCCGCCCACCAGCGCCAATGCGTGAGGAAGCTGCCGGACGGAGCGAGCAGGCCTTTATCCAACTCGGCTGCTCCCGCGAGAAAGCCGAGGCAGCTCCAAGTCCAATACAGCAGGAAATGCGAAGGCTCAAAGAGAAAAGGCGGCGTGAGATACCGCCAGCCTCCGTAGTACGCGAATCCGGAGCGGGCGAACATGGGCAGGTACAGAACCGTGCAGACTAGGATCAGCGCGCCCGCCATCCGCACGGGCCGTTCCCCGAGCTGCTCGACCGTCCGCGCCCACTTTGGCAAACGGTTGCCGAGCAGCACGAACGCCGCTGCCAATAAACAGTCAAACGCAAGCAGGACCCACAGAAACCAAGCCGGGCCGGCCGCGTAGAAGCGTCCGCGCGCGAGCATTGACCAAAAGTTTGCATAGCTGCCGCCCGGGTTGCGGAGCTCCCATGCCGCGTAGTAGCCCAGCGGCAGCAGCAGCGTAATGGAGATAAGGAACGGCAGTGCAAGCCGCAGCATGCGGCCGCGGAGAAACATCGCGGGGCCGTGGCGCATGAGCGCCGGGGCGACAAACAACGCCGACAGAAAAAACAGCGTCCCCATCGACGCGATGTCGAGAAAGTTGGCGATATAGCTCAACCCGGCGGAAGAAGTCCCGAGGTCGAGGATGGGGATGATGGAGTTCCATGCCGTCGGTTGACGAAGGATCGTTGCGTACGCCAGGGCGCAGTGGCCGGCCAGCACCACCAGGATGACAAACGCGCGCAGATAGTCGATCGCCGGATCGCGCGGGGCTTTGCGGCTTACAGTGAAAGCGGTTGCTGTTGCGGCTGAGGCGGCCATGGTCGAATGCACCCCTGATGCGCCCGCGGCGGCTCGGCCCGTGGGTGCGACTCCGCCGCCGAGGAGCTCAGGCGCGAATGTGTCCATTTATTGGAATAGCTTGGCCGCACGCAGGACGGTGTTGTAGATTCCCCAAGCCGCGGGCAGAGCCACCACCAGCCATGCCAGGGCGATGCTGACCGGCGACGTCGTTACTTTTTCGTCTTCCATGTTCCTCCCTTACACCACAGCCGGTTTCGCGGGCATCCAGAAGCGCTCGGCAACCGGGCGCACCAGCAGGCTCGCGAGCAGACCCACCACCAGCAGCCCCGCCATGATGTGCAGCACCAGCGGGTAAGCCGAGCGCAAGGGCTGCCCGGCGGCGGTCGCCTTGTCCAGAATGTAGGCCACCAGCAACGGCCCGATCACCCCGGCGGTGGACCAAGCGGTGAGCAGGCGCCCGTAGATCGCGCTCACCTCAACGGTCCCGAACAGGTCCTTGAGAAACGCCGGCGCGGTCGAGAACCCTCCGCCGTACATGGAAATGAGCACGCCGGCAACCACGACGAACAATGGAACCGACGCAATGCTCGGCAGGAAAAAGAACAACGTCGTGCCCAGTACGAAGAAGGTTGTGAAGGTGAGCTTGCGGCCCACGAAGTCCGACATCGACGACCAGACAAACCGTCCGCCCATGTTGAACAGCGAAAGCACGCCGACGAACCCGACCGCCTCGGACGCGTTGACCTTGCCGGGGAAGAAGTTTTGAATCATGGGCGCGGCCGACTCAAGAATGCCGATGCCCGCGGTCACATTCAGGAACAGCATCGCCCATATGAGCCAAAACTGCGGTGTGCTCATAGCCGAGCTCGCGGACACATTATGCGAGCTGACAAGACCCGGCTTCGCGGCAGCCGCACCCGAGGGCGGCATCCAGCCGGCGGGCTTCCAACCCGGACGCGGCACGCGGAGCAGCAGCGCCCCGAACAGCATCAGGCAGAAGTAAAACACGCCCATGGTGACCATGGTGGCCGCGACCGGCTGAAAGCTGGAGTGCGTCTTCCAAAACGCGGACAGCTGCGTGGTGAGCGGCGAGCCGATCAACGCGCCGCCGCCGAAACCCATGATGGCCATGCCGGTCGCAAGACCGGTCTTGTCGGGAAACCACTTGATGAGCGTGCCGACCGGCGTGATGTACCCCAGCCCCAGCCCGATGCCGCCGATGACGCCGTAACCCAAATAGATGAGCGGCAGCGAGTGCAGCTGCACCCCGGCCGCGGCCACCACGAAGCCCAGCCCGAAGCACGAAGCCGCGATCACGAGCGGCTTGCGCACGCCGACCCGCTCGATCCATTTGCCGAACAGCGCGGCGGAGATGCCCAGCACCGCGATGGCGATCGAGAAGATGACCGCGACCTGCTTTTGGTTCCAGTGCGACCCGCCCGGACCGGCAAGCGCCGTAAGCGGCTTAACGAATACTGAAAATGCATACACCTGCCCGATAGCCAGGTGTACCGCCAGTGCCGCCGGGGGCACCAGCCACCGGCTCCAGCCGAGCGGAGCCACTGTCCGCTCACGATCCAGAAATCCTGTTCCGCCTGCCGCGTTTGCTACAGCGCTCGTTGTGCTCATCGGTCTCAGCCTTTGCCGCGGCCGGCGCGGCACATTGGTTTACACCCATACAGTTTCTACGGAAAAAGAGAAAAATGCACAAATCCGCGGGCGGCTGCCTACAAAATGAGGCAAACCCTTGCTTCCGCGCCCGCCGTCTCGCTACCGTAGGGCGAGCGCACCCATGCCCGAAATCTCCAACCTCCCCTCAGCGCCGCGCGAGCAGCGCCTGTTTCCGCCGCCGCCTACTTTTGCCGCCGGGGCTCACGTTTCCTCACCGGAAGCCTACAGCGCTCTGTACCGGCGCTCGATTAAAGCTCCGGAAGAGTTTTGGCTCGGCATCGCCGCGGAGCTGGACTGGTTCGAGCCGCCGACGAAGGCGCTTGAGTGGCAGCCGGGCGCGCCGGACCCGGCAATCCGCTGGTTCGCGGACGGCCGCACCAACCTGAGCCGCAACTGCCTGGACCGCCATGTCGAAGCGGGGCGCGGGGGGCACACGGCCCTGATTTGGGAGGGCGAGCCGGGTGAGGTCCGCACCTTGAGCTACACAGAGCTGCTCGCCGAGGTCGCCCGGGCGGCGAACATGCTGCGCGCGCTCGGCGTCCGGAAAGGCGACCGCGTCGCGATCTACATGGGCATGTGCCCCGAAGCCGCGATCGCGATGCTCGCCTGCGTCCGCATCGGCGCCGTCCATTCCGTGATCTTCGGCGGTTTCGCCCCGCAAGCCATTGCCGACCGCATCCGCGATGCGGACTGCCGGGTCGTGCTCACGCAGGACGGCACGTACCGCCGAGGGGCTGAGATCAAGCTGAAGCCCGCGGTCGACGAAGCCTTGAAGCAATGCTCGGAGGTCCGCGGCGTCGTGGTGTTCCGGCGCACCGGCTCGCCCGTGGCCATGGAGCCCGGCCGCGACGTGTGGTGGCATGAGCGCATGGCGGAGGCCGAACCCCAGTGCCCGGCCGAGCCGCTCGCCGCCGAGGACCCGCTGTTCATCCTGTATACCTCCGGCACCACCGGCAAGCCCAAAGGCCTGGTCCACACGCAAGGCGGCTACGCGGTCCAGGTCTATCTCACCTCGAAGCTCGTATTTGACTTGCATCCGGACGACATTTTCTGGTGTACCGCCGATATTGGCTGGATTACGGGCCACTCCTACACTCTGTACGGCGCACTGCTGAACGGCGTCACCACGCTGCTCTACGAGGGCGCGCCGAACTGCCCCGACCCCGGGCGGTTTTGGCGGATCATCGACCGCCATCGCGTGACGGGCTTTTACACCGCGCCGACCGCGATCCGCGCTTTCATGAAGTGGGGCTCGGAGCACCCGCGCGCGGCGAAGCTCGACACCCTGCGCGTGCTCGGCTCGGTCGGCGAGCCGATCAACCCCGAGGTTTGGCTCTGGTACCACGCCGAGGTCGGCCGGGGGCGCTGCCCCATCGTGGACACCTGGTGGCAAACCGAGACCGGCGCGCACATGCTCACACCGCTGCCCGGCGCGATTGCAACGAAGCCCGGCTCCGCGACCCTGTCATTCCTTGGAGTGGAGCCCGCAGTCGTGGACAAACAGGGCCAAGCCGTGCCGCAGGGTCAAGGCGGGCTGCTGGTCATGCGCAAACCTTGGCCGTCGATCGCGCGGACGATCTGGGGCGACCACGAGCGCTACCTGAAGACCTACTGGTCCGAGATCCCCGGCTGCTATTTCTCAGGCGACGGCGCGCGCGTGGATGAGGACGGCTACTACTGGCTGATGGGCCGGGTGGACGACGTGCTGAACGTGAGCGGGCACCGCTTGGGCACCGCCGAGATCGAGTCGGCTTTAGTCGCGCACAAAGCCGTGTCGGAAGCGGCCGCGGTCGGCGTCCCGCATGAGTTGAAGGGCGAGGGCATCGCCGCCTTTGTCAGCCTGCGCGACGGCGCGGAGCCCTCGGGCGCGCTGCGCGAAGAGCTCCGCGCCTGGGTCGCCGGTGAAATCGGCCCGTTCGCGCGGCCGGAGGAGATCCGGTTTGTGGAAGCGCTGCCTAAGACCCGCTCCGGCAAAATTATGCGCCGCCTGCTGCGCGAGCTCGCGCAAAACGGCGAGATCAAGGGGGATACGACGACCCTCGAAGATTTCGCCGGGCTTGCGAAGCTGCACGAGAAGGAAGAGTAAGGGGCTCGCCCGATTGCAGGCTGCAAGCGAAGAATCTGCTGCTTGTCCACGCTGTCGAGAACAGCAGATCCTTCACTCCGTTCAGGATGACCCCGGAAGGCGGTGCAATGCTGACCTTGCACCGCCTGGTGCGATCGTGCTACCGGAACGAAGCCGCCACCTGCGAGGCTCCGAACTGCTCCGCCTGAGCCGCTTTCTGCACTACCGCGCCGAGCCCGAAGAACTCGTGCGTCGTGCCTGTATACAGCCGGTAGGTCACCTGGTCGCCCGCCGCTTGCAGCGCCGCGGCGTAGGCCAGGCCGTCGCTCTGGAGCGGGTCGGCTTGCGCGGCGATGATCGTCGCGGGCGGCAGGTTTTGGAGGTTGGCGTTAATCGGCGCGACGCCCGGGTCGCTGGCGCTGCCGCCGTACAGCCCGAAGAAGTAGGGCAGCGCCGCGGTCGGCAGGGGTAGGCGCGAATCCGTGTAGAAGAGGTCAGAGGCCTGGTTCACATTGCCGCTCGTGACCGGATAAATGAGCAGCTGATGCGTGGGCCGCTGCAATCCGATGTCCCGAGCCGCGATGGCGACCTCGGTCGCCAGATTGCCGCCCGCGCTTTCGCCCGCGACCGCGACCTTGGCCGCATTTCCGGAGTAGGTGCCGATATTGCGCGTCACCCAGGTGTAGGCGTCGACGGCATCGTTCAACGCCGCCGGGTAGGGCGCTTCGGGCGCTTTGCGGTATTCAACCGAGACCACGATCGCGTTTGCAAGGCTCGCCAGGGCGCGTGCGCTCGCGTCATAGGTGTCGATGGTGGCGATGACAAAGCCGCCGCCATGAAAATACGTGATGACCGGGAACGGACCCGTGCCTATCGGGGTGTAAATCCGGATGGGAATTGCATTGCCCGCGCGGCCCGGGATGGTCACGCCGTCCGTCACTTTGCCCAGCGGCGTCGGCGCGGGTGCCGTGCCCAGGCCGCGCGCCAGGATCTTGGCCGCGTCCTCGGTGGAAAACTGCTGCCGGGCATCGGGCGCCGACAAATTGATAATCGGTGTTCCTTTGATGGAGTTGTACAGGAGCACGACGCCCGCCATATC